>NZ_MKJY01000220.1 GCF_001942465.1 Actinomadura sp. CNU-125
CGAGGACGACCGCACGGTCACCCTCCCCCGCGAGGGCGCGCTGCACCTGCTCGGCGGCCGCCTGTTCCGGGACGTGACCGCCGACCCGCCGCCGCTCGTCCCCGCCGACCCGCCGCCGACCGCCGCCCGCTCGGACGACACGATCGTGCGGGCCGCGGCCGGGGAGGCCGCGGCCGCCGTCCGGCTCGTCGAGGAACTCCTCGAACACTGGGGCCTGGAGCCGCCCGCCGTGCTGCGCAGCGGCGGCCTCGCCGTCCGCGACCTGCGCGCCGCCGCGACGCTGCTGGACGTGCCCGAGTGGCACGCCGCGCTGCTGATCGAGGCCGCGCACACCACGGGCCTGCTCACCCGCAGCGGCGACCTCGACGGCGAGTGGCTGCCCACCCCCGCCTACGACCTGTGGCTGATGCGCGACACCGCGGGCCGCTGGACCGAACTCGCCCGCGGCTGGCTGCGCTCGGACCGCGTCGCCGGGCTCGCGGGCGAGCGCGACGACCGCGACCGGCTGATCAACGCGCTGAGCGAGGCGATGGTGCGCGGCACCGCGCCCGCGACCCGCCGCGCCGTCCTGCAGGTCCTCGGCGCCGCCGAACCCGGCGTCGTCCCAGGTCAGGACGCCATGCGCGCGCGCCTCGCGTGGCTGCGGCCGCGCCGCGGCGGCCCCCTCCGCGACCGCCTCCTCGGCTGGACGCTGCGGGAGGCCGCGCCCTCGGCCTGACCGGTTTCGGGGAACTCGCCCCGTTCGCCCGCGCCCTCCTCGCCGGCGACGACCCCGAACCCGAACTCGTCAAGCACCTCCCCGAACCCGTCGACGAGATCCTCATCCAGGCCGACCTCACCGCGATCGCGCCCGGCCCGCTCGTCACCGAACTCGCTCGCGAGCTCGCGCTCACCGCCGACGTCGAATCGACCGGCGGCGCCACCGTCTACCGGTTCACCCCCGGCTCGATCCGCCGCGCCCTCGACGCCGGACGCACCGCCGCCGACCTCACCGGCCTCCTCGACCGGCACTCGGCGACCCCGCTCCCGCAGCCCCTCACGTACCTGATCGACGACGTCGCCCGCCGCCACGGGCAGCTCCGCGTCGGCTCCCTCACCTCCTACGTCCGCGCCGACTCCCCCGCGATGCTCGACGAGATCCTCGCCGACCGCCGCGCCGACCCGCTGCGCCTGCACCGGCTGGCCCCGACCGTCCTCGCCTCCGGCCTGCACCGCGCCGAACTGCTGGACGGCCTGCGCGCGATGGGCCTCGCCCCGGTGGCCGAGTCGCCCGGCGGCACCGTCATCGTCACCCGTCCGGACGCGCAGCGCGCCGACCCGCCGCCCACCGCGGAGATCGTCCGCGTGCGGCAGGACCCGCACGCCGACGATTCGATGATCGCGGCGGCCGTCCGGGCCCTGCGGGCCGGCGACGAGGCGTCCCGGCACGGCGCCGCCCGGACCCCCGACGCGCCCGGCGGCGAACCGCCCCGCTCCCCCGCGCTCGCGACGTCGAACGGCTCCGCGCCGCCGTCGAACGCGGCGGCCGCGTCTGGATCGGCTACCTCGACCAGCAGGGCCAGGCGTCCAGCCGCATCGTCGAACCCGTCCGCGTCGAAGGCGGTTTCCTCACCGGCTACGACGCCACCCGCGCCGCCGTCCACCGCTTCGCCCTCCACCGGATAACCGGCGTCTCCGAACTAGACACCCCCTAACCCCCCCACGCTCGCCGGAGCCGAAACCACACGCGGGGCGGCCGCCGCCGCGCTTTCCCCTCCCACGCGGGAACCCGGGCCCGGGTTCCCGCGTCCAACGAAATGTCCCTTATTGCCGGTAGGTTGGTTCCCCGGCCGCGGTGCGCCGGGAGATCCACACAGGGAGGGCCGCGTGAGCGGATACGGAGGTACCCCGCCGTCGGGCTGGGACAGCACCCCCCACGGCTCATCCCAGGGCTGGGATCCGAACGGCGCCTACGGACAGTCCTACGCCTACGGACAGTCCTACGGCTACGGGCCGGGCTACGGGCCCGCCCCCGGCTACGGCCCGCCGGGCGTCCCGCACCAGCCCGCGAGCATGACCAGTGCGATCATCGCGCTGGTCTGCAACAGCCTGGCCGTCGTGTCGTGCTGCAACGTCCTCGCCATCCCCGGCATCGTCACCGGGCGCTCGCCCTGCAGCGGGTCGAGCGGGATCCGGAGTCGGCGCGCAGCCTCACGATGTGGAGCTGGATCATCTTCGGCGTCACCACCGTGCTCGCCATCGTCGTGATCGCCCTGCTCATCGCCGCCGACGTCGGCTCCGACTCCGACCCCGCCTACTACGGCGAAGGAGTCTGATCCGGCACGCGCACCGGCGGTGACGTCCGGACGGTGCGGAGCGCGAGCGACACCGCGAGCCCGGCGGCCATGCCCGCCGCGGCGAGCAGCACCGCGGTCCGGCCGCCGTCCGCGACCGCCGCGGGGCCGCCGGTCCCGGTGCCGGCGGCGACGGTGAGGACGGCGATCCCGATCGCGTTCCCGAGGTTCAGCGTCATCGACGCCGTCCCGTTCGCGACCCCCTGCCGCTCGGGCGCGACGCCCGTGGACGCGGCGATCCACATCGCCGTCCACACGATCCCCTGGCCGACACCGGACACCACTAGTCCGGGCAGGGCGGTCACGAACGACGCTCCGACGCCGAATCCGCCCGCGAGGGCGGCGGTGCCCACCGTCCCGGCGGCGAACCCGGCCACGAGGGCGCGCCGCGCGCCGAACCGTCCGACCATCCGCTCCCCGAGTTGCGTGCCGGACGCGATCGCGACCGACGGAACGAGAACGCCAGGCCCGTTTCGAGCGCGGAGAAGCCGTGCACGTCCTGGAACAGCACGGTCAGGAAGTAGGGCAGCGCCCCGAACGTCCCCATGAACACGAACGTGACGGTCGCGCCGACGACCAGGCTGCGGTTCCGCAGCAGCCCGAACGGCAGCAGCGGGTCGGCGCCCCGCGACTCGATCACCGTGAACGCGGCGAGGCTCGCCGCCGCGAGGACGAACGCGCCGCCGACGGCGGGGTCCGTCCAGCCGATCTCCGGGCCCTGCACGAGCCCGAACACCAGCAGCGTCGCACCGGCCGTCGCGGTCAGCGCCCCCGGGAGGTCGAACCGGCGGGACGTCCCGTCCCGTTCGTCGCGCGGGATCACCAGCAGCGCCGCCGCGGCGACGGCCCCGGCCAGCGGGACGTTCACGAAGAACACGGCGGGCCAGCCGAACGCCTGCGTGAGCACGCCGCCGAGCAGCGCGCCGATCGTCAGGCCGCTCGCGCCCGCGCCGCCCCAGACGGCCAGCGCCCGGTTGCGCCGCGGCCCCTCCTCGAACAGCGTGCCGATCAGCGCGAGCGTGGACGGGAGCAGCAGCGCGCCGCCGATCCCCTGCACCGCGCGGGCCGCGACGATCACGCCCTGGGCGCCCGCGAGCCCGCCCGCGAGCGAGGACGCCGCGTAGAGGACCAGCGCGAGGACGAACATGCGGCGGCGTCCGAGCAGGTCGGCGCGCGGCCGCCGAGCAGCAGGAAACCGCCCGCGAACACGACGTAGGCGGACACGACCCACTGCCGGGTCTGTTCGGAGAACCCCAGGTCGGCGGCCAGTTCGGGGAGCGCCACGTAAACGATGTTGATGTCGAGCGAGTAGATGAGCTGCGCCGCCGCGAGCAGGGCGAGGGCCCAGCCCGGTCGGTGCACGGTCATGGACGGCATGTGTCTGGACGACCTCTCACGGGAGGGAGACGTGGACGTTCGGCGGCCGTCGAACAGTTCGAGAACATACGTACAGTCCGATAGTTCGTCAACTTACGAACAGTCGTACGGTCGCGTAGACTGGCCCCGTGATCGTTCAGCACCCCGAACGCGACCAGATCCTGCTGGAGAACGTCCTGTCCGCGCTCGGCAACCCGCTCCGGCTCCGCATCGTGCGCGCCCTCGCCGACGGCGGCGAGCAGTCCTGCGGCGTCATCCTCGACGGGGTCTCCAAGTCGACGCTCACCCACCACTGGAAGGTGCTCCGCGACGGCGGCGTCATCTGGCAGCGCCCGTCCGGCCGCGAGAACCTGCTCTCCCTCCGCCGCGACGACCTCGAAGCCCGCTTCCCCGGCCTGCTCGCGTCCGTCCTCACCGCCACCGACCCCGGCTGACCGGGAAGACACGACCGGCCCCCGGCCGTTGTCCCTACGGGTCCGCCGAGCCTCGGGTACCGTGCATCGGCGGGACACCCGCGTTCCGAGCCACGATTCCCGACGGGGGCTGCTTACCTGTGTCCGACGGTCCGCTCATCGTCCAGTCCGACAAAACCCTCCTCCTCGAAGTCGACCACGCGCAGGCCGGCGAGTGCCGCAAGGAGATCGCCCCGTTCGCCGAGCTCGAACGGGCGCCCGAGCACGTCCACACCTACCGGGTGACGCCCCTGGCCCTGTGGAACGCCCGCGCCGCCGGGCACGACGCCGAACAGGTCGTCGACACGCTGCTGAAGTTCTCCCGCTACCCGGTGCCGCACGCACTGCTCGTCGACGTCGCCGACACGATGGCCCGGTACGGACGTCTGCGCCTCGAAAAGGACCCCGCGAACGGGCTCGTCCTCACCTCCACCGACCGGTCCGTCCTCGAAGAGGTGCTCCGGGCGAAGAAGATCAAGGGCATGCTCGGCGACCGCGTCGGCGACGACGCCGTGATCGTCCACCCGAGCGAGCGCGGCGCCCTCAAGCAGGCCCTGCTCAAGCTCGGCTGGCCCGCCGAGGACCTCGCCGGCTACGTCGACGGCGAAGCCCACCCGATCGACCTCGCCGAGGACGGCTGGGAACTGCGCTCCTACCAGCGGGACGCCGCCGAGGCGTTCTGGCACGGCGGCAGCGGCGTCGTCGTCCTGCCCTGCGGCGCCGGGAAGACGATCGTCGGCGCCACCGCCATGGCCCGCGCGAAGGCCACCACGCTGATCCTGGTCACCAACACCGTCTCCGCGCACCAGTGGAAGCAGGAGCTGATCCGCCGCACGTCCCTCACCGAGGACGAGATCGGCGAGTACACCGGCACGAAGAAGGAGATCCGGCCGGTCACGATCGCCACCTACCAGATCATGACCACCCGCCGGAAGGGCGCCTACACGCACCTCGAACTCTTCGACGCCCGCGACTGGGGCCTGGTCGTCTACGACGAGGTCCACCTGCTGCCCGCGCCGATCTTCCGGATGACCGCCGACCTGCAGGCCCGCCGCCGCATCGGCCTCACCGCCACGCTCGTCCGCGAGGACGGCCGCGAGGGCGACGTCTTCTCCCTCATCGGCCCGAAACGGTACGACGCACCGTGGAAGGACATGGAGACGCAGGGCTGGATCGCGCCCGCCGACTGCGTCGAGGTCCGCGTCACCCTCACCGACTCCGAACGTCTCGCCTACGCGACCGCCGAACCCGAGGAGCGGTACCGCTTCTGCGCGACGACCGACACCAAGACCAAGCTCGTCAAGGCCCTCGTCGACCGGCACGCCGGCGAGCAGACCCTCGTCATCGGCCAGTACATCGACCAGCTCGACGAACTCGGCGCGCTCCTCGACGCCCCCGTCATCAAGGGCGACACCCGCATCCGCGAACGCGAACGGCTCTTCGACGCGTTCCGTTCGGGCGAACTGAACGTCCTGGTCGTCTCGAAGGTCGCGAACTTCTCGATCGACCTGCCCGAGGCGTCCGTCGCCGTCCAGGTGTCGGGCGCGTACGGCTCGCGCCAGGAGGAAGCGCAGCGGCTCGGCCGCCTGCTGCGCCCGAAGGCGAACGGGCAGGGCGCCCGCTTCTACGCCGTCGTCGCCCGCGACACCCTCGACCAGGACTACGCCGCCCACCGGCAGCGCTTCCTCGCCGAGCAGGGCTACGCGTACCGGATCGTCGACGCCGACACCGTCCTGTCCGGCGGCGAGATCTAACCCGCCGCGGCGCCGGCCGCCCCGAGGAACCCGGCCCCGGACAGTTCCGCCCGCGCACCCGCCGCGTCACCGAACAGGACGCCCCGAATCCCCGCCGCCTCCGCGCCCCGGACGTTCTCCTCGCGGTCGTCGACGAACACGACGTCGTCCGGCCCGGTCTCCAGCCGCGCCAGCAGGGTCCGGAAGATTTCCGGGTCGGGTTTGACCAGCCGGAGGTCGGTGCTGAACAGCCGGTGCCGGAACAGCCCCGCCCACGGGCGGGCGTCGACCGTCCGGGCGAGCTCCACCGGCAGGTTCGACAGCAGCGCGAGCGGGTTCCCGGCCCCGGCGAGCTCCTCCATAAGCCCGATGGTCTCCCGGTTCACGTGGCTCCACGTCCGGACGTCCAGCGTCACGAGCACATCGACCAGATCCGCGTCGACCGGCGCCCCGAGGCGTCCGCACACGTCGTCCCAGAACTCGGCGGCGGTCACCTCCGCCAGGTCGTACGGCTCCCGCCGCGCCCAGTACACCGGCCAGAACCGCTCCGGCGCGACACCGACGGTCTGCGGCAGGAGCGCCCCCGCGTCCCGGGGCGGCGAGAGGCTGATGACACCCGCGTAGTCGAACACGATCCACGTCATGTTGACGTTTCTAACACAGAACCTGTTTGATCGAACACATGGAAAGTTCAGAACGGGTGCTCGCACTCGTCGATCGGTTGCGGACCACCGAGCACGTCACCGTGACCGACCTCGCCGCCGAGACCGGCGCGTCCGAGATGACGATCCGGCGGGACCTCGACCAGCTCGCCGACCAGGGCGTCCTGCGCCGCGTCCGGGGCGGCGCCGTCAGCCTGCTCCTGCGCGGCGAGGCGACGCCCTTCGCCGTCCGCGAGCACGAGGCCGTCGACACCAAACGGCGCATCGCCGCGAAGACCGGCGACCTGCTCACCGACGGCGAGGCCGTCGTCCTGGACGGCGGCACGACCACCCTCACGATCGCCCGCACCCTCGCCCGCCGCCGCCTCACCGTCGTCCCCCTCGACATGCACTCCGCCAACGCGCTCACCGCCGCCCCCGGCGTCCGCCTCCTGGTCCCCGGCGGCCGCGCCACCCCGGGCGCCCTCGCCTTCACGGGGCCGCTCACCGAGGCGTCCCTGGCGTCCCTCCGCGTCGACACCGCCGTCCTCGGCGTCTGCGGCCTGTCCGCCGAACACGGCCTGACCGCCCACGATCTCGACGAGGTCTCCGTCAAGCGCGCCGCCATCGCCGCCGCCCGCCGCGTCATCGCCGTCTGCGACGCCGCCAAGTTCGGACGCACCGGCCTCGGCCTCGTCTGCCCCGTCACCGAACTCGACGCGGTCATCACCGACCGGACGGCCCCGGACGCCGCCGTCGCCCGCCTCCGCGACGCCGGCGTCGAGGTCCACCTCGTCTGAGCCGTTTCACCTGCGCCAACGTCGCGTTAACGCGTAGATCATCCGAGCGACGTCCCGGCGAGCCGCCACGGCCATCAAGTTGATCTTGCATGTGGGGCACCGCGGCACGGAGCCGCGGGGGAAGCGAGACGACATGCAGAAGCTCAAGCGCACGGCCACCGCCGCCATCGGTGCCGCCGCGGCTCTCACCGCCTCGATCGGCATGACCGGCACCGCGCACGCCGCCACCCCGCAGAGCGTCTGCGGCAGCGGCTTCACCGTCCGCGCCTCCGCCGCGATCGGCGAGGGCCCCAACGCCCGCGTCTACCTCCTCCGTAACGGCAACACGGCCTGCGTGGTCACGTTCAAGACCGGCAGCTCGATCGGGAACAACGTCACGATCAACGCCTGGGTCGACGCCAACCCCGGCCCGCTCCGCGGTGACACCGGCCGGTACAAGTACTACGCCGGCCCGGTCAAAGTGACCGACAGCTGCGTCAACTGGGGCGGCCACTACGGCGAATACTGGTGGAAGAACACCCCCTGCTGACGCTCCTCTAAAAGGCCCGGCCGAATTCGGCCGGGTCTCTCCCATTCCGATGATTTTCCGGAGCCGGTCCGGTCTCATACCTTCATGACCGATCACGTGATTTCCGCGGACGGTACCCGCATCGCCTACGACCGCCTGGGGGACGGCCCGCCGCTCGTCCTGGTGGGCGGCATGTTCTGCGACCGCCGCACCACCGGCGACCTGGCCAAGGCCCTCGCCGACCGCTTCACCGTCATCAACTACGACCGCCGGGGACGCGGCGAAAGCGGCGACACGCTCCCCTACGCACCGGAACGCGAAGTCGAGGACATCGCCGCCCTCATCGCCGCCACCGGCGGGACGGCGTCCCTGCACGGCGTCTCGTCCGGTGCGGCCCTCGCACTGCTGGCCGCCTCCGCCGGGCTGCCCGTCGACCGCCTCGTCCTGCACGAACCGCCGTACGGCCCAGACGACGACGAGAGCCTCGCCCGAACCCGTGCGGAAGCCGACGCCGTCCGCACCGCCATCGCGGACGACCGTCGTGCGGACGCGATCAAGCTGTTCATGACGTCGACCGGCATGCCCGAGCAGATGGCCGCCGGTATCAGCGCCGACTCCGGCATGCAGGCGATCGCCCCGACCATGCCCTACGACTACGCCGTCATGGGCGATGGCGGTGCCATCCCGAAGGACAAGGCCCGCGCCGCCACCGTGCCCACGCTCGTCCTGGCCGGCACCACGAGCGCCCCCTTCTTCCGTGACGCGGCCGCCCGCCTCGCCGAGATCATGCCGGACGCCCGAGTCCAGATCCTCGAAGGCGTCGGCCACGACGCGCCCGCAGACGCACTCACGGGCCCCATCACGGCGTTCCTCACCGCACCGCAGAAATGAGAAAGGCCCCGCCGTAAACGGCGGGGCCTTCCTGCAAAAAAGGTCCGGCGGCGTCCTACTCTCCCACACAGTCTCCCATGCAGTACCATCGGCGCTGAGAGGCTTAACTACCGGG
>NZ_MKJY01000221.1 GCF_001942465.1 Actinomadura sp. CNU-125
CGACCGGCGGGTGCTCGGCCTCCTTCGCGCGCCCGGTCGATCTCGCCCGCGATCGCGGGCGGCCAGGCGACCGGCTCGGCGCCGAGGCGGTCGACGAGCCGCGCGGCGGTCGGGCGGCGGGACGGGTCGCGGTCCATGCACTCGGCGATCAGCGCGCGCAGCTCCTCGTCGGGGACGCGGTCGAGGCGCGGGCGTTCGGAGCGCAGCCGCAGCACCTGTTCGTGCCAGGTGCCCGTGCCGAACGGTTCGCGGCCGGTGGACGCGTACATCAGCGTGGCGCCGAGCGTGAAGACGTCGCTCGACGGGCCGATCGGGTCCCCGGCGGCCTGCTCGGGGGACATGAAGCCGGGCGCGCCGAGGGGCGTCTCGGAGTTCGTGATCGTGGCGGCGTCCAGGGCGCGGGCGATGCCGAAGTCGATCACGCGCGGCCCATCGGCGGTCAGCAGGACGTTCGCGGGGGTGAGGTCGCGGTGCACGATCCCGGCGCCGTGGATCTCGGCGAGCGCCTCCGCGACCCCGGCCGCCAGGTACCGGACGGCGGCGGGCGGCAGCGCACCGGACGTCCGGACGGCGTCGCGCAGCGGCACCGAGGGCAGGAACGCCGTCGCCAGCCAGGGCGCCGGGGCGTCCGGGGCGGCGTCGACGACCGGCGCGGTGAACCCGCCGCCGACGGTCGCGGACAGTTCGGCCTCGCGCCGGAACCGTTCCCGGAACCGCTCGTCGGCGGCGAACTCCGGGTGCACGATCTTGATCGCCACGGCCCGTCCGGCGGCTGAACGCCCCAGGTAGACGGTGCCCATGCCGCCGGAGCCGAGCCGCGCGAGGAGCCGGTACGGGCGTCCGGACGTCTCGACCGAGCGGGGGTCGCCGGGGTCAAGGGCCTGCACGTGATCCTCCGGGGGTGTCCGGCGGGGCGAGCGCCCGGACGTGCCCGTCCTTCGTCGCGACGCACACGAGCCCGGCGGCGCCGACGGGAGGGGTGAGCCGGATCGCCTCCGCCTGGTAGGTCCAGCGGACGCGGCCGTCGGCCGCGCCCAATGCGTACAGTGTGGCGTCCCTGCACGCTGCGTACAAGGTTCCGCCGTCGAGGCACAGCATGGTCGCCTGGGCGCGGGGGTCGTCGTCGAAGTGCGCGATCCGGCGCGACCAGGCGGGACGTCCGGTCGCGGTGTCGAGCGCGACGACCACGCCGTCCGCTTCCTCCAGATAGACGTGGTTTTCGTCGAGGAGGATCGTCAGCGCGCTCGTGTTCCGGTGTTTCCAGGCGGGACGCCCGTCGGCGGCGCGCAGCGCGTGCAGGGTGCCGAGGCGGTCCCAGGCGAGGACCAGGCCGCGGTCGATGACCAGGTGCGCGCCGTTGTCGATCCGGTACGTCCAGCGGGGCCGTCCGGTCTCGGCGTCCAGCGCGGTCAGTCCGGTGGGCGCGGCCGCCACCACGAGGTCGTCGCCGGCGAACGCTTCGGCGAGGCGGTCGAACGGCTCCGACGTCCAGCGGCGGCGCCCGTCCTTGCTGCTCAGCGCCCCGATCCGGGACTGTTCGCCCGAGATGCCGAAGCAGACCACGGATCCGGACGCCGCCTGCACGCCGCCCTCGCCGAACGCGAAATCGTACGTCCAGCGCGTGTCGCCCGAGGATGCCCGGACGGCCCGCACCCGGTCGTCTTCGGCCAGGTAGACGTCGTCACCGGCCACCGTGGCGTAGGCGTTCGCGCGTTCCCAGAGCACCTCGCCGGTGCGCGGGTCCAGCGCGTGGACGGCGCGGGCGTCGTCCTCACCGGTGCTCGCGAGGACCACGCCGCCCGCCGGGCGCAGGCCGACGCTCTCGCCGGGGAACCGCCACTTCCACTTCGGGACGCCCCGCGGCGGCGGCTCCGGGGGGTCCGCGGCGGCCTCCGTCTCGCCGCCGTCGGCCGTGCCGCCGGTCAGCGGGACGCTCGCCGCCGCCGCGACCGTCTGCACCCCGGCGCCGATCCCCGTGATGAACGTCCGGCGCCCCGGACGCCACGGCGCGGCCGCGACGGCGGCCGGGACGACTTCGGTGGTGCGGCGCTCGACCACGGCGGCCACCGGCGCGGGCAGCCACCCGACGCCCTGCAGGGACGGCTCGTCCGGGCCCGGCCGCCCGAGCGCGTCCAGCACCTCCGCCGCGGACGGGCGCGCCTCCGGTTCGAGCCGCAGGCAGGACGCGAGGAGGTCGCGCGGCCACGGCCCCGGGACGGCGCGCAGGTCGGCGTCGCCGGTCAGTACCCGCAGGTGACGGGCGCGCGCCGGGCCCGTCCCGAACGGTTCGACGCGCGACGCCGCGTACGCGATCGTCGTCCCAGGGCGAAGACGTCGCCGGGCGGGCCGACCCGCTCGCCCCGCACCTGCTCGGGGCCCATGTACCCGGCCGTGCCGATGGGCGCGCCCGCCCGGGTGATCGCGGTGGCGCCCTCCGGCCGCGCGATCCCGAAGTCGATCACGCGCGGGCCGTCCGCCGTCAGCAGCACGTTGCCCGGTTTCAGGTCGCGGTGCACGAGGCCGCCGCGGTGGATCGCCGCGACCGCCTCGGCGAGCCCGACGGCGAGCCGCCCAGCGCGTCCGGCGGCAGCGGGCCGAACCCGGTCGACCGCCTCCCGCAGCGACGGGCCCGGCAGGTAGGCGGTGGCGAGCCAGGGCGTGGCGGCGTCCGGGTCGCGTCCAGCACCGGCGCGGTGAAGGCGCCCGCGACCGCGCGGGCGGCGTCGACCTCGCGGCGGAACCGGGCCCGGTACCGCTCCTCGCCGACGAACCGGCGGTGCACGACCTTGACCGCGACGGGCCGCCCGCCGCGCGATCGTCCCAGGTAGACGACGCCCATGCCGCCCGCGCCGAGCCGCGCCGCGATCCGGTACGGGCCGATCCCGCGCGGATCGTCCGGCTGCAGCGGCTCCACCGGCCCTGACCCTCCGTGCAACGTCCGATACGGCTCCGAAAGGCTAACGGCCCCCGGGGCCGCCCCGCGGGCTTTCCGGAGGCCGTTCGCGGAGCGCGCCGCGCCGTGCGCGCGTCAGGCGATGTCGTTGATCTCCTCGGGCCGCTGGCCCGTCACCAGGTACACGACGTTCTCGGCGACGTGGACGGCGTGGTCGGCGAACCGCTCGAAGTACCGGCCCGCGAGGGTGATGTCGACGGCCGGTTCGACGCCGTGCTTCCACTTGGGGGAGAGCAGCTTGTCGAACAGCCGCCGGTGCAGGCGGTCCATCTGGTCGTCGTCGGCGTCGAGCTCCAGGCCCATCTCGACGTCCTGCGACGCGATCACGCTGCCCGCCTTGGCGATCATGCGCTCGGCGATCTGCCCCATCTCCAGGACGGTCGCCTGCAGCTCGGGCGGGACGGCCGGTTCGGGGTGGCGGCGGCGCGCGGTCTTGGCGATGTGGACGGCGAGGTCGCCCATCCGTTCGAGGTCGCCGCTCATCCGCAGCGTGGTGATCAGGGTGCGCAGGTCACCGGCGACCGGCTGCTGCCGCGCCATCAGGTCGAACACCGTCTGCTCGATGTCGGCGTCGATCTTGTTGACGTGCTCGTCGGCGCTGATGACCTCCTCCGAAAGCCGCAGATCGGCGTCCAGGAGAGCGGTCACCGCGCGGGCCATCGCGGACCTGACGAGCCGCGTCATCTCGACCAGCTGGTCGCTGAGGGCGTCGAGCTCCTCGTGGTAGGCGTCGCGCAATTGGGATCCTCTGGGAGAAAACGGCGGAGGGTTGGGGGCGGTGAGCGGACTCACCCACGCAACAGCATGCCTTGCCGGCGTGAATCCGTCCGTATAAGAAGGTGAACTTTCGGGGAACGACACTGCGTTGACCTGCACGTTGGGACTACTTGGGCTCGATGCCCGCTTACCATCCGAGGTGTGGAGGTCGAGATTGTCGCGAGCCTGGTCGGGCTTGCCGGGCTCGCGATAGGGCTCGCGACGGGATTGGCGGTGCGCGTGAGCGAGCGAGCCCAGCGGACGGTGGCCCCGGCGACGCCCGTGAGCGGCATGCCGCCGGGCATCGCGTCGGTCCTCAGCGTGCTGCGTTCCTCGGCGGTCGTCGTGGACGGCGAGGACCGGGTCCTGCGCGCCAGTTCCGCCGCCCGGGCGTTCGGCCTGGTCAGCGGCGACCGGCTCGTCGTCGACGAACTGCTCGCGATGGCACGCCTCGTGCGCCGCGACGGGGAGATCCGCGAGACCGAGATACAGGTCGTCCCGTCCCGTCTCCGCGCGCGCGCCGAAGGACGCTGGTTCGCCGTGCGCGTCGCGCCCCTCGGGACGCACGGACTGGTCCTCGTCCTCGCCGAAGACCTCACCGACATGCGGCGCACCGAGCGATCCGCCGCGACTTCGTCGCCAACGTGAGCCACGAGCTGAAAACGCCCGTCGGCGCGCTGTCGCTGCTCGCCGAGACCGTCGAGGGCGCCGCCGACGACCCGGACGCCGTGCGCCGGTTCGCCGGGCGGATGCAGATCGAGTCCGTCCGGCTGAACCACCTCGTGCAGGACCTCATGACCCTCTCCCGGGTGCAGGGCGACGAGCCGCTGCCCGACCTCGGGCCGGTCCCGCTGGACGACGTCACCGCCGAGGCCGTCGACCGCTGCCAGATCAAGGCGTCCAGCAAGGACATCGAACTGGCCATCGGCGGCACCGAGGGCCTGCGGGTCCGCGGCGACACCGAACTGCTGATCACCGCGCTGCGCAACCTCGTCGACAACGCGGTCGCCTACAGCCCCGAACACACCCGCGTCGTCGTGTCGACGCGCAGGTGCGAGGACCGGTTCGTCGAACTCAACGTGACCGACCAGGGCATCGGGATCCCCGAGGCCGAAGTGGAGCGGATCTTCGAGCGGTTCTACCGGGTGGACCCGGCCCGCTCCCGCCAGACCGGCGGCACCGGCCTCGGTCTCGCCATCGTCAAGCACGTCACCAGCAAACACGGCGGGGAGGTTACGGTGTGGAGCAAGGAGGGCTCCGGGTCGACGTTCACGATCCGGCTCCCGCTGCTCGACCCGTTCGTTCCCGCCGCCCTGAAAACCGCCCGGGAGGCAACACCGTGACCCGCGTTCTCGTCGTTGAAGACGAGGAGTCGTACAGCGACGCATTGGCGTACAACCTGCGCAAGGAAGGCTTCGAGGTGGCCGTCGCCGCCACCGGCCCCGACGCGCTGGACATCTTCGAGCGCAACGGTGCCGACCTCGTGCTGCTCGACCTGATGCTCCCCGGGCTGCCCGGCACCGAGGTCTGCCGGGAGCTGCGCACGAAGTCCAACGTCCCGGTGATCATGCTGACGGCCAAGGACAGCGAGGTCGACAAGGTCGTCGGGCTCGAACTCGGCGCCGACGACTACGTCACCAAGCCGTACTCGCCGCGCGAGCTCATCGCCCGCATGCGCGCCGTCCTGCGCCGCCAGGGCGACGAGCCCGAGCCGATGCCCGCGACGCTGGAGGCCGGGCCCGTCCGGATGGACGTCGAACGGCACGTCGTGAGCGTCGGCGGCGAGCCCGTCCAGCTCCCGCTGAAGGAGTTCGAGCTGCTGGAGGTGCTGCTGCGCAACGCCGGCCGCGTCCTGACCCGCATGCAGCTCATCGACCGGGTGTGGGGCGCGGACTACGTCGGCGACACCAAGACCCTGGACGTCCACATCAAGCGGCTCCGCGCCAAGATCGAGGAGGCGCCGTCCACGCCGCGCTACATCGTGACCGTGCGCGGTCTGGGCTACAAGTTCGAGCCCTGATCGGCGGGCCTCGCGCCCGGGCGGCCCCGGCCGCCGCGAACGTGAAGAGGCCCGGACGGCGATGCGCTCGCCGTCCGGGCCTCTGTCGTGCCTTCGCGCGTCCGTCAGTGACCGGCCGCTTCGCCCTCGCCCGTGGCGGGGGTCTCCGACCCGTCGGGCGTCTGCTCCGTGCCCGGCGTCTGCTCCGTGCCGGGGGATTCGGTGCCGCCGGGCGTCTGCTCGGTGTTCGGGGACGGGCTCTCGGTGCCCGGCTGCGCGGGCTGCGTCGGGCTGACCAGCGGGTACGTCGCGTACTCCTCCTGCTGCGCGACGATCGGGACCCGCAGCTCGATCGCGCCCGCGTTCTTGAACTGCAGGCGGATCGGAACCGGCGAACCCGCGAGCTGCTGCTGCTTCAGGCCCTCCAGCACCACGATCGGGTGCGTCGCGCCCGACGGCTGCGGGGTCGGGGGCGGCTCGGCGGTGTTCTCCGACGTCGGCGACTGCGTGGGCTCGGCGGTCGAGCCGGGGCCGGTGGGCTCGGACGTCGGGGACTGCGCGCCGCCGGGCTGCTGCGGGTTCGTCGGGCCCGGCGTCGGGGCGCCCTGGCCGAGCAGCTTCGCCGTGCCGCCCAGGCCGTCCGGCGCCGCGGCCGGCAGGTCCAGCGAGCCGCCCTCGATGCGGGCGCCGGAGAACAGCGGAGAGCTGACCGAGACGAGCGTGTCGGCCTTGCCCTCGACCTGGTTGATCAGGACGCCGTACAGCGCGAGGGACGTGCCCTGGGGCACGGGCGCGCCCGCCTGCGGGCCGAGGACGAACATGTTGCGGAGGGAGATCTGCGCGGCCCCGTCCGCGGGCAGCTGGGCGTTCACCCCGTCGGTGAGCCGCGTGGGCGCGGCGCTCTGCGGTGTCGTGCCGGCGCCGCAGCCGGAGATCACCGGCGCGATGGCGACGGGGCCCGCGACGGCGAGCGTGGCCACTCGACGGCTGTTACGGATCACGGCGACGGTCTCCTCGTGGATAAGGCGTTGAGATCGGAAGATCGGCGTGAGATACGCCAGAGGAAGCGTAGCGAGGCCCGCCCGCGACCCCCGCTTCGGGGTACCGACACGCCGACGACGCCCGCCCCGGGTCGTCCGGAATGCCGGAGATCTCAGCCGACCGTCAGATCCTTGATCTTCTGGTCCAGATCCTTGCCCGATTTCTGGTTCGGAACCACATCGGCGACGACGCCGTCCGGTTCGACGAAAACCGTGGTGATCGCGGCGCCCGGCTTCGGCGTGTACGTACCGGCCAGCAGGCCGCGCTCGTCCTCGACGACCAGCGGGGTGCCCCGGTGCGCGGTGCCCGCGCACTCCCTGACGTCCTTCACCGGGACGGGCTCGCGGTCGCCCGCGGTGCGCGGATCGGCGACGAGCCAGAAGTTGAGCTGGTTCGCGCGCGTGCGCGCGGCGATGTCGGCGACCAGCGGGCCGCACCGGTAACCGGGCGGGACGATGCCGATCACCCCCGGACGCATCTCGCGCAGCGGCTTCACCGACCCGTCCGCCAGCGTGACGTTCCCCGCGGGCAGCAGGCCGCCGACGTCGCCGGGGCTCGCCGTCGGGTCGGGGGCGAGCCGCGCGGTCGTCGGGCGCGGCGCGGGCTGCGGGCCGAACACCGTCATCAGCACGCCGCTGACCAGCGCGACCAGCAGCGCGCCCGCGATGAGCGGGACGGCGACGCCGAACCGGGTGAACGGACGGGCGACCCGGCGGGCCCGGGCGCGGCGGCGTCGCCGCGCTCCTCGCGGCGGTAGGCGACGACGTCGCGGTCGAGCTCGCGGGCGTCGTCGGGCACCACGATGTCGACCCGGGGGAGACCGTAGTCGTCCGGGTCGGGGTCGCCGTCCGACCTCACGCCGCCATCACCATCCTCGATCCGCCGGGGACCGTCGGCCGCCTCCGCGGGGATGTCCCGTTTGGGGCCCTTCCGGCGCTTCGTACCCGCGCCACGCGGGAGGCTCACCTTCCAGTATGGGGTGCTTGCGGCCGAACCATCGAAGCCTTCTTCCGGCCTCGTCCGGCCGGGGGTCTTGCCGTCCGGGCGGCCCACCCGATAACGGCGCCCGGGCCGCGGCGGAGTCACCGCGCGGTCGCGTTCGGTGGGCGGAACAGGAGGCCGATGCATCATCAACGGGCTTTGTCAATGGCCCAATATGGGGGTTGACCTGGGCATATGCCATCAAGGCCGGTACGGCCTCACCGGTTTCCGTGCTATCCTGGTTGCAGCGGAAGGGGTACTTGTCACATGACTTTCCAGGTCGGCGACACCGTCGTCTACCCCCACCACGGGGCTGCTCGGATCGAGGCCATCGAGACTCGCACCATCAAGGGTGAGGAAAAGACCTATCTGGTCTTGAAGGTCGACAAGGGCGACCTGACAGTACAGGTTCCGGTTGAGAACGTCGAGGACGTGGGTGTCCGCGACGTCGTCGGCCAGGAGGGTCTGGAGAAGGTGTTCGAGGTGCTGCGCGCACCCTACACCGAGGAGCCCACCAACTGGTCGCGCCGGTACAAGGCGAACCTTGAGAAGCTCGCGTCCGGCGACGTGAACAAGGTCGCGGAGGTCGTCCGCGACCTGTGGCGGCGGGACAAGGAGCGGGGCCTGTCGGCCGGCGAGAAGCGCATGCTCGCCAAGGCGCGGCAGATCCTGGTCAGCGAGCTCGCGCTCGCCGAGAAGACCAACGAGGACAAGGCCGAGGCGCTGCTCGACGAGGTCCTGGCCGGCTGAGTTGAACGCACGGTTTCCCCGGGTGGGCGTCGGTGTCGACGTCCACCCGTTCTCGTCGGAACCCCGACCGCTGTGGATCGCCGGGCTGGAATGGCCCGGCGAAGGCCACGGCCTCGCCGGGCACTCCGACGGCGACGTCGCCGCGCACGCCGCCTGCGACGCGCTCCTGTCGGCCTGCCGCCTCGGCGACCTCGGCGCCGTCTTCGGGACGGACGACCCGCGCTGGTCCGGCGCGTCCGGTGCGACACTCCTGCGCGAGGTCGCCCGGCTCGTCGACGAGGCCGGATACGACATCGGCAACGTCGCGATCCAGATCATCGGCAACCGCCCGAAGATCGGCAAGCGGCGCGACGAGGCCGAGAAGACCCTCGCCGAGGCCCTCGCGGGCGCCGACGTGTCGATCTCGGCCACCACCACCGACGGGCTCGGCCTCACCGGACGCGGCGAGGGCCTCGCCGCGATCGCCAACGCCCTCGTCGTCCCGCGCTCATAGCGGCGGTCGCACCGTCGGGACCGGCACCGTCATAGCGGCGGGTGCACCGTCCCCGACACCTCGCCCAGCGAGATCGTCGCGCCGCCCGCTCCCGGAGCGGACGCCCGCACGGTCACCGTGTCGCCGTCCTCCAGGAACGCCCGCCGCATCCCGCCGTCGAGCTCCAGCGGCTCCCGGCCGTTCCAGCTCAGCTCCAGCAGGCACCCGCGCTGGGCCCGCTCCGGGCCCGACACCGTCCCGGACGCGAACAGGTCGCCCGTCCGCAGCGGCGCCCCGTTCACCGTCGCGTGCGCGAGCTGCTGCGGCGACGTCCAGTACATCGACGCGAACGGCGGCCGCGCCGCGACCCGTCCGTTGATCAGCACCTCCAGGCGCAGATCCAGCCCCCACGGCTCGTCGCACCGCAGATACTGCAGCGGCTCCGGATCCTGCGCCGGAGGCTCCACCCGCGCCGCCTCCAGCGCCGCGACCGGCACCACCCACGGCGACACCGACGTCGCGAACGACTTGCTCAGGAACGGCCCCAGCGGCTGCGACTCCCACGCCTGCAAGTCCCGCGCGCTCCAGTCGTTCACCAGGACGAACCCGAACACGTGGTCGCGGAACGCCCATGTCGGCACGCCCCGTCCCGTCCCCGACGGGACGCCGGCCACGAACCCGACCTCCGCCTCGAAGTCCAGCCGCAGCGACGGGCCGAACACCGGCTCGTCCTCGTCGCCGGTCCGCCGCTGCCCGGACGGCCGCACGATCGGCGTCCCCGACGGGTACACCGTCCCCGCACGTCCGTGGTAGGCGACGGGGAGCCGCTTCCAGTTCGCCCCGAGGGCCGCCCGGTCCGGGCGGAGGATCCGCCCCACGTTCGTCGCGTGATGCTCGGACGAGTAGAAGTCGACGTAGTCGGCCACCTCGAACGGCCGCAGCAACTCGACGTCCCCGAGGGGCACGAGATGCGGTCGCACCCGCTCCCGGAAGGCCGCGTCCGTCAGCAGCTGGACCAGCCTGTCCCGGTTCGCCCGCCATGCCGGACGTCCGGCGGCCATGAACGCGTTGAGCGACCCGGACGCGAACCAGCGGCGGCCGTCGATCGTCCCGTCCGCCGCCAGCCCCGCCAGATCCAGCACCCGGTCGCCGATCGCCACCCCGACGCGCGGCAGTTCCCGAGGCCGCGCGAACACCCCGTACGGCAGATTCTCGATGCCGAACCCGCCGTCCGCGGCGCTCTCCACCCACGATTCGGTCGTCATGGAGACAGATGTTCCCCAATGTCGCGCGTTCTGACCGGCCCGAGATCATCGAGCCCCCGGAGGAACGCGGCCACATCCGGCACCGCGAACCCCACGAACACCCGCCGCACCGCCCCCACGGCATCGCGATCAAGCCCCCGAACCCGCTCCATCAGCCCCTCGCAGCCGTCCGAACGGGCTCGGAACGAAGCGTCCGGCGCGGCGGCCGTCCGGTCGTTGTGCGGCGAGGCGCGGTCGGCGCGTCCGTCCTGTGCAGACGGCCCGGGGGACGTTCGGGCGTTCGCGGTGAGGAGGAGGACGCGGAGGAGGAGCGCTGGCGAGGCGTCGGCGGCGGTGCACGTGAACGGGAGGTCGCGCTCCAGGCAGGCCGGGACGAACTCGGCCGCCTCCTCGGCCCGGAACTCGACCCCGAGCGGAACGCCCCGGGCGCGGGCGGCGGCGATCCGGTCGAGGGACGCCCGCCGGCCGGGGCGGTGCCGGACACCGATGAACACGGGCGCGTCCCTGGGCAGCCGCGCGATCGCCACGGCGGTGGCCCGCGCCTGGTCGGCGTCCGGCGGCAGCGCCGCGTGCACCGACACCGGGCGCACCCGCGGCTCGCCGCGCACGCCGTCCAGGACGCCCGGCAGCGCGTCGTCCGTCCGGGCGTCGGCGACGACCGCGAGATCGAGCAGGTCCTCCGGGACCAGGTGCCGCCGCAGCTCGGCGAGCCGCGACACCGGGCACCGCAGCCGTCCCGCCGGGGGACGCTCCGCGAATGCCCGGTACGCGCGCAACGCCTCGTCCGCGGGCGTACCGGGCGCGGCGAGCGCGGCGTCGTCGACGAGCCGCTCGAACACCATGCCGGAGACCTACCCGCGATGGCGCCCGTGAACGGGCCGCGGGCGGCCGTCAGCCGGCGGGCGGAGTGGGGCCGCTGCGGAAGTTCTCGGACGGCGGCGGGTGCGGCTCCCAGCGGTCGTCCGGGTCCTCGTCCACGGGCCCACCGGCGTCGGGGTCTTCCGCGGTCGGCGCCGGGGGTTTCGGAGTCGTGATCGTCCAGCCCCGTTACGACGATGTCGGGACGGGTCGTGCGGGCGGGCGGGCGCGCGTCGCGGGGCGGACGCCGGCGGCGCGGGCCACCTCGACGTCCGTGGGGAGCAGCGCCGGGGCGGGGCGCGGCGGCTCCGCGGGTTCGGCGGCGGGTTCGGCCGCGGGCTCGTCCGTCCACGCGGGTTCGTACCCGGGCGTCCGGTCATGTCCCCGGGGCGCCTCGGGCTCCGGGTGCGGATCTTCGTCCCACGCCGCCCCCTGCTCCACCGGGAGTGCGTCGTCCCGCGCGGGGTCGTCGACGTGTTCGGCTTCGGGCCTCGGTGCGGGGACGTGCGCGCGCGGCGGTTCGTCCGTCCACGTGCGGTCGTGCGGCGTGCGGTCGTGCTGCGCGGGTTCGGGCTCGGGTTCGGCCGGGGGTTCGAGCGCCGGACGGGTCCGCGCCCCCGCTCGTCGACGTGCGGGCCCACGGGCCCGAAGGCGCGGTCGAACACGGGTTCCGGTTCGTCGAACGCGAGTTCGTCCGGTGCGAGGTCCGGAGCCGGGGCCGGTGCAGGCACCCGGGCGACATCGACGTGCGCCACATCCATACGCGCCACGTCCATACGCTCCACCTCCCCGCGCCCCATATCGAAACCGGCATCGCCCGGTGCGGGCGCCACGCCCGGCAGGATGTCGAGACCGGCCGACCGCGCGGCCTCGTCGGCCCCGGCGGCCTCGTCGGGTTCGGCGGGCCCCTCCAGCGCGGGCAGGACCTTGACGTGGCCGCGCTGCGTCTCGACGACCTCGACGGCGTCGCCCCCGGGCCGGGCCAGCCGGATCTGCTTGAACAGCGTCATCCACAGCCAGACGGCGATCATCAGCGTCACGTGCGGGGCGATGGCGACGCCCGCGCGGACCCGGTCGTCGGGCAGCGGGTCGAGGCCCCACACGGCGTCCTGGACGGCCAGCGCGGCGAGTCCGGCGGCGAGCAGCAGGAGCAGGGCCCAGCGCAGCAGCCGCGTGAACCAGCGGGCGCCCCGGGTGATGGCGAGCGACAGCAGCGTCATCGTGATCAGCGCGTCGGCCATCGCGGGGTAGATCGGCGCCCAGCGTTCGTCCACCCGCCCGGCGACGGCCAGGTCGCGCAGCGTGTCGTAGGTGAGCGCGAAGGCGCCGGCGGCGAGCGCGGCGACGACGAGCCCGGCGAGCGCGGTGAGCAGCCGGCGCTGGCCCCGCGTGTAGCGGGGGCCGCCGGACCGGATTGTGGCGGACGTGGCGGGGTCGGTTGGCATGGCTCTCGTTCCGGGGAGGTGCGCCTTGTGGGTGATCCTCCAGCGAGGTTAGCCAGCCCGGGCGCCGCAGACTGCCCACTTCACCGTGATCATCTCGCGCTGCGTACGTTATGGGCCTCGACGTACGGTATGGAGAAACGTTCAGTAGGGAGGGGCGATCCCGTGCAGCGTGCAGTAGATCGCAGGCGCGGGGCGCGCGCATGCCCGCGGGTCCGGCGCCGTCCGGCCGGGTAGCGCGGTGGTGGTCTCCGGGGGAGCCGGACGGCTCGGCGCACCCGTCCGGACGTTCGACGCGGCGTCCGGCCCGGCGCGCCGCACTGGGCTGGCTGCCGCGTCCCGGTGCTGGCCGCGGCGCTGCTGACCCCGCTCGCGGTGTGGGCGCTGGTCACCGGCCGGTGGGGGCTCGGGACGGCCGCGGCGCTGCTCGGCATGGCGTACGCGGGCGCGCGGGCTGGATCGCCGGACGGGACGGCCTGTGGTCGGGCGTCCGCGTGGCGGTCCTGCACATCGAGGGCGTGGCCGTCCGGATGCGAAGCGACGCGGTCGAGTACGGGTGGGACGAACTGGTGTCGGTGACGGTCTCGGGCGTCCAGTACGGTTCGCGCGTCCGTTGGCGGTTCACGGTCGCCGCGGCGGACGGACGCGTCCTGTGGCTCGGCGATCCGCTGCCCGACGTGCGGGAACTCGGTGAGGCGGTCGCCGCGGAGGTGACCGACCGGACGGTCGCGCGGCATCTGGAATCGGTCCGGACGGGCGAGATCGTGCGGCTCGGGCCGTTCACGGTCGATCTGGACGGTGTGGAGAAGGACGGCGAGCGGCTGCCGTGGAGATCCGTCCGGGACGTCGGGATCGACAACGGGCTCGTGTCGGTGACGGCGCCGGGCGCGACGCTGGCCGCGCTCGCCGGGCAGGTGCCGGACGCGCTCGCCTTCACCGCCCTGTGCGCCGAGGTCGGCGGCCTGCACGACGCGTCCTAGAAGATTTTCTGGAGAGAATGTCGAGGACGCGGCCCCGGCTCCGATCCTTCCGTGCCGGCCGCCGAAACGCGGCGGCCGGACGTGCCGCCGGGCCGCGGCGGCACGACGCGAACAAAGGAGACGATGACTCGTGAAGTACATGCTGCTGATCTTCAATCGGCCCGGTTTCGTCGAGGAACTGACCGAGGACGAGCGCACCGCGCTGTTCGGCGAGGTCGACGGGCTCATGAAGGAACTCGCCGACTCGGGCGAGTGGGTCGGCGGGGAGGCGCTGGCCGACCCGTCCGAGACCCGGACGGTCCGTGCGGCCGGCCCCGCCGGGGCGCCGCCCGTCGTGACCGACGGGCCGTTCGTCGAGGCCAAGGAGCAGTTCGCCGGGTACCTCACCGTCGACTGCGACTCGCTCGACCGGGCCGTGGAGATCGCGTCCCGCTGGCCGGACGTCCGGTTCGGCGGCCGCATGGAGGTCCGGGCGGTCATGGGCGAATCAGGGACGGAGATGTGACGTCCCCGGGGACGCCCCGAACCGCCGCGATCGAGGAGGTGCTGCGGGAGCTCGCGCCGCAGGTCCTCGGCACGCTCGTCCGGCGGCACGGCGCGGGCGCGTTCGGCGCGTGCGAGGACGCCGTGCAGGAGGCGCTGCTCGCCGCGGCCGTCCAGTGGCCGGAGCGGGGCGTCCCCGAGCAGGCGCGCGGCTGGCTGGTGACCGTCGCGTCCCGGCGGCTCACCGACCAGTGGCGCAGCGAGCGCGCCCGCCGCGACCGCGAGGCGGCGGCCGCCCACGAGGCCCCCGCGCACGACGACTCCCGCCGACGCCGACCGGGTCGCCGACCGCGACGACGCCCTCACCCTGCTGTTCCTCTGCTGCCATCCGGCGCTGACGCCGTCGTCGCAGGTCGCGCTGACCCTCCGCGCGGTCGGCGGGCTCACCACCGCGCAGATCGCCCGCGCGTTCCTCGTCCCGGAGGCGACGATGGCGCAGCGGATCAGCCGCGCCAAGCAGAAGATCAAGGCGGCCGGGGCCCGGTTCGCGCCGCCCCCGCCGGACGAACGGGACGCGCGCCTCCGCGCCGTCCTGCACGTCCTCTACCTGATCTTCAACGAGGGGTACACCGCGTCCGGCGGCCCCGACCTGCAGCACGCCGACCTGACCGCCGAGGCGATCCGGCTGACCCGCGGCCTGCACCGGCTGCTGCCGGGCGACGGCGAGGTCGCCGGGCTGCTCGCGCTCATGCTGCTCACCGACGCGCGCCGCGCCGCCCGCAGCGGCCCCGGCGGCGCGCTCGTCCCGCTCGCCGAGCAGGACCGGACGCGCTGGGACCGCGCGGCCATCGCCGAGGGGACGACGCTGATCACCGACGCGCTCACCTGGTCGCCGCCCGGCCCGTACCAGCTGCAGGCGGCGATCGCGGCCGTGCACGCGGAGGCGGAGCACGCCGACGACACCGACTGGCGGCAGATCCTCGCGCTCTACCGCGTGCTGTCCCACCTCGCGCCGAACCCGATGGTCACCCTGAACGAGGCGGTGGCGCTCGCGATGGTCGACGGTCCCCGCGCCGGGCTCGACCTGCTCGCCGGACTCGACGGCGACGAGCGCGTCGCCGGGCACCACCGGCTCGCGGCCGTCCGCGCCCACTTGCTGGAACGGGCCGGCGACCCGGCCGCCGCCCGCGCGGAGTACCGGCGGGCCGCGCGCGCCACCACGAGCCGTCCCGAACAGCGCTACCTGCAAGCCCGGATCGCCGGGCTCGCCCATGGCGGAGAAGACTGACTCCACGCGGTCTTCTCGTGGGGCCCGCACGGGTCGACCCTGATCCAATAACCTGGGCCTGTGAGTCTGCGCCTTTACGACACCGGTACCCGTAGCGTCCGCACGTTCAAGCCCCTGGAAGAGGGCCGTGTGGGGATGTACGTGTGCGGTGCCACGCCGCAGGCCGCACCCCACATCGGCCACCTCCGCTCCGGCGTCATCTACGACGTCCTGCTCCGCTGGCTGAACGCGTCCGGCTACGACGTGACGTTCGCGCGCAACGTCACCGACGTCGACGACAAGATCATCGCGGTCGCCGCCGAGCAGGGCGTCCCGTGGTTCGCCGTCGCCGAGGGCAACCAGCGCACCTTCAACCGCGGCTACGACCTGCTCGGCTGCCTCCCGCCCACGATCGAGCCGCGCGCCACCGGGCACGTCCCGGAGATGATCGTGCTGATGCGGCGGCTGATCGACGCCGGGCACGCCTACGCCGCGGACGGCGACGTCTACTTCGACGTCAAATCCTGGGCCGATCAGTACGGCGAACTGTCCAACCAGCGGCTCGACAACATGCGCTCGGCCGGGGACACCCCCAACGAGGACCTCAAGCGCGACCCCCGCGACTTCGCACTGTGGAAGGGCGCGAAGCCCGGCGAACCGTCCTGGGAGACGCCGTGGGGCGACGGCCGTCCCGGCTGGCACCTCGAATGCTCCGCCATGGCGACCAAGTACCTCGGCGCCACGTTCGACATCCACGGCGGCGGCGTCGACCTGATCTTCCCCCACCACGAGAACGAGATCGCCCAGTCCCGCGCCGCGGGCGACGACTTCGCCCGCTACTGGCTGCACAACGGCCTGCTCACCGTCGACGGCGAGAAGATGAGCAAGTCGATCGGCAACGTCGTCCTGCTGACCGACCTGCTCGGCCGGGCCCGCCCCGCCGAGATCCGCTACTACCTCGCGTCGGCGCACTACCGCTCCCTCATGGACTACACCGACGCCTCGCTCGCCGAGGCCGTCTCCGCCTACCAGCGGATCGAGGGCTTCGTCACCCGCGCCGCCGAACTCGTCGGCCCGGGAGAACCCGGCGAACTCCCCGAAGCCTTCGTCGCCGCGATGGACGACGACCTCGGCGTCCCGCAGGCGCTCGCCGTCCTGCACGACACCGTCCGGCAGGGGAACAACGCGCTCGCGCACGACGCCGACGTCCGCGGGCACCTCGCGGCCGTCCGGGCGATGTCCGGCGCGCTCGGCCTCGACCCGCTCTCGGACGAGTGGGCGCGGACGGACGACGACCTGCGGCCCGTCGTCGACGCCCTCGTCGGCGTCGCCCTCGAACAGCGGCAGGCGGCGCGCGCGCGGAAGGACTACGCGGCCGCCGACGCCATCCGCGACGGCCTCACCGCCGCCGGGATCGTCGTCGAGGACACCCCGCACGGCGCCCGCTGGGAACTCAAGAAGGACTGAGCCCCCGCTCGCCCCGGATAAACTGGGACGTTGGATTTCGGCGACGTCGCGAGGGGCAGGACCATGGCCAAGGGCAAGGGCAAGGGACCCACACCGAAGGCCGAGGACCGGCACTGGCACGGCAAGCGCCAGAAGGCCCGGGCCGTCAAGAGCGCCAAGCGCACCGGCACGCCCACCGTCGGGCCGGGCGCCCGCAGGCCCGCGGCCGACGACCGCGCCCGCCCGTCCCGTCCGGCCGGGGCCCGCCGCGCCAACGGCGAGGTCCCCGAGCTGGTCACCGGCCGCAACCCGGTGCTGGAGGCGCTCCGCGCCGGCGTGCCCGGAACGGCCCTCTACGTCACCTCCGGCACCGACGACCGCGTCCGCGAGGCGATCCAGCTCGCCGCCGACCGGAACGTCCCGCTCCTCGAAACCGGCAAGAACGAACTCGACCGGCTCACCGACGGCGCCGTCCACCAGGGCATCGCCCTCCAGGTGCGCCCCTACCGGTACGCGCACCCCGACGACCTCCTCAAGGGCGCCGCGCCGCTCATCGTCGCGGTGGACGGAATCACCGACCCCCGCAACCTCGGCGCGATCGTCCGCTCCGCCGCCGCGTTCGGCGCGTCCGGCGTGGTCGTCCCCGAACGCCGCGCCGCGGGCGTCAACGCCGGCGCCTGGAAGACGTCCGCGGGCACCCTCGCCAGCGTCCCGGTCGCCCAGGCGACCAACCTCACCCGGCAGCTCAAGGCCTACCAGAAGGCCGGCTGCTTCGTCGCCGGACTGGACGCGCGCGGCGGCGTCACCGTCGCCGACCTCGAAGTCGCCGGGGGCCCGTTCGTCCTGGTCGTCGGCTCCGAGGGCAAGGGCCTCGGCCGGCTCGTCGCCGACACCTGCGACATGCTCGCCACGATCCCGATGCCCGGCGCCGCGGAGTCCCTCACGCGGGCGTCGCCGCGGGAATCGCGCTCTACGAGGTGAGCCGCCGCCGCTCGTGAACCTCGACGGGATCAAGGCAAGACGCTGACGGGCCGGACCTCGATCGGCAACCCCGTGACCTGCGCGTACCGTGCGGCCAACCGCAACGCCGCGTCCCGGTCCACGGCCTCGACCACCGCGAAGCCCCCGACGCACTCGTCCGCCTCCGCGTAAGCCCCGTCCCTGGCCACGCACTCGTCGCCGCGCATCCGCACCACCGTGCTCTCCCGCGGCGCCTCCAACCCGGCCCCGAAGATCCAGTTCTCCGACAGCTCCAGGTCCCGCCGCAGATCCTTCAACTCCGCCATGATCAGCTCCAGCTCGTCCGGCGGCGGCGTCACACCCACGGGCTGGATGATGTTGAGCACGAACCGCACGACACTGCCCCCCTCGAACCGGCCGACACCCCCACACTCCCCGGCTCGCGCCCGTCCAACCCCGATCCCGCCGCGCACACTCGTCCCGCGTCGACTACGATGCGGGAGAGCCGCGCCGGCGTAGCTCAATTGGCAGAGCATCTGTCTTGTAAACAGAAGGTTAGGGGTTCAAGTCCCCTCGCCGGCTCCCACGTCAAAGCCCCCTTCCGATCTTGGAAGGGGGCTTTTTGCTAACAGGAGCGTCTACGCGGCGCCGGGTTGTCCGCGTTGCGCCGAGTGATCAGCGTCGCCATGACCGAGGAGACCGTATCCGGGTGGATAGGTTCGCCCCACCCACTAGCGAAGACGTAGCCGTCATTCGGGCCCTTCCAGGCATCACCGACCTTGAGCTTGTCGGCGTTCTGACCAGCCCGATGGCATCGACGTCACCGCCATATGGGTGCACAGCGACCTCGACACGATGCACGAGTACATCGAGCTACGCGACGCCCCGCGCCACGGACGAAAGCTAGCCCACTGGGACGAGTACGCCAGCACCCTCAACACCACCGCCCCACCCGAGGCCGCACACCGCACCACCGACAACCACCAAGGCGTAGCCATCAGCCTCGCCGACCAGCCCAGCCCAGCTAACGCCTTGACTGTCGAGCAGAGGTAGGTAGCCATCGGTGGTGGAGGGCTAGGACGAGGATGGAGAGCGTCGAGATGATCGATGCGGCGATGCAGACCCCAAAGCCACCGAACGCCATCGCTGCCTGCCCCGCCCCAACGGTGATGAGGGTAGAAGCAAGTACCACACGGAGGTCGTACCGCAGCACGAAGGTCGACCTATGACGCACGACGCAGAGCACGACGACCCAGGTAGCCGCCGCCAACACCAGCAGGGCAAGCGCCCACCACGCGTCCACCAACCCGAATAGCGGCACCAAGCCCAAGGGGAGCATGCACGGTACCCACCACCAAGGCGCTTGATTGCTACGGGTGGGGGCAGGCATCGGCCGAGCATAACGATCAGCGAAGGCGACCGTCCAGGTAGCGATTCCACCAGCCGTCCCGTGCTCAGGCAGGGCAACGCTGCCCTGCAGCACACGGACAAGAGCACTGTCTAGTCCCGGGAGATGGTTGACGTATTGGTCCCAGGACATGCTTGACGGATGCTCTAGAAATCATGGGGCGGCCTTGCGGGGCCGGTGAGCCTTGATGCTGCGGACGGGCTGGGTGGTGGTCCGCCGGACGGTCCGTGTGTCGTCGTCGCCGAGTTCGATGGTCAGGGTCGTGTCGGCGACGTGGACGGTGACGACCTGTCCGGCGTGCAGGCGGCCCAGGGCGATCTTTTGCCCGGCGACCATGATCACGCCGGTGTTGCTGGCCCGCTGCTGGACGGTGACCGGCTCGGTGCGGGGCCGTGGCGGCGGACCGGCCCGCCGCAGACCGCGCAGCGCCCGGACCTGCTCGGGCGTGAACGGGTTGGGTCTGGTCCGCAGCAGTTCACGGCTCTGCAGGTCGAAGAACATCAGCGTGGCGGGCTCGATGCGGATGCCGACCCGGCGGCTGCGCAGGATCTCGGCGGCCAGGACGATCCGGCCGCCCAGGCCGACGTTGCCGTCCTTGTTCACGGTCCGGTCGACCCCCACCGCCTGGCCGTCCTCAGGCTTGGGCAGTGGTGGCGGCCCGGCCTTGCGGGCCCCGCGAGCGGCGAGTGCGGCCAGGTCGGCGGTCGACAGGTGCGAACGCACCGACTTGAGCCGGGCACCGGCCTTGAGCAGGTGGATGACGTCGGTGTCGGCCCAGAACGTCACGCTCACGCCCGCCTGGGCGGGACCGAGCCAGAACTGCTGGCCCGCCACGAACATGTTCCCGCTCGCGGGCACGGTCCGTTCGAACTCCACCGGCCCGCCGGTCCACGCACCGGGTTGCGGGCCGGGGACGGCTGCGTCCGGCGGATCGACGGTCACGGCATCGGCGGGCTCGACCGGTTCGGGTTCGGGTTCACGGGCCGGCGGGACGGCCGCCAGCCGGACGGTGGCGGGCAGCCGCAACGGCAGCACCTCCTGCTCGTCGCGGGCGGCGCGGGTGTCGAACCGGTCGGCCGGGCAGGCCATGCCCAGCGACTGATGCGGCCGCCGGGTGTTGTATTCGACCACCCAGCCCGCCACCGCCGCCCGGGCCGCGGACAGATCGTCGAACGGCACCGCGTCATCGAGCAGCTCACGCCGCAGACTCTGGTGGAACCGCTCGACCTTCTCGGTCCTGGTCGGCAAACGAGGCCGCGTCAGCCGGTGCACGATGCCGTTGTCGCGGCAGATCCGGTCGAACAGCACCTCACCGCCATGCCCGAACCGGTCGGTGAACTGCTTGCCGTTGTCGGTCAGCACCTCGCCCGGCACCCCGAAGGCGCGCAACGCCGCCGCGAACGCCAGGCACACCGCCCGCCCCGTCGCCCGCGGCACCACCGCCGCGATCACACAGAACCGCGAATGGTCATCGACCCCGGTCACGACCTTGCACTCGGTGCCGCCGGCGAGGAACACGCCGCCGACGATGTCCATCTGCCACAACGCCATCGGCTCGTCCCGCTCCCACCGGACGAACTCGCTGCGTTTGCGGCGGCGGCCCGGCTCGATCAGCCCATGCCGCACCAGCGCCCGATGCACGCTCATCCGCGAGGCACCGGCACCACACCCAGCCGGGCGACCTCGTGCACGATCCGCACCGGCCCCCACCGCGGATGCTCACGCCGCAGCTCGCACACCACGACCTCCACCTCCGCAGGCATCTGCCCGGGCGAGGACCTTGGACGCTTGGACCGGTCGGCCAGACCCGCCAGGCCCTCGGTCCGATAGCGCTTCGCCCAGGCATGCACGCTTTGGCGCGACACCCCGAAACCGGCCGCGACCTCGGTCACCGGCACCCCCGCCTCGACCTGCAGCACCGCGCGATACCGCTGCTCGACAACCGACAACTCCACCAGGGCCAATCCCGGCCTCCCTGACGCACGCCACCCGCAAACGACGCACGACAGCCAAGCCGAACAGGCACCCGTCAAGCATGTGATGGGACAGACGTGTCAAGCATGACCCGGGACACGACAACAGGCCGAGCGACCAGCCGGATGAGAACTTTCTCTACGTCTTCAAGGGCGCCGCTCCGCGCCGCCAGGCGGCCGCACGCCCGGCGCGCCGGGCGTGCGGCCTCTCCGGTCCGATCCCGCCGCGCCGGGGCGCGGCCACTTCCTGCCAGACAGACCAGAGATAAATCTTCTCAGGACTCCTACAATCAGATGCCCTACATCGTGGACGCAAGGTGGTTCGCGTGGGTCAGATCGTCCGACATGCATCGCTGGGGAGTACCCGAGTACTCCGCGGGGAGTCTCGCCGCAACCCGTACGAACGACCAAGTGCAGCAGAGTTCTACGAACCTGAATTTCCCGATAAGCAGAAGAAAGCAAAGAAGGCCAAGCCGAAACGGCCGCGATCAAAACAGTCAAAAAAGTCGAAGCCGACCGAAGAGCAACAGCGGTCGAAGCCGCTGAAGCAGTCAGGGCGGTCCAGGGCACCCAAGCAGTCAAGGCCCGTAGAGCAGCCGGAACTAGTGGATGCTCCGCCCGAGGGGCCAGACATCGGCTGCCTCTGCGGCTGGCGGGGACCATCTTCCATCTTCGAAATTCATACCCTGTTTCCGGCCGAGCGCAGCCGTGAACACGAACGCGTGGAACTTTCGGTCTGGTCTCAGATAAGGGAAGCGAAGCGAGTCGCGCCCGCAGCAGTTCCTAGCTCCGTCGACTAAGTAAGCGCGAAGCTTGATCTCGTGCCCCCGCCCCCGGCGAGCCGTAGGAGCCTCCCGCGTTGACGGTAACGACGGCAACCGCGGAGCACTACGAGCGTACGTTGGGCTCCGTGTGACCTCGGTGGGCGTAGTGAGCGCAGGGCGGGTTGGTACTTCTGAAAGCGGATGGTTCAGTGGGGCCAGCCGGTTGAGCGAGCGCTTACCAAGGGGCCTCGCGGCCTCCTGGACCCCCGCGGGCCGGAGGATACTCCCGCGCGAAACGCCCCTTTAGTGGCTCATGCCGTTCGCGCGGGAGCACCCTCCGGGTCGGTGTGTCTGCTAACGCGAGTGCTAACAACAGGGTCGGATGATCTTGGACGGTATGGACGTGCGGGGCGGTTGCCTTGCAGGTGGAGGACCTGTAGGGACGTGCCTGGACAGTCCTGATCTTGCTTGTAAACAGAAGGTTAGGGGTTCAAGTCCCCTCGCCGGCTCCAGTGCGAAGGCCCCTTCCCGTCTCGGAAGGGGCCTTTGACCTGGGAGTGCCTGCGCGGCGCCGTCCTCCGGTCGGCGATGGCCGTGGCCGTTGTCGGCACTTGTCGCCGTTGCGGGCGGCGACCACGTTCGTGTAGCTCTTGGACGACGGCGCGTGCGCCCTCTTGGGGTCGGGTGCGTCCCGCCGAGCGCCGCCGGACATCACCATGTTTCTTCAACCGGATTGTTGAGCATCGAGTCTCATGCCGACCGATTTTCGGCGGGTTACGCTGCGGGCCCTCGATGAGAGTGATCAGGGCGAGTTCCTGGAATTGGCGCGCGCCAGTGCGGAGCTTCATCATCCGTGGATTTCGCTGCCTTCGGATGTGCGAGAGTTCCGGGAGTATCTTGCGCGGTATGTGGGGGCTGACGAGGAGTGTCTCCTGGTCTGTGTGCGCGGTAGTGGCGATATCGCCGGTGTGGTCAATGTGAACAGTGTTATTCGGGGGCGGTTTCAATCCGCCTCTCTTGCGTACGCTGCTTTCGCTCGCACTGCCGGGATGGGGTACATGGCCGAGGGGGTCGGGCTTGTGGTGCGCCATGCCTTCGAGCGGTTGCGGCTTCATCGGCTTGAAGCCCAGATCCAGCCCGGCAACCACGCTTCCCTGAGGTTGGTTCGGCGGGTCGGCTTTCGTCGGGAAGGGTATTCGCCCGAGTTGCTGTTCATCGATGGGGCCTGGCGGGACCATGAACGGTGGGCGATAACGAGTGCGATGGTCGACATCGCGCCGACGGCTCCGCATTCGACGCTGCCGGAGCGCTAGATCTGCCGCTGGAGGTCTTTCAGGGCCGTTTCCGTGTTCAGGTCGACGAATGCGGTCGCGTAGCGTTCGGCGAGGGGCAGCGAGATTTCGTGGGGTTGGTAGCCGTCGGTGCCGAGGGTGGAGAGCCAGATCGCCAGTCCGTAGGCGGCCGAGGCCCGGTAGCGGAGCCGGGCGTCGTCGGCGGACGGGCGGGTCTCGACGTCGAGGGCCGTGCGGTAGTCGGCGAGGAGGTCGGATTCGTGGCGGCGCCGGTCCTCGGTGGTGAGTGCGCCGATCAGGAAGTAGCCGACGTCCTGGCTCCAGTTTCCTCGGCGGACGACCTGCCAGTCGAGGAAACCGACGTCGTCGTCGGGCAGCACGTAGGTGTTGCCGATGTGGGCGTCGGCGTGCAGGAGGGTCGTCGGTTCGCGGTGCAGGGTGGAGACGAAGTCGGCCCAGAGGTCCACGATGCCTTCGGCGCCGTGTGCCGCCACCTCGGACGGGACGTGCGCCGCGCCACGCGCGAGCCCCTTCGGCGTGTGGGCGCGTAGTCCGGACTGGAAGCCTTCGGTGGGAGCCCACGTCTTCACCCAGTCGAGTCGCGGGTCCGGTGGGAAGCCCCAGTAGCGGCTGTGCAGGCGGGCGAGTCCGCGCAGGCCGTTGGCGACCTGGTCGACGGTCAGCGGACGGGTCGCGTTCCGTGGGGCGGCGCCGCGCGCCGTCACGTCCTCCATGACGATCACGTAGTCGAGCCGGGGCCGATCGGTGATGACCTTGTAGACGAGGGGGTGATCGAGGGGGAGGGGGACGTGCGAGTCGTAGAGGTCCGACTCGTTGAACAGGTTGCCGTTGCGGCTGTGCACCTCGCGGTGTTCGCCCTCGGCCTTGAGGAAGACCCGCTCCGGTCCCGAGCCGGTCGTGTAGGTGAGGGCGAAGCGGGCGCGGCGATTGGTGCCGTCGTCGCGGGTCAGCAGGGTCACGCCGCCGACGACGGCCCCGGGGTGGTGGTCCGCCAGGGCCGCCGTCATCCAGCGCGGTGTCACGTCCGACCAGTGGACGGGTACCGTCGGCTCATCGCTCACAGTTGAGAGTGTGTATTCACTTAATTGGTTCGTCAACCGGCGAAGGACAGGTCCCGTCGGCGGAAGGTCGCCAGGCCGAGGGCCGCCAGGGCCGCCGTCAGGGCGAGGAGGGCGACGAACGGGGTCGCGGTGAAGTCGGCGCCCGGGAGCTTCGGGAGGTGGGTGAAGGGCGAGAGGTCGAGGGCCCATTGGCCCAGGTCGAGCATGGGGCCGATGAGCGTGACGAGGGTCGCGACGGCCACCGCGGCCCAGCTCGCGGGGGTCAGGCGCGGGACGAGGCCGTAGAGCGCGAGGGCGATCGCGGCGATCAGCCAGACGGCCGGGAGCTGGGCCAGCGCGGCGGGCAGGAGGTCGGGGAACCGGCCGATGTCGTGGACGAGCGCGGCCAGCAGCGCGCTGACCGTCAGGCCCGCGACCGGGCCGGCGAGGGCGAACAGGAGGTGGCTGGACGCCCAGCGCAGCCGTCCGGTCGGGGTGGCGAGGAGGGGTTCGGCGTGCAGGGCCGACTCCTCGGCGCGGAGTTTGAGGGTCGCGGAGACGGCGTAGCCGGCGGCGAGGAGGCCGAGCATGTTCATCACCATCGCGAAGTACGCGTCGGTGATGGTGGCGGCGCCGCCCAGGTCGGCGATGATGTCCCGCAGGTCGGGGTTGTCGTTGATCAGGTCGTTCATCCCGCCCGCGACGCCGCCGAAGACGAGACCGAGGACGGCGAAGCCCGCGAGCCAGCCGTAGAACGGACGGCTCTGCAGGCGCCACGCGAGTCCGAACGGGCCGTTCAGCCGGGGGGACGCCTCGGCCGGGCCGGGGCGCGGGGGCAGGATGCCGGCGGCGACGTCGCGGCGGGTCGACAGGCGCACGCGGCGGCGGCGAGGGCGAGGGTGAGGACGGCGACCGGGACGAGCAGCCACCAGCGTTCGTCGCCGAAGGGGCGCAGGCGCTGGGCCCAGCCGAGGGGCGACAGCCAGCCGAGCCACGACAGGGAGTTGCCTTCGCCGCCGGTGTCGGCGGCCATCCGCAGGACGAACGCGCCGCCGAGCGCGGCGAACGCGAGCCCGCGGGCGGTTCCGGCGCTCTCGGAGAGCTGGGCCGTGACGCCCGCGACGGCGGCGAAGACGACGCCGCCCGCGGCCATCTGCAGGCCGAGCGCGAGGGAGCCCGCGAACGGCTGCCCCTGCGCGGCCGTCGTCGCGGTGATGAGGACGGCGACCGCGAGGTTCGCGGCGCAGGTCACCAGAAGCGCGGCGGCGAGGGCCGCCTGGCGGCCGACGACCGTGGAGCCGAGGAGTTCGCGCCGTCCGGCCTCCTCCTCGACGCGGGTGTGGCGGATGACGACGAGCGCGGAGATCAGCCCGAGGGCGATCGGGATGAACCCGGACCGCTGGGTGACCAGGCCGCCGATGCCGGTGTCGTAGAGCGGTCCGTACATCGCGAGGAACGTCGGGTTCGTCCCGCTCGTGCCGGCGTAGCCGAGGCGGTCGGCCGCGGTGGGGTAGAGGCCCTCGAAGGTCGCGACGAAGTTCGCCGGGAGCACGGCGACGATGAGGACCCAGAGCGGGAGGAGGATTCGGTCGCGGCGCAGGATCAGCCGGATCATGCCGCCGGTGCCGACGAGCGCGGTCGTCACGCCGCCTCCTTGTAGTGCCGCAGGAAGAGCTCTTCGAGCGTCGGCGGGCGGCTGGTGAGGCTCCGCACGCCGGTGGACGTGAGGTGCTTCAGGACGTCGTCGAGCCGGTCGGTGTCGACCTCGCAGCGCACCCGCGCGCCCTCGACGCGCAGGTCGTGGACGCCGGGGAGGCGGGACAGCCCGTCCGGCGCGGCGGCGAGTTCGGCGTCGATGGACGTGCGGGTCAGGTGCCGCAGGTCGGCCAGGGTGCCGGTCTCGACGGCGGCGCCCTTACGGATGATCGTCACCCGGTCGCACAGCGCCTCGACCTCGGACAGGATGTGGCTGGACAGCAGGACGGTGCGGCCCTTGTCGCGCTCCTCGCGGACGCACTCCTGGAAGACCTCCTCCATCAGGGGGTCCAGGCCGGAGGTGGGTTCGTCCAGGATGAGCAGGTCCGCCTCGGACGACAGCGCGGCGACGAGCCCGACCTTCTGCCGGTTGCCCTTGGAGTAGGTGCGGCCCTTCTTGCGCGGGTCGAGCTCGAACCGGTCGAGCAGTTCGGCGCGGCGCGGGCGGTTCAGCCCGCCGCGCATCCGGCCGAGCAGGTCGATGACCTCGCCGCCGGAGAGGTTCGGCCACAGCGTCACGTCGCCGGGGACGTACGCGAGGTGGCGGTGCAGTTCGGTCGCGTCCCGCCACGGGTCGCCGCCGAGGAGCCGGACGGTCCCGGCGTCGGCGCGCAGCAGGCCGAGCAGGACGCGGATGGCCGTGGACTTCCCGGCACCGTTCGGGCCGAGGAAGCCGTGCACCTCGCCGGGACGGACTTCGAGGTTCAGCCCGTCGAGGGCGCGCGTCCGTCCGAAATTCTTGACCAGGCCGGACACCTGGACAGGGGTCGTCTGTTCCACCGGTTCTCCTTGTTCGGGGGTTTCGACGGCACGCGTGCCACCGCCCCCGCGGATCACGCGGTGCGGTGCGGGGCGCGTGCCAGGACGAGGGCGCGCCGGACGGGAGGATCGGAGTCGGCCTTGCGGGCCGCCGCGCGGCTGGTCGACAGCCGCGGGGAGGCGGCGGCGGAGCGGGACGCGTCAGGCATCGGCGTCTCGCAGCTTCTGCAGGGCCGCGCGGCTCTGCGCCTCCAGCTCCGGCGTGAACAGGTTGTCGGTGTGGATGTCGATGAGCGCGAGCGCGAGCCGGGGGTAGCCCTCTTTGGTGAGGATGTCGGAGCCCAGCGCGCGGGACAGGTGCTCGTTCAGCACGACGAGGCCGAAGTTCATGGCGGTGATGACGGCCGCGTAGGCGTGCAGGTCGTCGGTGGTGGGGCTCCGCGTGTCGGGCGTTCCGCGCGTGAGGATGTCTTCGGCGAACGTCACGGCGTCGTCGAACAGCGCGCGCGCCGCGTCGGAGTCGTCCACCAGCGCGCGCGCCATGTACTGCTGGACGGGCAGCGCGGTCTGCATCGCGATCTGCAGGAAGTTCGGGTTGGCCATGCCGCCGGACAGCGCCTCTTCCTTGACCCGGCGGATCGCGTCGATCGCGTAGGCGTCGCACGCCTCGCGCAGCGCCGCCTTGTTCTTGAAGTGGTGCTGGACGAGCGCGGGCGAGACCCCGGCGGCCTTCGCGATCCCCCGGATCGTCGCGCCCTTCTCCCCGAGCTGGGCGAACTGCAACATCGCGACGTCCCTGATCCGCGCGCGCGTGGTCAGGTCTTCCGGCTCCCGCCGCTCGTCCACCCGTAGCCCCCTGTACATCCGTTCAGTTCCCTGTACGTTTGTACACTGTACGCATGTACACACCCCGGCGCAAGACCCGTCGTCGCGAGTCGGGCGAGGGGCGGAGGCCGGTTCAGCCGGTGACGGCGGAGAGCGTGATCGAGGCGACGGCCAGGACGGTCGCGAGCCCGCCCATGACGAGTATCTGCGGGGCGCGCCGGGCCGGGTGCCGGTCCCGGACGACGATCGTCCGCGCCATCTTGTCGTGCAGGCACCGCCGGTGCGGGCGGTCCCACAGCGTCCACAGGAGGTTGACGAGCGCGAAGATCCCGATGACCGATCCGATGAGCGTCCAGAGGAAGGGATAGCAGGCCGCGCGTCCCATTCCGCGGAAAGGCATCAGGGGCTCGTCGGGTGCGTCCACATCGGCGACCCGCGTCTTCAGCAGGCACTTGCCGAGCGTGCGTCCCCAGAAGGCCAGTTGCAGGGCCTCGCAGAGGTAGAACCAGGTGAAGCCGAACAGCGCCAATGAGACGCCGACCGGAAGCGGGATCTCGGTTTCCCCGTAGATGTTCTCCTCGCTCGCCAACGCCAATGCGCCGAACACGACCGCGAAGATGATCGTCATGACGACCGCCTGGTCGATGAGCCGTGCGGCGACGCGCCGTCCGAATCCGGCCAGGTCGAGGTCCGTCGCCCGCTCCCCGGGCGGCAGCCAGGCGGCGGGCGCCCCTTCCGGCGGCATGTACCAGTCGGGGGAGGGGCCGGGGGCCGGGCCGGCCTTGTGGGAGGCGCTTTCATGCATGGCGTCGACTTTCTGTTGGTGAATACGAGTTGAGTGCTGTCATTAGTGAGTCAGATGGCCTGATGTGGCCATTTTGGTGTTGTTCTGCTCGAATGGCGCGAGCGACATTATCCAGTCGCCGTGATGCTGTCCATTCGATGGACGACCGTGGCGGCGAGGGGCGAATCGTCCCGGCTCCGGACGGTGCGTGGCCGGAGACGGCCATCGCCGGACGCCGACTGCACAGCGTGAAACGGTGGATACCGGCTGCACTCGTCCGAGATCAGGCCCAGGTGGCCGATCCGGACGCGAGACGGCCGGACGCGCGGGCTTCGAGGGGGCCGTGCAGGCGCCTCACCAGGGGAGTGACGGGCGGCGGGCAAGGAATTGTTCTGGTTCTCGTCAATTGCGCACCGGCGACCTTGGTCCTTTGGTCTCATGGTGTCGCCAAATCGATACATAGAGTCATGTCGCGGATAGGGGCAGGATGGTCGGGGGAACGGACTCGACGGGACGCCGGGGGGTCGAACGGGGCGGAAGGGGGCAACCGGGGCGTTATGCGCCGGTGGCCGCGGACGAGCGGTTCCGGCGGCTCAACCGCCGATTCCGCCGGACGGCGGCCGTCGCCGCAGGCGGTTTTCTGGGGTGGTATTTCCTCTATGTCGCCCTGTCGGCGTTCGCCCGGGGATTCATGGCGCGGCCGGTGGCCGGGCACGTCAACGTCGCGATGGCGCTCGGCGTCCTGCAGTTCGCCTCGACGTTCGTGCTGGCCGCCGCGTTCGTCGGCTACGCCCGGCGGCGCCTCGACCCGCTCGCGGACGAACTGCGCGCCGAGGCCGAGGAACCGCCGCCGCCCGGACGGCCCGGACCGTCCGCCGCGTCCGCCCGCCGTGCCGTCGCCGTCCGCGACGCCCGCGGCGTCCGCGCCCGTCCGCGCGTCCGGCACCGCCGCGCGGGTCGCGCCGCGCGCGTCGGACGGGCGCTGGGACGTCCGGATGGGGGATGTGCGGTGACGGAACTGACCTTCGCGGTGTTCGTCGTCTTCGTCCTGATCACCCTCGGCATCACGGTGTGGGCGCGCGCGAACACGCGGGGAGCGGACGACTTCTACGCGGGCGGCCGGAAGTTCTCGGGCGCGCAGAACGGGACGGCCCTCGCGGGCGACTACATGTCGGCGGCGTCGTTCCTCGGCATCGCGGGGCTCATCGCACTGTCCGGATACGACGGGTTCCTGTACTCGATCGGGTTCCTCGTGGCGTGGCTGCTCGTGCTCCTGCTGGTCGGGGTCGTGCGCAACGCCGGACGGTTCACGCTCGCCGACGTCCTCGCCCAGCGCGTCCGGCGGGAGCCCCCGGTCCGGCGCGCGGCCGTCGTCTCCACCGTCACCGTGTCGGTCTTCTACCTGCTCGCCCAGATGGTCGGGGCCGGGGCGCTCGTCACGATGCTGCTCGGTGTGCACCCCGGTGAGCGGTTCCTGGGGATGCCGGCCGATGTCGCCGAAACGGTCACGATCGTCGTGGTCGGCATGCTGATGATTTGTTACGTCGTGTTCGGGGGGATGAAGGCCACGACGTGGGTGCAGATCGTCAAGGCCGTCCTGCTGATGGCGGGCACGGTCGTCCTGACGGTCCTGGTCCTGAGCCGGTTCGGGTTCAGCCCCAGCGCCATGCTCGGGTCGGCGGCGGACGCGAGCGGCCGCGGCGACGCGTTCCTGCAGCCCGGCCTCCGGTACGGGCAGGACGTCGAGGGCGACGCCTACCGGACGATCATCGGCAAGCTCGACTTCTTCAGCCTCGCCCTCGCCCTGGTCCTCGGCACGGTCGGCCTGCCGCACATCGTCACGCGGTTCTTCACCGTCCCGGACGCCCGCGCCGCGCGCGCGTCGGTGTCCTGGGCGATCGGGCTCGTCGGCGCGTTCTACCTGATGACGCTCGCGCTCGGGTTCGGCGCGGCCGCCCTCGTCGGACGGGAGAAGATCGCCGCGCAGGACCCGTCGGGCAACACCGCCGCGCTGCAGCTCGCGCACGCCGCCGGCACCCACGTCGCCGGGAAGGTCGGCGGCGACGTCCTGCTCGCGTTCACCGGCGCGGTCGCGTTCGCGACGATCCTCGCGGTCGTGTCGGGCCTGGTGCTCGCGTCGTCGACGTCGCTGGCGCACGACTACTTCGGCCAGGTGCTGATGTTCGGCCGGCCGCGCGAGTCGCAGGAGGTCGCGGTCGCGCGGGTCGCCGCGTTCCTCGTCGGCGCGCTCGCGGTCGTCCTCGCGGTCGTCGCCCGCGACCTGAACGTCGCGTTCCTGGTGGCGCTGGCGTTCGCGATCGCCGCGTCGGCGAACCTCCCGGCGATCGTCCTGTCGCTGTTCTGGCGGCGGTTCAACTCGGCGGGCGCGGTCGCCGGGATCTACGGCGGGCTCGGCAGCTCGCTGCTGCTCGTGATCCTCTCGCCGGTCGTGTCGGGCAAGACCGACCCGGTGACCGGGCGGAGCCTGTCGCTGTTCCCCGCGGGCGTCGACTTCCACCTGTTCCCGCTGGAGAACCCCGGGATCGTCTCCGTCCCCATCGGCTTCGCGTGCGCGGTCGCCGGGACGCTCCTCGCCCGCGAGAAGACCGACCCGCTCCGCTACGACGACCTGTCCGTCCGGGCGCTCACCGGCACCGGCTCGCACTGACCGCCCGTCCGGTGGCCGTGTCCGGCCGTGAGGCGAAGCCCACAACGGTGCGCCGAGGCGGGCCGTTCCCCGCCGCCCGGAGCGTGCCCTAATGTGCCGTGTGCCCGGGCGGCGTGATGATCCCGTGGCACAATTGGCTCGCCGTGGAGCACGGTCGACACCGGGAGGAGGTGCGGCAGGGTGTCCCAAGCCGGTCGGCACCGTTCCCGGCGTGCTCGTCCGGCCCCGCGGCCGGTGCTGCGCCCGTGGCCGCGCTCGGCCCGGACGACCGCCGCCCTCACCGCCGTGACGCTCGCGGCCGCCGCGACCGTCCCGATCGCTACGGCCCCCGACGGCTCCGCCCGCACGTCCCGTCCCGTCCGCGGCGCCGCCGCCGGTGCCCCGATCGCCGCCGCCGACCAGATCCGCGCCCGCGAATGGCACCTGGAGACGGTCCGCGCCGAACGCGCGTGGAAGTGGTCCACCGGACAGGACGTCGTCGTCGCCGTCCTCGACACCGGAGTCGACGCGAACCACCCCGACCTCGTCGGCAGCGTCGTGAACGGACCCGACCTGACCGGCGGCGGACGGCCCCCCGGCAGCCGCTACTGGGGCCTGCACGGCACCTCGATGGCCAGCATCATCGCAGGTCACGGGCATGGCCGCAGCAACTCCGAGGGGATCATGGGGGTGGCGCCGCAGAGCCGGGTGCTGTCCATCCGGGTCACCCTGGAGAACGACGACCCGCTGCGCCGCGACCAGCGGCAGCGCGCCGAGGACGGCGACGCGATCGCCCAGGGCATCCGGTACGCCGTCGACCACGGCGCCGACATCATCAACATGTCGCTGGGCGGCGGACAGCAGTACTACAACGGCACCCCGGCGCAGGCGGGCGCGATCCGGTACGCGCTCAACCGCGGCGTCGTACTGATCGCCTCCGCCGGGAACGACGGCTCCACCGCGAACCGGAAGAACTTCCCCGCCGCCTACCCGGGCGTGATCGCCGTCGGCGCCCTCGACCGGCGGTTGCGCCTGTGGGACGACAGCAACCGGCACTCGCACGTCTCGGTGTGCGCCCCCGGCGTGGACATCGTCAGCGCCGACAACGGCAAAGGCTACGTCGTCGGGACGGGCACGAGCGCGTCGTCCGCGATCGTCGCGGGCGTCGCCGCGCTCGTCCGCGCCCGCTACCCGAAGCTGACCCCGGACGAGGTGCGGCGCGCGCTCGTCCAGGGCTCGCCCGCCCGGGCCGGACACCCCACCGGCTTCACCGGCTGCCAGGGAACCGTGGACGCCGTCCGCACCCTCATCGCCGCGCACGGCCTGAACAAGGTCTCGACCGGCCCCGTCGAGACCCCGACGCCCGTCCCGACCCCGGAACCGGCCGCCGAACCGGACGACACGGGCACGGGGATCCTGCTGCCGCTCGTCCTCGGCGGCGGCGGGGTGCTGCTCCTGCTCGGGGTGACGCTCGGCTGGCGGCAGCGCGGACGGCGCGAAGACGACGAGCCGATGCCCGAGTACGGCCTGTCCGGGCCGCCGCCCGACCCGGCACCCGTCACGCCGTCGGGCGAGGCGGTGCCGCCGGTCAACGCGCCGCTGTGGCAGAACAACCAGGTCCAGCCGCCCGGCTACACCGACCCCGGCGAGCCGGTGCGCTTCGAGCCCCACCCCGCCGTCCGGCCGGGGGACACCGGCCCCGCACCGCGCCGGACGCCCCCGCCCGCGAACCGCCCCCCGGTGGCGAACGGCCACGACGTGGCGGTCGGCGCGACTTCCTCGACGGCGACGCCCCAACGGCACCGCGGGCCCCGCACAGAACGACCCCTCCGCCGGCACGACAGGCGCCGCCGCCGCCCGTCCGGGCGTCGCGGGCGGCGGACCGCACGCTGGAGCCGCGCGGGGTGGGACGTTCGACGGTGCTGCGGGGGCCGGTGCCGCGCGTCCGGGCGTGACGCCCGACGGGCCGTTCGGCGGTGCGCGGGTGGTGCTTCGCACGGTGCTCCCGCGCCGGGCGGGACGTTCGGCGGCCCTTCGAGTGAGGCGACCGTGCCGGGTGGGACGTTCGACGGTGGTGCCGGGGGTGGCGCCGCACGTCCGGGCGGCGCGTCCGGTGGTGTGGCGGGTGGGGCCTCGCGTGTGGTCCCGTGCCGGGCGGGCCGTCCAGCGGTGTTGCGGGGGACGGTGGCGCGCTCAACGGGGCGTCCGGTGGTCCTCCGCGTGAGGCGACCGCGCCGAGCGGGATGCCCGGTGGCGCCGCGCGTCCCGCGGCGCGTCCGGTGGTGTGGGTGGAGTTGCGCCTGGTGGGCCATTGGGCGGGGCCGCGCGTGAGGGAGCCGCGCCGGGCGGGATGTCCGGCGGTGGTGCCGGGGTTGGTGGCGCGCGTCCGGGCGTGTCGCCCGACGGGCCGTTCGGCGGTGCTGCCGGTGGTGCTACAGGCGAGGCTTCGCCTGGTGGCGTCGCGCCGGGTGGGACGTTCGACGGTGGTGCCGGTGGTGGTGTTGCGCGTTCGGACGGTGCGTTCGGTGGTGCTGCGGGTGAAGCTGCGCCTGGTGGGCCATTGGGCGGGATGTCGGACGGTGCTGCGGGGAGTGGCGTCGGGCGTGAGGGCGGCGTGTTCAACGGGACGGCTGCGGGCGTGCCCCAAGGGGGCGAGACGGGCGAGATTCCGATCTTCGACGACGAGGCGTGGGAACGCTTCCGGCGCAGCGCCCTTGAGGGGACGGGCATTCTGGACACCGCGCCGCGACCGGCCGTCCCGACGCCGCTGCCGTCCGGCGGCCCCGAGGCGGTTCGTCCGCCCGCGAACCCGGGCGAATCCCCGCAGGACGGTCCGGGTGGCGCGCCCTCGCCGTCCCCGGTGATGCCCCCGGCGCCGGACGATCCGTCGCCGAGCGTCCCCTCGGCGCGGGGCGACGCGACACCGGGCGAGGACGAGGAGTACCGGCCGCCCTGGTGGTGAGCCCCGCGGCCCGGTCCAGGGCGCAGGTTTTGAGCCGGGTCGTACTCCGCCGGGCGTACGGCAGGAGTCTCCGGTCGGGCGATTACGTGGCGTGAACCCGTCGCCGAGCATCGAAGCATCCGATGAAACAGGAGGTCGATGACGATGTGGACGACGCTCGCGACGCAGATGCACCCGGGCGGCTGGGGCGGGGACGCCCCCGCGTTCTGGCCCGTGTTCCCCGTCATGTTCGGGCTGTTCTGGCTCGCCGTGCTGGCGACCGGGTTCTACTTCATTCGCCGCCGCGTCACCAAGGGCGGTCCGCTGTTCGGCAGTGGGGCGTCGCACGGTGGCGGCGATCCGCTGAACCAGGCGCGGACGATCCTCGCCGAGCGGTTCGCGCGGGGGGAGATCGACGAGGACGAGTACCTGATGCGCACGTCGGCGCTGCGCACCGACACTTGACGGATCAGTCGGCGCCCGCTTCTTCGAAGATCCGTTCAACGCCGCCGTCCGGGTACAGGGGGGCCTGGGCGGCGGCCGCGTCGGCGAACCGGGTGAGCAGGCGCGCGAACTCGGTGCGCTCCTCGTCCGTCCAGCCGGACATGAGTTCGTCGTAGTAGCTGCGGCGGAAGCGGTCGGCGACCTGCTTGACCCGCGTCCCGGCCTCGGTGAGCCCGAGGTTGGCGCGGCGCGCGTCCACGGGGGAGGGGCGGCGCGAGACCAGCCCGGCGTCGATGGCGTGCCCGACCAGTCGGCTCGCGGTGGACGGGTCGACCTCCAGCCGGTCCGCGACGGCGCCGACGGTGATCTCGGGGCCGTCGTCGCCCTCGCCCGCCGCGGCGAGGAGCGCGGCGACGGCGTTGACGACCATCAGGTTGGACAACTGCAGGGGCCGCCCGTCGGGGCCCGCGGCGGTCTGCGCACGGACCCGCTTCATCAGATCGGGCTTGGCCCAGACGCGCCGCAGGTGGAACAGCGCCGCCCCGATCTCGGTCAGGGCGTCGTCGGGGACGTCGCGGTCGGACGACTCGGCGGGCCGTTCGGTGGCGGTGGTCTCCGTCGCCATGCAGTTGTCTCCCGTTCGGTCGGCGTACCTTCAACCCTAACGGATGTACCGTGCATACGATCTTTATATGAGCCTTATCTCGCCCGGTGTTTCCACTGGGGTCGCTGTACCGTCCTGGGACACGGGGCAAATGAAGATCTCCAGGTGAGCGGGGTTGTGATGCACTGGAACGGCGGCGGCCGGTTCCCCGCGAACCACCGGTGGCCGTCCCCGCGGGCGCGTAGCATGGCACCCTGCCGAACCGGACGAGCCGGGATCAGTGACCACAGAGGGGATCTCATGTCGGCGGCAGACACCCCCCGTGACGCCCTCCGACTGGACGTGAGCATGGACGAAGGCGCCCCCCAGCGACCCGTGACCGACGACCCCGCCCCCGAGGACTCTTCCGAATCCGGGGTGCCACGGCCCCGTGCCTCCGAGTCCAAGCCGGGCACGACGTCCCGAACGTCCGAGGCGGGCACCGCCGCCGGGCGCGGTGTTCCGGCCCCCCGGGGCCCGAAGCGCAAGCCCGCCGCCCGCGCCGACGCCCCCGAGCCCGCCGACCCCGATGACGGCCCTGCGCTCGCCGAGTCGGACGCCGCTCTTGTGCCCGGCACCGTTGAGGTCGCCGAGCCGGGCGTGTCGGCCGATTTCGACGACGGCCCTGTGCCCGCCGGTTCGGGCGCTGCTCCGGTGCCCGGCACCGTGGAGTCCGGTGCCGTCGGGGGCGACGGGCTTGCGGACGGGGGCGTCGGGGACGACGACGTCGCGTTTCCGGGCGGGGGGCTTTCGGAGCGCGACCGTCAGATCCTCGCCTTCGAACGGCGCTGGTGGAAGTACGCGGGCGCCAAGGAGCAGGCGATCCGTGAACTGTTCGACATGTCGGCGACGCGGTACTACCAGTTGCTGAACATCCTGATCGACCGGCCGGAGGCGCTGGAGTGCGACCCGATGCTGGTCAAGCGCCTGCGCCGGATGCGGACACAGCGGCAGCGCCGCCGTGCCGCGCGCCGCCTCGGCATCCGGCCCTGACCCGGCGACACTGGTCCGCGTGACTACTCCCCGCTCTGCGAAACGACCCGTGACGCCCGCCGGAGCCGAGGCGCTCGACGCGATCCGGCGCACCCCGGGACGGGCCGTGCTGGCGTTCGACTTCGACGGCACGCTCGCCCCGATCGTCGCCGACCCCGCCGAGGCGCGGGCCGACCCCCGGGCCGCCGGGGCTGCTGGCGCGGCTCGCGGCGCGGGTCGGCGCGGTCGCGATCATCACCGGACGGCCCGCGGCGGTCGCCGTCGAGTACGGCGGGTTCGCCGGGATCGACGGGCTCGTCGTCCTCGGCCAGTACGGGGCCGAACGGTGGGAGTCGGGCGTGCTGACCACGCCCGAACCGCTGCCGGGCGTGGCCGAGGCGAGGGCGAAGCTGCCCGGTGTGCTGGACGCGGCCGGGGCGCCGCCCGGGACGTTCGTCGAGGACAAGAAGCACGCGCTCGTCGTCCACACGCGGCGGTGCGCCGAACCCGAGGTCGCGCTCGAACGGCTCCGCAGCATCATCGCCGCCCTCGCCGAACGCACCGGTCTCGCCCTCGAACCCGGACGGTTCGTCCTCGAACTGCGGCCGCCCGGCATGGACAAGGGCGTCGCGCTGCGCTCGTTCGTGGACGAGCGCGGCGAGCGGCCGTCGGCCGTCCTGTTCGCGGGCGACGACCTCGGGGACCTCGCGGGGTTCGACGCCGTCGAGGCGCTGCGCGCCGACGGCGTGCCCGGCGTGACGGTGTGCAGCGGGTCGGAAGAGGTCACCGAGCTCGCAGAACGCGCCGACGTCGTCGTGGACGGACCGGCCGGCGTGGTCGACCTCCTCGACGGCCTGCTGGACGACGGTTCGTCCTAGCTCGCGACTATCTGCGAGTGATAAGAGCGTCGCCCGGTTTTGTTGGATCTCGCTCGACTACGGGGGCGCCTGTGGAAACGGGATCCATCTGCGTAAAAATGTGTGCTCACAGGGGGAAACCGCGCGAGGCTCTGGGGAGGCTGACCGGTGAACATGGACCCGACGGTGCCGCGTCGTCCGGACGGGACGACGCCGCCGAACCCTTTTCCGGGCGTTCGGCAGCCTTCGTCCGGCAGCCCGATCCCGCCCGACGCGCCGACGAGCCCGATCGTCCACGGGGCGCCGCCGGGACGGCCGGGCGATGAGCCGGGGACGTACCGGGCGGGCGGCACGCCCCGGGACGACTCGTCGTTCGCCCCCCAGGACGCGCCGGCGTCGACGACCGGCCCCATGGGGACGCGCGAGACGAGCGGCGTCCAGGTCCGGCTCGGCACGCAGGGCAGCCGGCGCCGAGCGCGGGCGGTCGACGAACGGCCGGGCGGGCGCCCCGGAGGCCCCGGAGGCCCCGGAGGCCCCGGAGGCCCCGGAGGCCCCGGGCGCTCCGGCAAGGGTCGGCGTGCGGGCATCGTGGCGGCCGCGGTGGTCGGGCTGGGGGCCCTGGTGATGGCCGGGGTCGTCCTGTCGTCGAGCAGTCGCGAGGACGATGCCGGGAACGCCGCGTTCGGCGGCGGTGAGCGGCCGAACGGGTCGGCGTCCGTCGCGCTGCCGGTGGCGGGGACGCCGGTCGAGGTGGGGACGGCCGACGGTTCGAGCTACCGCCTCGCCGCGGTGTCGGCGGGCGCGAGCGACGGGACGACGCGCGCGAAGGCGCCGTCGGGGCTGTCGTATCCCTACATCGATTACATCCTGACGAATCCCAAGGACGAGAAGGTCCTGCTGGACTTCCCTGGGGACGTGTTCGTCAAGGCGGAACTCGTGGCGGCGAACGCGCGGGGGCGTTGCATGCCGCAGGCCGGGGTGCCCGAGGACATGTGCACGCCCCCGACCAAGAGCCGCGTGGTCAAGACCCTGGCGGGCGAGGATCTGGTCCCGGGTGAGGGCGGCGACAAGTGGATGCCGCCCGGCTCGTCCTACATGGTGCGTGCGACGGTCAGTGTTCCGGTGGACCGCCGCATAGACGGCAAGGACATGGGCCTATACATCTGGAGGCAGCTCTACGTGAGCGACCAGCTTGCCAAGCCGGTCCCCTTCCCGAACTGAGCGAACCGAGAAAAGGGGCCGCCGTGCCATCGCACGACGGCCCCTGACCGGGGTCACTCCGCTTCGGGATCATCGGCGAGGATCCCGTAGAGGCGACGGCGGGCGTCGTTGACGACGTCCAGCGCGCGCGCCTTCTGCGTCTCGCTGCCGACCGCCATCACCTGCTGCAGGGCGCCCATGAGCTGCCCGACGGCCTCGCGTCCCCGCAGGACGTTCTCGCCCGCGGCGTCGGTGACCTCCTCCCAGGGGGCGGTGGTCTGCTTCGACACCTCCTCGCGGCCCGTGTCGGTGAGCGAGAACAGCCGCTTGCCGCCGTCCTCGCGGCTGGTGACCAGGCCCTCGTCCTCCAGCATCTGGAGGGTGGGGTAGACCGAGCCGGGGCTCGGCCGCCAGACGCCGCCGGTGCGCTCGTCCAGTTCCTGGATCATCTCGTAACCGTGCATGGGCCGCTCGGCGAGCAGCGCGAGCAGGGCCGCGCGGACGTTGCCGCGCCGGGTGCGGCGCCCGCTCCGGCCACGGCCGCCGCCCCGGTGGCCGTGCCCCCAGGGGCCGGGACCACCGGGCCCGAAGGGGCCCGGGCCGCCCGGCCCTCCGGGGCCGAAGGGGCCGCGCGGTGCGCGCGCTGTTCGGGATTCTGGAAGGGGCCTGGGCGGCCCCGCATGTTGTGTGCATGCATCGCTTCTCTCCTTCTATGATCGGTTGCGATGCATTAACGATATATCGGAAGCCTGTCGTTGGCAACTCGCGGGCGAAAACGAAGCGCCCGGGCCCGCTCGTGGGGACGAGCGGGCCCGGGCGCGACGGTCCGTCAGCGAGGCCTGGTCGGGGCCCGGTCGGGGCCGGTCAGGGGCCGGTCACCTGAAGGTGGTCGAGGATGTCGGTGGTCGCCTTGCGGTCGTCGGTCTCCTTCACCCGGATCCACAGCCCGAACTTCCCGGACGTGTGCGCCAGCCCGACCTCGGTCACCGACGACGTCCCGGACGTGCAGCCGGTGAACCGCGTGATCGTCCCGGTCAACGTCTTGTCCGGCGACGTGTAGCTCTCGGGTCCGGACTTCTGGCACTGCGCGTGCCGCGCGGCGGTCGGCGGCGGGAGCTGCCCCTGCCGCATGTCGGTGGTGACGCCGATGAACACGCCGGGCACGGTCCCGTTGCCCTGGAAGCCGTCGACGTCCTCGGTCGCGCGGAGCACGGGACGCTGCTGCGGGTCGTTCAGCCCGACGACCGACGGGGACCACGCCTGTTCCGGCTGCTGCGGCCACGCCTTCGGCACCGCGGCCTTGATCTTGCCGCCGTTGTTGGTGATCTGCACGAAGTCCTTCGGGATCGCGTTCTTCTCGCCGCCGCCCCCGTCCGTGCCGTCGCCGTCGCCGGAGAACAACGTCCCGAGCAGGAGTCCCGCGACGACCGCGACCGCCAGCACCACCGCGGTGATGATCAGCGGCGTCCCGTACTTGCCGCCGATGCCCTTGAGCCCGCCGCCCTGGCCCTGGCCTTGCCCCTGGCCCTGCGGCCGTCCGCCCTGGACGGGCGGGGGCGGCTGGAACCCGGTCGGCGGCGGCCCCTGCCCCGAATGCGGCTGCATCGGGCCGGGCGGGACGGGCCCGGGCGGCTGCCCCGCCGGGAAGGCGGTGTGCTGCTCGTCGTCGGGGCTCTGCCCGGACGGCGGCTGCGGCGCGGGCGCCGGCATCGCGACCGTGGAGCCGTCGGCGGGCGCGGGCGGCTGCGACGGCGGCTGCGACGGCGGACGCGAACTCGGGTGGTCGACGATCGTCTGGTCGCCTCCGCCGCCACCGGCGGCCCCGGCCCCTGCCGACGAGGACGGCGGCGGGTCGAACCGCGTCTGCAGGCTCGGCGGCACGGCCTCCGGCTCGGCCCCGGACGGAGCGGGCGCGGGCATCTCGTCGCGCCGGAAGTCCTGGACGGTCGCGTCCGGATCGACGGACGGCGCGGACGGCGCGCGGCCGCCGCGGACGGCGCCTCGTCGATCATCGTCGCCTGAGGCGGCGGCTTCTGCGCGGGCGCGGGTGCAGGTGCGGGCTCGGGGGCGGGCGCGGGCGCCTGCGGGCTCGCGGCGGCGATCCGCTCCGACGACGGGATGAGCGTGGAGAGGGCCTCGGCGAAGTCCTCGGCGGTCGGCCAGCGGTTCTCCCGGTCGACCTCCAGCGCCCGCAGGACGACCTGGTCCATCGCGGCGGTGACGCCCTCGCGCAGCTCGCTCGGCGGCGCCTTCACCGGCGCCGGGCCGGGGGCGCGCCCCGCGAGCATGTGGTAGGTCAGCGCGCCGAGCCCGTAGACGTCCGCGCGGACGTCCAGGCCGCCGCCGAAACGGGCCTGCTCGGGGGACATGTAGCCGGGGGTGCCGACGGGCAGGGTGAACGCGCCGGACGCGTGCGCCAGCGCCTTGGCCAGCCCGAGGTCGGCGATCAGCAGCTTCTCGCCGCCGTCGGCGGTCGACTGGAACAGCACGTTGGACGGCTTGAGGTCGCGGTGGATCACGCCGAGGGCGTTGATCACCTCGACGCCGTACGCGATCTCCTCGGCGAGCGCGATCGCCTCGTTGACCGGAAGTGGCCGTTCGCGCATCCGGTCGGCGAGCGTCCCGCGATCCGCGTACGACATGACGAAGTATGGGCGTCTGTCGGGCAGTTCGCCGATGTCGTGCACTCGCACGAGACGCTCGGAATCGGCGCGGCGCAGGATGCGCGCCTCCTCAAGGAACCGGTTGCGCACATCGAGGTCGTCGATGAGGCTGCCGGACAGGACTTTGATGGCGACCTGCGATTCCAACGCGTCGTCGTGCCCGAGCCACACGGACGCGAAAGCCCCGGACCCCAGGGCGCGATCGATTCGGTAACGGTCGACGTTCGGTGGGAAGGACACTCCCGTATCATGCCCAACAAACGGGGTGAGTGTGCGATCGAGCATTGAGGCACGGCATGGCATTCGATGAACGGACCGAGGAGCTGGCCCTCCGGGCCGCGCAGGGCGATCAGACCGCCCTCAACGAGCTCCTCCGCAAGATCGAGCCGGACGTGCTGCGGCACGCCGCCCGGTTCCTGCCCTGCCGGCAGGACGCCGAGGAGGCGTGCCAGGACGCGTTGCTGCAGGTCGCGCGGAACATCCACCGCTTCGAGGGCCGCTCCCGGTTCAGCACGTGGCTGCACGTCGTCGTCGCGAACTCGGCCCGCTCCACCTACCGGTCGCTGAAGCGCCGCTCCGTCGAGCAGGCGGGCGAGCTGCCGCAGCAGCGCCCCGACCCGCGGCGCACCAGCGTCATCGCGGGCTCGCGCGTCGACATCCTCGACGCCATGGAGGACCTGGAGGCCCGCAAGCCGGACCTCATCCAGGCGCTCGTCCTGCGGGACGTCTCCCAGCTGGAGTACGCGGAGATCGCCGAGCAGCTCAAGCTTCCGCTCGGGACGGTCAAGTCGCGCATCCACGAGGCGCGGCGGCAGGTGCGGCAGACCCTCGGCGAGTCCTACACCTGAGCCCGGAGGCGTGAAAGCACCCCGGACGCGGGACCGCGCGGGGTCTCGCCCGTAGTGCGACGTAACCGGAAACGTCCGGATTCTCGCAGGTCGGCGGGCGTCAAGGCTCGGTAACCGCCCCGCAAGGATCATCCAATCCGCCGGGCGCGGCGCGCGCGTCCCGGCGAGCATTCGGGCCATGTCATCAGGTCCCGCCGCCCGCACCGAGCGGCCGATCTTCGTGGTCGGCTGCCCCCGCTCGGGGACGACGATGCTCCAGCTGATGCTGCACTCGCACCGGCGCATCGCGATCGCCCCCGAGACCAAGTTCGTCCTCCCCTGCTATACGCAACGGTGCGAATTCGGTGACCTGGCCGACAGTGCGAACAGACGGGCGCTGGCCGAGTGGATCACCGGCCGCAAGCAGACGAAGTTCCACGAGCTGGGCCTGGACGCCGCGGAGATCGCCGCCGAGATCGTCGCCGCGCCGCCCACGATCGGCTCCGCGTACGGCGTCGTCTTCCGCGCGTACGCCCGCCGGTTCGGCAAGCCGCGCTGGGGCGACAAGCGGCCGAGCTACGCGCGGCACACCGGCACGCTGCTGCGGATGTTCCCGGACGCCCAGTTCGTCCACCTCGTCCGGGACGGGCGCGACTGCATCGCGTCGCTGCAGGAGATGCCGTGGTACACCCGCGACATCCACCACGCGATCTCCGCGTGGCGGGAGGCGATCGACCAGGGCCACCGGCTCGCGTCCCGGCTCGGCCCCGAGCGCTACTACGAACTGCAGTACGAACGTCTCGTCGCCGATCCCGGGGACGAACTGGTGCGGCTCTGCGCGTTCCTCGGCGAGGAGTTCGACCCCGCGATGACCGCCCCGCAGAGCCTCGCCCGCCGGACCGTCCCGCTGCGCAAGCGCTGGCACGGCCGCACGCACGACGCCGTCACGTCCAGCCAGGTCGGGTCGTGGGCGCAGCGGCTCGACTCCTGGCAGATCAGCCTGGCCGAGGCCGCCTTCGGCGACCGGCTCGCCGAGTACGGGTACGAGCCGAGCGGGCTGCCGCGGCCCGCCGCCGCGCACCTCGCCCGCTACGCCAAGGTCAGCGCGCACCGCCGGATGGCGCAGCGCAAGCAGGCGGTCCGGGAACGCTGGCGCCGCCACCACGAGCCGAACCCGGTCGAGTGCCTGCTGCCGCCCGCGCCCGTCCTGCTGCCGTTCGAAGCGTGAGGTACCCGCGCCCCTCGGGTCAGCCGAGGGCGGCGAGCTGGTCGGCGAACCAGCGCTGCGGCGGCAGGGCCGTCGCCGCGGCCGCGAGACGGCCGCAGCGCGCCGCGCGCTCGTCGCGCGGCATCAGCAGCGCCCGGTGCAGCGCCTCGGCCGTCTGCGTCACGTCGTACGGGTTCACCATGAGCGCGTCCTCGCCCAGTTCGGCCGCCGCGCCCGCCTCCCGCGACAGCACCAGCGCGCAGCCGCGGCGCGACAGCACCGGCCCCTCCTTCGCGACGAGGTTCATGCCGTCCCGGATCGGGTTCACCAGCAGGACGTCCGCGACCCCGTAGGCGGCGAGCGAGCGCGGATAGTCGTCGTTGACCTGCAGGATCAGCGGCTCCCAGGTGGCGGTGCCGAACTCCTCGACGATCCGGTCCGCCAGCCGCCCGACCTCCGCCGTGTACTCGCGGTACTCGGGCAGGTCGTACCTGGACGGGTACGCGAACGCCAGGTGCACCACGCGTCCGCGCCACTCCGGATGGTTCACGAGCAGTTCCCGGTAGGCCGCGAGCCCCCGCACGATGTTCTTCGACAGTTCCGTCCTGTCGATGCGCACGATGAGCCGACGGTCGCCCACCTGTTCGGTCAGCGCGCGCGCCCGTTCCAGGACGTCGGGCTCGGCCGCGCGTTCCCGCAGCGCCGTCCCGTCCACACCGAGCCCGTGCACCCCGACGCGCGTGACGTGCCCGCCGCACGTGACGGTCCGAGCTCGCGGTCGATGCGGGCGCCGGGCAGCAGCGCGCAGCAGTCGAGGAACGCCGACGCCCACCGCTCGGTCAGGAATCCCGCGTGGTCGGCGCCGAGCACGCCGAGCAGGAGCTGCTCGCCGATGTCGTCGGGGAGCAGCCGGAAGTACTCCGGCGGCGCCCACGGCGTGTGGGAGAAGTGCGCGATCCGCAGGTCGGGGCGCCGTTCGCGCAGCAGCCGGGGCGCCAGCGACAGGTGGTAGTCCTGGATCGCGGCCTTCGCGTCCGGCGCCGCGTCCCGCGCCAGCGCGTCCGCGAACGCCGTGTTGTACGCCTCGTACGACTGCCAGTCCCGGCGCGCGCGGGCGTCGAAGTGGGGTCGGCGCGGCGTGTCGTACAGCAGGTGGTGGACGAACCACAGCGTCGAGTTCGCGACCTCGTTGTACGCGCGGTGGAACGTCGACGCCGGGATGTCGAGCATCCGCACCGCCGCGCCGCCGGTGTCGTGGCCCGCGCGGTCGAGGCGTCCGCCGGGGGCCCGCCGCGCGGCCGTCCGCCGCGTCGCCGAGCGCCGCGCGCACCCACAGGACGCCGGGGTCGGCGGCCCCCGCGGATGCTCGCCCGCGGCGCCGGGCGCGGCCGTGCCGGTGACGCCCGCGAGGCCCGAGACCAGCCCGCCGCCCCCGCGGCGCATCGTCAGCGCGCCGTCGTCGGACAGCGCGAACGAGACCGGGCCGCGGTTCGACGCCACCAGCACTTGGCTCATACCGGCAGGGTCTCAGTTGGTGCCGCGGTGCTTCAACGTGACCCGGGAGGTAGGGGGAAGGTGGCGCGATCGCCCGGATTAAGGGGGTTTGCGGCGGGTAACCGGCCCGGATGAGCAGGTCCGAGACGACGAAGACGGTCCTGGTCGCCCTCACCGCGAACCTCATCCTGGCCATCGCCAAGATCATCGCCGGGCTGGTCTCCGCGTCCAGCGCCATGCTCGCCGAGGGCGCGCACTCCGTCGGCGACACCCTCAACCAGGCGTTCCTCCTGATCTCGCTGCGGCGCAGCGCCCGCCGCCCCGACCCGCGCCACCCCTTCGGCTACGGCAACGAACGGTACTTCTGGACGCTGCTGGCCGCCTTCGGCATCTTCGTCGCCGGTGCCGGGTTCTCGATCTTCGAAGGCGTCCTCACCATGATGGGGCGCGGCGGCACCGGCACCGGCGTCGTCCTCGCCTACGCGGTCCTCGGGCTCGCCGCCGTCCTGGAAGGGACGTCGTGGATCCGCGCCTTCCACCAGGCCCGGATGGAGACCCGGCAGAGCGAGCACGACATGGTCGAGCACGTCCGCAGGTCGCCCGACATCACGTTCAAAACCGCCCTGTTCGAGGACTCCGCCGCCATGGTCGGCCTCGTGCTCGCCGCCGCCGGGCTCACCCTCCGCGAGATCACCGGGTCCGACTTCTGGGACGGCCTCGCGTCCGTCCTGATCGGGGTGCTGCTGGTCGGGCTCGCGTTCGTCATCGGCCGGGAGAGCAAGGGGCTGATCATCGGCCGGGCCGCCGACCCCGCCGTGCAGCGCGGGATCCGCGCCGAGATCGCCGCGGCGCCCGGCGTCACCGGCATCGAGGCCCTGCTGACCATGCACTTCGGCCCGGAGGAACTCCTCGTCGCCGCGAAGGTGCACTTCTCCGACCACATCAGCGCGGACGAGGCCGAGGACGTCGCGGGCGCGATCGACCGGCGGCTCCGCGAGCGGTACCCGCTCGTCCGGCACGTCTTCCTCGACCCCACGCAGGCGCCCGCGTCCCGTCCGCAGAAGGAGGGCGCGTGATCAAGAGCACGTCCGGGTAACGTCTCAACCCGTGGAACCCGCCTGTCTGCGATCCGGTCAGGTCATGTAAAGTCACGCATACGAGCCCATAGAGCGCTCGAACAACTGAATACCGCTCATCCAGAGGGGTGGAGGGACCGGCCCTGCGAAGCCCCGGCAACCACCTGGTCAGTGTGCGTTCGCGACCCCGCGAGGCCGACCGGGAGAAGGTGCCAACTCCGGCCTGCGACCAAGGTGGCGCAGGAAAGATGGGGAGAAAGGTCTCGCCCTCATGGCAAGCACGCCTGTCAACACCGATCTCGGCCCCGCGACCGCCCTCGTCTGCCGCGAATGCGGCGCGTCCCGCGAACTCGGCCCGTTCTACGCGTGCGAGGAGTGTTTCGGCCCCCTCGAGATCTCCTACGACTTCGGCGGCATCACCCGCGCCGACATCGAGGCCGGGCCCCGCAACATCTGGCGGTACCGCGGGCTGCTGCCCGTCCCGTCCGACGTCGCGTCCACGCCCAACACCGAGCCCGGCCTGACCCGGCTCGTCCGCGCCGACAACCTCGCCGAGTCCCTCGGCCTGCAGAAACTGTGGGTGAAGGACGACAGCGGCAACCCGACGCACTCGTTCAAGGACCGCGTCGTCGCCGTCGCGCTCGCCGCCGCCCGCGAACTGGGCTTCAAGGTGCTCGCCTGCCCGTCCACCGGCAACCTCGCGAACGCCGTCGCCGCCGCCGCGTCCCGCGCCGGGATCCGCTCCGCGGTGTTCGTCCCGTCGAACCTCGAATCGCAGAAGATCATCACCACCGCCGTCTACGGCGGCACGTTCGTCACGGTCGACGGCAACTACGACGACGTGAACCGGCTCGCGTCCGAGATCGCCGGCGAGCAGGACGACTGGGCGTTCGTGAACGTCAACGTGCGTCCGTACTACGCCGAGGGCTCCAAGACCCTCGGCTACGAGATCGCCGAGCAGCTCGGCTGGCGGCTGCCCGACCAGATCGTCGTCCCGATCGCGTCCGGCTCCCAGCTCACCAAGATCGACAAGGCGTTCCAGGAGTTCATCAAGCTCGGCCTCGTCGAGGACCGCCCCTACAAGGTGTTCGGCGCGCAGGCCGCGGGCTGCTCCCCGGTGTCCGCCGCGTTCAAGGCCGGACACGACGTGGTCCGCCCGGTCAAGCCCGACACCATCGCCAAGTCGCTCGCCATCGGCAACCCCGCCGACGGCCCGTACGTCCTGGACGTGGCCCGCCGCACCGGCGGCGCCATCGAGGACGTCACCGACGAGCAGGTCGTCGAGGGCATCCGTCTGCTCGCCCGCACCGAGGGCGTCTTCGGTGAGACCGCGGGCGGCGTCACCGTCGCGACCCTCCGCAAGCTGGTCGAGGACGGGCGGCTCGACCCGTCCGCCGAGACCGTGATCATCAACTCCGGGGACGGCCTGAAGACCCTCGACGCCGTCGCCCCGGTGGTCGCGCCGAGCGCGAACATCGCCCCGTCCCTGGAGGCGTTCCGCGCCGCGGGCCTCGTCTGACAACCGATCGAAGGAGCCGAGCAATGAGCAGCGTGTCCGTGCGGATCCCGACGATCCTGCGCACCTACACCGGCGGCGAGTCGGAGGTGAAGGCCGAGGGCGAGACCCTGCGCGCCGTCGTCGCCGACCTGGAGGCGAACCACTCCGGCATCTCCGCCCGCATCCTCGACGACGCCGGCAAGATCCGCCGTTTCGTCAACGTGTACGTGGGCGACGAGGACGTCCGGTTCGCCGAGGGCCTCGACACCCCGACCCCCGCGGGCACCCAGATCTCGATCATCCCGGCGGTCGCCGGAGGCTGCGCCCCGCCCCCCGCCCGGCGCACGCCCCGTGCGCGGGCGGAGGTCTAGAATCGCCGCCGATGACCCCCGGATCGCGATTGGGCGTGCTCCCGCCCGCTCTGACCGCGCTGTGCGTCGGCGGCCTGTTCCTCATGACCCACCTGGAGGGTCGTGCGGACGCCGCCCGCGATCGCGCGTGCGCGCTCGACCGCTCGTCCGTGCACTGGAGCCACGGCTACGACGCCTGGCTGCCCCTGACGACCGTCGCCGCGGGCATCGCGGCCGTCGTCTTCGCGGTCGCCGTTCTCCTCGTCCACCGCGAGGGCGATCGAAGCCGGTTCCGCGCGCTTTCCGTGGCCGCGATCCCGATCGTACTGATCGCCCTGTTCCCCGCGGCCCTCGCCGTCGAGGCGTACTACAGCTTCCCGGGCCCCGACGTCTCGACCGTCGGCACCCACCCGTGCGGGTCGGGCTGAGCCCTCCGCCCGGCGCGCGCCCGGGACGGCAATCCGACCATTGTCGGCAAGTTGCCCAGCCGAAATCGGCATTAATCGCGTAATCATTTTACGTGCCGTAGATGATCTACCGCGGGTCCATGCTTTACCGTCATTGTAGTCCGCTGCCGTGATCTTGGTGCGCGATGTCTGGAAGCTTAAGTCTTTCCTCTGGAAGGGTGATCGTTAGGCGGCTCATTAGGGGGCGCCGATCACGACAAGAGAGGAATGGTATGAATCGCATTGCTCGTGCGGTGGTGGTCTCCGGGATCGCCATGGGGGCATCTGTCCTCGCGGCTCCGGCGGCTATGGCCGACATCAACTTCTTCGTAGTGGAGAAGGGCAACGTCGGCCACAACGGCCCCGTCTACATCGTCGAAGAGGGCCCGGGCGACCTCTCGTACAGCAACGTCACCGGCTCGCCCAAGGCGTCGCCGAAGGTCGGGAACGAAGCCGTGAAGACCGGGGACTTCAAGACGTCCCTCCACGGCAAGGGCAACACGGCCGTCAACGAGGTCGAGGGCTCCGAGCAGGACCAGGGCGAGAAGGACTCGGGCAAGGCCGAGTCCGCCCAGGCGGAGGCCAAGGGGACGGACGCCAAGGCGGCCGAGGGCAAGGCGGCCGAGGCCGAGGCGGCGGAGGCCAAGCCCGCGGAGGCGAAGCCTGCGGAGGCCCAGCAGGCCGAGGCCAAGCCGGCGGAGGCCGAGCAGGCCGAGGCCAAGCCGGTCGAGGCTCAGCAGGCCGAAGCCAAGCCGGCGGAGGCTCAGCCGGTCGAGGCCGCACAGGCCGAGGCGAAGCCCGTCGAGGCCCAGCCGGCCGAGGCCCAGGAGGCCAAGCCGGTCGAGGCTCAGCGGTCGAGGCCGAGCAGGCCGAGGCGAAGCCGGTCGAGGCCGCGCAGGCGGAGGCCAAGCCGGCCGAAGCCAAGCCGGTCGAGGCGGTCGAGGCCGAGCAGGCCGAGGCGGCCGAGGGCCAGAGGCCAAGCCGGTCGAGGCTCAGCGACCGAGGCCAAGCCGGTTGAGGCCGCGCAGGCCGAGGCGAAGCCCGTCGAGGCTCAGCCGACCGAGGCCAAGCCGGTTGAGGCCGCGCAGGCCGAGGGCCAGGAGACCGAGGCGGCCGAGGGCAAGCAGGTCGAGGCGCTGCAGGCCGAGGGCCAGCCGACCGAGGCCAAGCCGGTCGCAGCTCAGCCGGCCGAGGGCAAGGCGGCCGAGGGCCAGGAGGCCGGCGCGCGTGAGGCGCAGCGGCAGCACGGTCACGACAAGGGGAAGCAGCCGAAGAACGTCTACGCGGTGAAGCACGCGAACGTCGGCCACAACGGCCCGACCCTGATCGCCGAGTCGGGCCCTGGTGACCTCTCCTACAGCAACGTCACCGGTTCGCCCAAGGCCAAGCCGGTCGTCGGCAACGAAGCGGTGCAGACCGGGGACGTCAAGACGGCCGTCCGCGGCAAGAACAACACCGCGGTCGCCGAGGTCGAGGGTGCCGAGCAGGACGCGGGCGAGCAGTAGTCCGCTCCGTTCGACGAGCGTCGGCCGGTACGCCACCCGAAATCAGTGAAGGCGGCGAGATCCGGACACGCCAGGCGCTCGGGCCGGTGGAACGCGCCGGTCCGCCATGAATACCCGACGGCCGCTCCGGACAACGGTTTACCCCGGTCCGGAGCGGCCGTTCATCTTTCCCACCGGCGATCGGCCCGATATGTGCGCCGATTCCCGCGCGGCAGTGCGTCCGCCGTGTCTAATATGTGGCAATGACAGATCGCGATTTTCCCGACCTGATTCATTTGGCGGACGAGAACGGCAGCAGCCTCGTGCACAGGTTCACCGACCGGCACCCCTCCGGCCTTGAGGGCGAGATCGAAGTCCGCAGCACGTTCGTGAACGGGCGGACCCGCAGCTTCGTGTTCCCCGAGGACCTCGACGAGTGGGAAGCGGTCCTCGACGACCTCGACCGCGGCGACAACACCGCGTGGCGGGAAGACAAGAGGGCGAAAGAGATCTGGCTCGAACTGGACGACAACGACCGGGTGTGCGCGACCGTGGTCGATCACCTGTCGTCCCTCGTCGCGGTGGAACTCACGATCAAGGTGCCCGACGGGTGGCTCGACGACCACTACGACCGCCTGCAGCGGGTTCGCGACGCGATCGGCACGTAGCGTCCGGTCGACCCCGGACGGCCCCGGACCTGCGAGCATGCGTTCCAGCACGCCGTGACCGGGGCGCCCGCTCCGCGACACCGTCCGCCGGAAGCAACCGATGTAAAGTCGGACTCCGACCCGCGAGGGGGGCCGACGATGGCCGAGACGGATTACTGGCTCGAACTGGAGTACCGGGTCTGCCGGGAACTTCGGGGCTTCGCGGACGACCGGATCCGCTCCCTCTGGTGCGACGGCTTCATCCCGGAGGAGACCGACGTCCGAGCCCCGGACGCCTGCGTCCGGGGACGCGCGTGGATCGGCGATGACAGCGGTTCGCAGGAGCAGTGGACGTTCACGCTCCTCGTCGGCGACTCCAGATCCGAAGACGAGATCGACTGGTCGTCCCTGTTGCCCGCCGACGACACGACCGGCTGGCTCGTTCCGGACCCGGCGGCCAAGAAGCTGACCATGGACCCGCTCTCGGCCACCCCGGAGTAAAACCGCGTCGACCGCCCTGCATCAAGCGGCCGTGCCGACCCAGCGGCGATAGGCGTCCATGTCGACGTTCCCGCCGCACACGATGGTGACCACGTGCCGTCCGGCGAAGCGGTCGCGGTCTTCGAGCATCGCCGCGACGCCGAGCGCGGCCGACGGTTCGACGACGAGCCCGGCGTGGTCGAAGAGCATCCGCATACCGGCGATGATCGACGCCTCCCGGACCAGCACGGCGTCGTCGGCGACCAGGAGCAGGTCGTCCAGGACGGCCGGGATGGGACGCCGCCCGGCGACGCCGTCGGCGATCGTGTCGGCGGAGTCGGTGGTGACGACGCGCCGCCGGTGCCACGAACGCGTCATCGCCGGCGCGCCCAGCGGCTGGACGCAGATCACTTCGGCTCCGGGCGCCAGGGCCTTCACCACATGGCCCACGCCGGTGGCCATCGCCCCGCCGCCGAGAGCGATCAGCACGGCGTCGAACGGGGTGTTCACCAGCTCCAGGCCGATGGTCGCCGCGCCCTCGCACGTCTCGATGTCCAGGCTGTCCTCGACCAGCCGGACGCCGTCGTGCCGCGCGATGGCCGCCGCCCGCTCGCGTGCCGCCTCGAAGTCGCCGTCCACCAGCACCAGCCGGGCGTCCAGCGCGCGGATGCGGTCGAGCTTGGTCGCGGGCGCGAAGCGGGACGCCACGACGGTGACGTCGAGCCCCCGGCGGCGTCCGGACCAGGCGAGGGCCTGGCCGAGGTTGCCCGCGCTGGCGCACACCACGGCGGACGGACCGTGCTCGGCGAGCCGTCCGGCGATGACCTCGGTGCCGCGACCCTTGAAGCTGCGGACCGGGTTGGCGGTTTCGAGCTTGATGCTCACCGCGCACCCGAGGTTGGGCTCCAGCGTTTCGCACCGGTACAGCGGAGTATCGAGGAAAACCGGGTCGATCACCCAGCGGGCCGCCCGTATCCGGGCGGTGTCGAGGCGCGTCTCCTGCACGACATTGCAGCGTAGCGTCGACCGCCGACCGGCCCCGTTCCGTCCGTTCCGTGACGGTTCCGCGACTCCGGTCTGGAAGCCTGTCGATCCGATGGGCGGTGTTCGATCGAGGGGCAGGCGTGGCCTACAGACTCGTGTTCTTCTGCAAGGGGGCGGAGGAAGATAGCGCAGCGGGAGCCATGGACCGTGTGCTCGACACCCTGCTGGAGACCGGGCCGCCGTTGCTCGGCGAGTACCGGGGGCCTCCTGAGCCTCGACCGGGCGAGCGGCTGGAACCCGACATCGATGCCGTCCATAGCTTCAGGCTGGTCACCGGGACCGAACAGGAGGGCCCGACCCCCGACTACCTCTTGCTTGAAATCCGTGCCGGTGTGCGGTTCATCGCTGAAGACGTGATCGCGGCGGACCCCGATGACGACCACGGCGTGTGGGGCAGCGAACTCATGGCCATCGTCACTCTGACTGGTGCCCGTCCGGATTGGCCGCTGGTGGATCGCATATGGACGGTGCTGGAAAGCCTCTGGTCAGCGGTGCTATGGGACGAGACGTCGGGCTTCGCGGTCGCGGCCGAGACCCGCAGACCGCTTCGAGGCGACATCTCACCCTGAGGCGGGCCGACGGACACCGCATCGACCACGGAAACCGCCGACGTACGGCCGTGCACAGCGGGTCACAGCGGCACATTCCGGACGGTCCATCGGGGGACTCCGGGCCTGGTCAGGGTGGGGCTGGGGAGGTAGAAGAACCTTCCCTCGGCGAGGGTGCGCGTTGCTTGCACTCGACAGGGTAGAGTGCTAAAAAACGGTTGGCACTCCACTGTGGAGAGTGACAGCTTCACAGTCTGGGTCGGGGCGATGAGACCTCGGGATCGGCGGCGGAATGGCAGTCGTCGGCCGGGGTCGTCCGTCGCGGGCGTCGGCTCGATCCGTCTAAGCCACCTTGTTCCGGGAGGACTTGGAGCCTATGGCTGCAAAGATGATCGCGTTCGACGAGGACGCCCGTCGCGGTCTCGAGCGGGGCATGAACCAGCTCGCCGACGCCGTGAAGGTGACGCTCGGGCCCAAGGGCCGCAACGTCGTGCTGGAGAAGAAGTGGGGCGCCCCCACGATCACCAACGACGGTGTGTCGATCGCCAAGGAGATCGAGCTCGAGGACGCCTGGGAGAAGATCGGCGCCGAGCTCGTCAAGGAAGTAGCGAAGAAGACCGACGACGTCGCCGGTGACGGCACCACGACGGCGACGGTGCTGGCGCAGGCGCTGGTGCGCGAGGGTCTGCGCAACGTCGCCGCGGGCGCCAACCCGATGTCGCTGAAGCGCGGCATCGAGGCCGCGGTCGAGCGGGTCAGCGAGGAGCTGTCCAAGCTGGCCAAGGACGTGGAGACCAAGGAGCAGATCGCTTCCACGGCCTCCATCTCCGCCGGCGACCAGCAGATCGGCGAGATGATCGCCGAGGCGATGGACAAGGTCGGCAAGGAAGGCGTCATCACGGTCGAGGAGAGCCAGACCTTCGGTCTGGAGCTCGAGCTCACCGAGGGGATGCGCTTCGACAAGGGCTACATCTCGCACTACTTCGTGACCGACCCCGAGCGGATGGAGGCGGTCCTCGAAGACCCGTACCTCCTGATCGTCCAGGGCAAGGTGTCGGCGAACAAGGACCTGCTGCCGGTCCTTGAGGGCGTCATGCAGTCCGGCAAGCCGCTGCTGATCATCGCCGAGGACGTCGAGGCCGAGGCCCTGGCGACGCTGATCGTCAACAAGATCCGCGGCATCTTCAAGTCCGTGGCCGTGAAGGCCCCGGGCTTCGGCGACCGCCGCAAGGCCATGCTGGGCGACATCGCCACCCTGACCGGTGGCCAGGTCGTCAGCGAGGACGTGGGCCTCAAGCTCGAGAACACCACGCTCGACATGCTGGGCCGCGCCCGCAAGGTCGTCGTCGCCAAGGACGAGACGACCATCGTGGACGGCGCCGGTGACGCCAACGAGATCGCGGGCCGGGTCAACCAGATCCGTAACGAGATCGACAACACCGACTCCGACTACGACCGCGAGAAGCTCCAGGAGCGCCTGGCCAAGCTCGCGGGCGGTGTCGCGGTGATCAAGGCCGGCGCCGCGACCGAGGTGGAGCTCAAGGAGCGCAAGCACCGCATCGAGGACGCCGTCCGCAACGCCAAGGCCGCGGTCGAGGAGGGCATCGTCCCCGGTGGCGGCGTCGCGCTGCTGCAGGCCGGCACCAAGGCGTTCGACAAGCTCGAGCTGCAGGGCGACGAGGCCACCGGTGCCAACATCGTCAAGCGCGCGCTTGAGGAGCCGCTGAAGCAGATCGCCGTGAACGCCGGCCTCGAGGGCGGCGTCGTGGTGGAGAAGGTCCGCAACCTGACTCCGGGTGAGGGCCTGAACGCCGCCACGGGCGACTACGTCAACATGTTCGACTCCGGGATCCTCGACCCGGCCAAGGTGACCCGGTCCGCGCTGCAGAACGCCTCGTCGATCGCCGCGCTGTTCCTGACCACCGAGGCCGTCATCGCCGAGAAGCCCGAGAAGAACGCGGCCCCGGCCGGCGGCATGCCCGACGCCGGCGGCATGGACTTCTGAGCGAGTTCAAGCCTGCCCATATCGGGTGAACGGCTGCAGAAGGGGGCGGTCCCGCGGGACCGCCCCCTTTCGCATGTCCGAAAAACGAGTGAACCGATCTTCGAGAATGTGCGTCCGATCCCCGCATCCACCGTCGTCGGAAGGATCAGGATGAGCGACGCGCTGCCCCTGCTGCTGGTCGACCCGCCCTGGGAAAGGGACGCCCGCGCGTACCGCGAGGCGACCAAGGCCGCGGCGAAGGACGTCACGCTCGTCCCGGGTCTGGAGGCGCCCTCGGACCGGAGCCTCGTGTGGGCGGAGGGCGAGCGGGAGGAATGGCTGAAGCTGTGCGACAGGCCGTCCTATCTCGGTGACAAAGAGAAGGCGATCCTGGAGAAGGAAGGGTGGGAGGGTCTCGTCCGCGCCTACCAGGACGGCGCAGTCACCTACACGCCGAACCAGACGCACATGTTCGAGCGCGCTCCCGAGGAGCTCGTCCGTCCGCTGCTGGCGGACTGGAGCACCAACCCCAAGGGCGGCTGGGGCCCCAGGGGGGACGATCTCAAGGCGCTGCTCGCCCGCTTCGAACTCGACGTCCACCACATCGTGTTCCCGCACGCCAAGGTCGACCGCGCCCGGGGCGCCCGGGCCCTGCTGCCGGTGCTCGACCTGGAGACGGCCGTGCTGATGGCCCACTGGTTCTCCCAGGGGTCCGGCCACCGCATCGCCGTCGAGTGGCTCACCGGTCACGGCGCCGACGCGGTGCCGTTCCTGGTGCCGGACGCGCTGGCCAAGGCGCGGGTCCCGCGTGACAAGGCCCGGGCGGCGCTGGCCCACATCGCCTCCCGGCACGGAGTCCCGGCCGTGGTGGACGCCGCCCGCCGGTACGGCGACGACGCGGCCGCGGCCGTCGAGCAGTTCCTCACCGAGAAGGACGGCCCGAAGGCGGAGCCGCCCGCCAAGGCCGTCAAGCCTCCGAAGGTCACCTGGCTGAACCGGACCGAACTGCCCGAGGTCCGCCTGCTGGACGGACGGGTGCTGCCGCCGGCGGCGATCGAGAACCTCATCGGCGCCCTCACCTTCACGAGCCTCCCGTGGAACGCGACCTGCGGCCGCACCCCGAGCTCGGCGAGGTCCTGGACCGGTGCGACCGCGCGTCGCTGTCCGCCTTCGGCCGGGCGGTCTTCGAGTGCTGGATCGCCGCACGCACGCCGTCCCGCAGCGGCTGGGTGCTCGACCAGCTCGGCCTGCTGGCCGACGACGACGCCGCCCGGCGGCTCGGCGCCCTGCTGCTCAAGTGGCCGGGGTCGGGCACCGACAAGCACGCCGTGCAGGTGCTGCGGGTGATCGGCACCGACACCGCGCTGACCTGGCTGCACCGCATCTCCGAGAAGGCGTCCGCGCCCGGCCGCCGCCAGACGGCCGAGAACTGCCTGGCCATGGTGGCGAGGGCGCGCGGCCTGTCCGCGGACGAACTCGCCGACCGGCTCGTCCCCGGCTTCGGCCTCGACGACGCCGGGACGCTCGTCCTGGACTACGGTCCGCGCCGCTTCACGGTCGGGTTCGACGAGACGCTGACGCCGTTCGTGATCGACGAGGCGGGCAAGCACCGCAAGACCCTCCCGAAGCCGGGCGCGAAGGACGACGCCGACCTCGCGCCCGCCGCGTACGCGCGTTTCGCCGCGCTGAAGAAGGACGTGCGGGGCGTCGCGGGCGACCAGATCCGGCGCCTCGAACGGGCGATGGTGACCGGACGCCGGTGGAGCGCCGCCGAGTTCGAGCGGTACTTCGTCGAGCACCCGCTGCTGCGGCACATCGCCCGCCGGCTCGTCTGGACGACCGGCGACACCGCGTTCCGCATCGCCGAGGACCGGACGTTCGCCGACGTCGACGACGCGCCGGTGCGGCTCCCGGACGAGGCCCGGATCGGCATCCCGCACCCGCTGGAACTCGGCGACGCGAACACCGCCTGGGCCGAACTCTTCGCCGACTACGAGATCACCCAGCCGTTCCCCCAGCTCGGACGGCCCGTGGACGCGCTCACCGGCGCCGAGCGGCGCACCGGGCGGCTGGAGCGGTTCGAGGGCGGCACCGTCCCGGTCGGCGCGGTGCTGGGCCTGCACCGGCGGGGGTGGGAGCGCGGCCCGGTCGAGGACGGCGGCGTCTACCACTCGATCGTCCGGCGCTTCCCGGGCGACGCCCCCGACCTCGTGGTCGAACTCGTGCCCGGCGTCGCGGTCACCGCCGTCGACGCCCTCCCCGAGCAGACGCTCCGCGAGGTCGGCTTCGCCGAGCCGCCGGGCGAGACGCTGGACGCCGTCGCCGCGTCCGAAGCTCTGGCCGACCTTTCCGGCTTGGGATGACGCCCCGGATCCCGCACCGCCGGAAGGGGGTTCCGGCCGGACCCGAGCATGAAATGTAAGCCGTCCGGGTCCTTCCCCTTCCCGCCCGAACCCGGCAGGATTCGCGCTTGGACGGCGCGAGCCGCGCCGCAACGTCCACTGGATGCGGCCCACGGCCGCGGGTCGGGAAGGCGGGAGGACACGTGAGCGAAGCGTTCAGCTCCCCGGTGCTCAGGATCGAACAGCCGCGCAGGGGCCCGTTCGCGAAGTCGAAGTACCGGGTCATGGACGGGGACGGGACGACCGTCGCCGTGGCCGACGAGACCGACCGGCGGCGCGGCGACGCGATCCGTACCGCCTTTCCCGGCAAGTCGGACCTGGACGCGCGCGCGGTGCTGCTGAGCACGCCCGAAGGCGAACCGCTGCTCGTCGTCGACAAGCAGAAGGGACGCGCGCTGACGGAGGTGCGGCGCCCCGAGGGGGACGTCGTCGGCTCGTTCGTCACCCGGCGGGTCGGCCGCCGCTACGCCGTGCAGGACCCGGACGGGACGGTGCTCGGGGACGTCGAGGTGGACATCCCCCGGAACAACTTCGCGGTGCGCGACGCGGACGGCAAGAAGGTCGCGCACGTCCGCAAGAAGTGGGCGGGGGTGGTCACCCACCTGCTGACGACGGCCGACAAGTACGACGTCGAGATCTTCGATCCGGTGCCGGAGCCGCTGCGCACGATGGCCGCCATGACGGCGATCATCATGGACATGAACCTGCACGAGTCCAAGGACATCACCTGAGCCGCCCGGGCGACCGCCGCGTCACGGCCGCAGCCGGTAGCCGACGCCGCGGACCGTCTCGATCCGGGCGGTGCCCAGCTTGCGCCGCAGGTAGCGGATGTAGACGTCGACGATGTTCGACCCCGGGTCGAAGTCGAACCCCCACACCTGGCTGAGCAGCTGCTCGCGGGTGAGCACCTGGTCGGGGTGCCGGCAGAACACCTCGGCCAGCGCGAACTCGCGGGCGGTGAGCTCGACGGTCCGGCCGCCGATGCGGGCGCGGCGGGTCCGCAGGTCGAGGTCGAGGTCGCCGGCCCGCAGGACGGTCGCCTCCGGGATCCGCTCGGTGCGCAGCCGCAGCCGGACGCGCGCGAGCAGTTCCTCGAACGCGAACGGCTTGGCGATGTAGTCGTCCGCGCCGCCCTCCAGGCCCGCGACGGTGTCGGCGACCGTGTCGCGCGCCGTGAGGATGATCACCGGCATGGTGACCCGCTCGCCGCGCAGCCGCCGCAGCACCGTGAAGCCGTCCTGCACCGGCAGGCCCAGATCCAGGATCATCAGGTCGAAATCGCCCGTCCGCGCGTGCTCGTACGCGGACAGCCCGTCGGCCACGACCGATGTCGTGAACCCGTTCGAGCGCAGCCCCTTCTCCAGGAACGAGGTGATCCGCCGCTCGTCCTCGGCGATGAGGATCCGGTTCACCGCGCCGCCTCGGCCGCGGGCAGGACGACCGTGGTCGCCCCCGCGTCGATCACCGGACGCAGCGGGAGGTCCAGGACGAACTGGGCGCCGCCTTCGAGCGGGTCGTGCACGCTCGCCGTCCCGCCGTGCGCCTTCGCGATGGACGCCACGATCGCGAGCCCGAGCCCCGCGCCCTCCACCGGCCGCGGCCCCGAACCCGCCCGGACGAACCGTTCGAAGATCCGCTCGTGGTCCTCGGGGGCGACGCCCGGCCCGGTGTCGCGCACCCAGAGCAGCACCGACCCGTCCCGGACCGCCGAGCCGACCTCGACCGTGTCGCCGTCGCCGGTGTGCCGCACCGCGTTGGCCGCCAGCTGCATCAGCGCCTGCGTGAGCCGCTGCGCGTCGCCGAGCACCCGCACCTCGCGACCGCGCCGACGCGCCACCGCCGGTCGCCGAGCCCCCGCGACTTGGCGACGACGTCCACCGTCAGGTCGGCCAGGTCGATCTCGGCGACGTCCAGGAAGTCCGGACGGTCCGCCTTCGCGAGCATGATGAGGTCGTTGACCATCCGGTTCATCCGGTCGAGTTCCTCCATCAGCAGCGTCCGGGTCTCTTCGCGTTCGTCCGGGTCGTCGCCCATCAGCTCCAGATGTCCGCGGATGACGGTGATGGGGGTGCGCAGTTCGTGGCCCGCGTCGTCGAGGAACCGGCGCTGCGCCGCGAACGCCGACTCCAGCCGGTCGAGCATCCGGTTGAACGTGGACGCCAGCGCCGCGACGTCGTCGTTGCCGCGGACGAGCAGCCGCCGCGTCAGGTCGGACTCGCCGATCTGCTCGGCGGTCTGCCGCACCAGCCGGATGGGCGCGAGCACCCGCCCCGCGATGAGCCAGCCGACCGCGCCCGCGACCGCCAGCGCCCCGAACGCGGTGAAGCCGAGCACCCGCGTCGTCTCGATCACCTCGGCGCGCTGCGCGTCCCGGAACTCGACGACGACGAACGCCGCCTGCCGCGCGTCCCCCGCCATCCGCACCGGAAGCACCGCGTACCGGACGTCGCCCGCGTCCGTTTCCGCCCACCCGTACGTCGGCTCCTTCGCCCGCGCCGCCTTCGCGACGAACGCCCGGTCGAGGTCGAGCCGCGCGAGCGGCTGCTGCGCGCTGCGCCGCTCGGCGCGCCCGTCCACCACCGAGAAGAACGTCTCGTAGCTGTCCGGCAGGTTGTGGACGAGGTAGCCGGTGAGCAGCTCGGACACGTTCGTCGGCGGACGTCCGGTGGCCGGGTCGATCCCGTTCTGGGTGTAGCTGCGAAGCTTGTTCGCCTCGTGCGTGAGCTCGTTGTCGACGCGGTCGTTCAGCCGTCCGGACAGCACCGACCACGTCACCGCGACCGACCCGGCCAGCGCCAGCCCGACCAGCAGCAGCATCCATCCGACGATCCGCGC
>NZ_MKJY01000222.1 GCF_001942465.1 Actinomadura sp. CNU-125
CGGGTCCGCCACGGCGACGGCGCGGCCCGGGGCTTCGAGCACGATGTCCTCGGCCAGCGGACGGCCCGACCAGCGGATCCCCGGCAGCACCAGGACGCCCGGCCGGTCGCCGGTGAGCCACGCCCGCACCTGGCCGTGCGCGGTGTCGAAGTAGTCCCCGTGCATGTCAGCCCTCCGCCCCGGCCGGGGCGCGGCGGGCGTGCTCGCGCAGCAGCAGGTTCAGGCTGCCCCCGGCTTCGAGCACCTTCACCGTCCGGTCGCTCGGCGGGTCGCCGGCCAGTTCCGTGCCGTCCGGGAGCCGGACGGACGCGCGCCGCCAGTCGACCTCGACCGGGTCGAAGCGCCGCACGGCCGCCGCGATGCCCGGCACGGTCACCAGCGGCATCCCGTTGTAGGTCTCGCCGCGCCAGAACCCGGGCGAGAACGACTCGGCGAGGACGGCGCTGATCCCCAGGTTGCGCAGCGCGACGAGCGGCGGATAGTGCGGGTGCCCGTAGCCGAAGTTGCGCCCGCCGACCACCACGTCGCCCGGCTCGACCTTGTCGGCGAACTCCGGGTCGAAGGCGCGCATGCACACCGCGCGCAGCTTGTCCGGGTCGTAGTACTTGATGTTCTCGACGCCGATGATCAGGTCGACGTCGAAGTCGTCGCCGAAGATCCACGCGACGCGGCCGCGCAGGACGTCCGGAACGGCGGAGCCGGTGCTCATGCCACGACCTCCCGCGGGTCGGCGATGTGCCCGGCGACGGCGCTGGCCGCGACCGTGTAGGCCGACCCCATGTAGATGTCGGCGCCGGTGCTGCCCATCCGCCCGGAGATGTTGAGGACGCCCGTGGAGATGCAGTTCTCGCCGTCCCGCAGCGGCTTCGCGTAGCCGAAGCAGAAGTCGCAACTGGAGATGGCGATGTCGGCGCCCGCGTCGCGCAGGACGTCCAGCAGGCCTTCCTCCTCGGCCTGCCGGTGGATGACCTGCGACGTCGGGACGACGTTGAGCTGCACGCCCGGCGCGACCCGGCGCCCCCGCAGGATCTCGGCGGCGGCCCGGATGTCCTCGATGCGGCCGCTCGCGCACGAGCCGATGAACGCCTTCGTGATGGGCGTCCCGGCGGCCTCGTCCACGCCGAGCGTGTTCGCGGCGCGCGCCGACCCCGGCAGGACGACCCGCGGCCGCAGCTCGTCGAGGTCGATCGCGTGGGTCGCGGCGTACACGGCGTCCGGGTCGCTGTAGAGCGGCTCGAACCCGGTGCGGGCGACCCGCCGCGCGTAGTCGAGCGCGAGGTCGTCGGGGGCGAAGATGGCCGAGACGGCCCCCGTGAACATCGCCATGCCGCACAGCCCCTGGCGGCGTCCGATGCTCATCGCCTCGGCCCCGGGGCCGGTGAACTCCATGACCTGGTGCGCGCAGCCGTCCGCCCCGACCCGGGCGATGATCTCGTGGATGAGGTCGCGGTTGTCGACGCCGGGCGCGAACGTCCCGGTCAGGTGGAAGCGGGTGGAGGCGGGCACGTTCAGGAAGATCTGCCCGCTGACCCACGCTTCGAGCAGGTCGCGGCGCACACCCCAGCCGAGCGCGCCGAACGCGCCGAGGCCGCTGATGTGGCCGTCGAAGTGGATGAGGAACTTGCCGGGGAGCGCGTAGCCGAGCTCGGCCGCCACCTGGTGGCCGATGCCGCGGCCCTCGTGCACCTCGATCCCGTAGAAGTCGCCCCACTTGCGGGTGACGTCGTGGACCTCCTGCTCGCGGCCGTCGCCGTTGGAGAGCATGTGGTCGATGAAGACGAGGTAGCGCTCGGGGTCGTCGACCTCGGTGATCCCGAAGTCGTCGTGCATCTGCTTGAACATCAGGTCGGTGTAGCCGGGGAAGTCGTAGGCGACCATGTGGTCCGGACGGAACGGGTGGTTCTGCCCGGCGCGGACGTCGTCGAGGCCGCCCGCGCGGGCGAGGATCTTCTCCGTGATCGTCCGCCCGCCGGACGCCCGGGACGCGCCGGTCCTCGCGGCCGGCGCGAGAACCCTGTCGGCGATCGTCCGCTCTTCGGACGCGTCCGGCGGTGCGGCTCCTCCGGTGCCGGTGGAAGTCATCCTCGAAGTCCTCCTTCTCAGGCGGTGGCGGCGGGCAGGTAGGTCTCCTGCGCCTTCTCCACGTCGGCGAAACCGATCAGGTCGACGAAGTCGTGGTGCGGCAGCGCGTCCGCGCTGACCCGCGCGGGCGGCTCGCCGGACCGCAGCCGCCGCAGCGTGTCGCGCATGGCGCCGGTCGCGGAGAGCAGGATCTGGGTGGGCAGCAGCGCCAGCCGGACCCCGACCTCGCGCAGCACGTCGGGGGTGAGGTCGCGCTCCACCCAGGTCGAGGCGGTGAGGGTGGCCATCAGCGGGACGCCGACGCGGTCGCGGCACTCGCGCCACTCCGCCGCCGACGCGAACGTCTTGGTGACCGGCATGATCATCTCGGCCCCGGCGGCGGCGTAGGCCGTCGCGCGCTCCAGCGCCTCCCGTCCGGTGGTGTCGGTGCGGGCGATCACGACGAGCCGGTCGCCGACCGCGTCCCGGACCGCCCGGATCTTGCCCGCCGCCTCCGCGACGCCGATCACCGGGACCGGGTCGCCGACGCAGATGGGGCAGCGCTTGGGCGACTCCTGGTCCTCCATGAACACCGCGGCGACGCCCGCGTCGGCGAACCGGCGCGCGGTGCGGGCGGCGTTGACGGCGTTGCCGTAGCCGGTGTCGATGTCGGCGATGACCGGCAGGCCGCTCGCCTCCATGATCCGGCGGACCGCGTCGAGGTTCTCCGACATCGTGTAGAGCTCCGCGTCGGGCAGGCCGAGCGCGGCGGAGATCGCGAAACCGGACGCGCACAGTGCGGGGAAGCCGGCCTGCTCGGCGAGCCGGGCGGTCAGGCCGTCCCAGACGCCCGGGGCGTACACCACGTCGTCGGCCATGAGGTCGCGGAGACGGTTGGCTGCTGTCATGGGGAGCGCCTTTCCGTATTACGGAATAGATTCCGCACCGACAGTAGATTTGCCTGCCGCGCATGTCAACGGGTTCACTTTCCCGAATCCTTCTGCAAGAGTTGCTGGTCAACGGGTTGCGGACGGACCGTTCGCCGCGATCCGGCCCGTCCGTACGCCAGTCCGCGATCCGAAACGCCTTTCGGGACACCGCGTGGCACGATGGCCAGGAGGACTCCATGGACACGTCCCGAACCGGCTCGACGGCCCCCGGCCGCGCCCCCGGCCGCAGCGCCGACCGCACCGTCGACCTGCTGTGCGTCGGCGGCGGGCTCGGCGGGCTCGCCGCCGCCGTGCGGGCGCACGACCTGGGCGCCGACGTCCTGGTCGCGGAGCGGTCCGGCATGGTCGGCGGCGTCGCCGCCTACAGCGGCGGCTTCGTCTGGGTCGGGGCGTCGGGCCTGCCGGACGGCGGCGCGGACGACTCCCTGCAGGCGACCGAGTCCTACCTGGACCACGTCCAGGGCGAGGGCCGCCCGGTCGACCGCGAGGCCCGCCGCGCCTACCTGAACCGCGCGATCGAGGCGACCCGCTGGTACCGCGACGCGGGCGTCCCGTTCGAGGTGATCCGGGGCTGCCCCGACCTCTACCACCCGGCGCCCGGCTCCACCGAGGAGGGACGGCTGCTGGAGTGCGTCGTCCCCGGCGCGTCCCTCGGCGGCTGGCGCGACCTGCTCCGCCCCAGCCCGTACTACGAGACGGGCGTGCCCCGGAACGACCTGTACTCGCCCCGCGCACGCGACCGCGCCGGGCTCGCGGAACTGCGGCGGGAGGGCGCCGAGCGCGATCTGCTCACGCACGGCTCCGGCCTCGCGGGCGCGTTCGTCCGGGCCGCGCTGACCGAACGCGGTGTCGACTGCCTGCTGCACCATCGGGCCGTCGAGCTGCTGATGGACGGCGACGCCGTCGCGGGCGCCGTCCTGGAGGGGCCGGACGGGCGGATCACGGTCCGGGCGCGGCGCGGGGTGCTGATCGCGGCGGGCGGGTACGGCGGCGCGCCGGACGCCGCCGAGCTGGAGGACGTCCCGGCGCTGGTCGAGTCGGCCCCGCCCGTGGTCGAGGGCGACGGCCTGCTACTGGCGCAGCGGGCGGGCGCGGCCACCGTGCGCGGCGCGGACCCGTTCTTCAGCGTCGGCTTCCCCTTCCCCGGCGAGACGCATCCGGCCGAGCCCGGACGGGCCGGGGACGTGCCGCTGCACCGCCCGCTGCTGGAGCACCTCGGGCTGCCGCACTCGATGATCGTCAACCGGGACGGGCTGCGGTTCGGCGACGAGAGCTACTACGGCGCGCTGATCGGCGCGCTGCGCCGCTACGACGGGCGCCGCAAGCGCTGGGCGAACCATCCGTGCTGGTTCATCGCCGACGAGGAGTTCCGCCGCCGCTACCGGCTCGGCCCGTACGGGCCCGGCGAGCCCTGGCCGGACGCGATCGTCCGTGCGGATTCGCCGCGCGAACTGGCCGCGGCGGCGGGCTTCGACGCCGACGGCTTCGCCGCGACCGTCGCCGCCTTCAACGAGGGCGCCGAACGCGGGACGGACGACGCGTTCGGGCGCGGCACGCTGCCGTTCGTCCGGCGCGCCTACGGCGACCCGGACCGCGTTCCGAACCCGAACCTCGGGCCCGTCGCGTCCCCGCCGTTCTACGCGCTGCCGCTGTCGATCGTCGGGTTCGGGATGGGCACGCTCGGCCTGTCGATCGACGGAGACGGGCGGGTGCTGCGCCGGGACGGGCGGGCGGTGCCGGGCCTCTACGCCACCGGCAACGCGGCCGCGACCAGGGAACTGAAGGGGTACGTGACCGGTCTCGCGAACGCCCGCAACCACACCTACGCGTACGCGGCGGCGACGCACGCCGTGACCGGACCGGCCCCGACCGGTCGGTAGGATCCGGAACATGTACCGGATTACGGAACAGGGTGAGCGTCCATGACCGCCGAAGAGCAGGAGGGCCCGGAGAACAAGAACATCGTCGGCTCGGTCCTCAAGGCGTGCCGGCTGATGGAGTGCTTCACCCGGGACACCCCCGCCCTCACGCTGAACGCCATGACGGCGGCCACCGGCATGAACAAGACCACGGTCCACCGGCTGGCCGCGACGCTGATCCAGGCGGGCTGGCTGACCAGGGGCGACGGCGGCACCTACCGGCTCACCATGCGGCCCTTCCGGGTCGGCGCGGTCGCGCTCGCCGACCTCAGCCTCCGCGACGAGGCCGAGCCGTTCCTGCGCCGCCTCGCCGACCGGTTCGGCGACACCGCCTACCTGATGATCCCCGGCCCGGAGGGGGCCGTCTGCGTCGAGCGGGCGCAGGGCAACAACCCGGTCGTGGTGAACTCGGTCGGCGTCGGCACCGTGCTGCCGTACCACACCGCCGCCGGGCCGGTCGTCCTGCTGGCCCACTCCGCCGAGCTGCGCGAACGCTGGCTCGGCCCCGACCTCGACGAGTACACCTCGCACACGCTGACCGACGTGCGGGAGCTCACCGAACGGCTCGACGCGGTCCTGCGCGACGGCTACGCGATCAGCGAGGAGGACTACCTGTACGGCGTCGGCGCCGTCGCCGCCCCGGTCCGGGACGCGCAGGACGACGTCGTCGCCACGCTCAGCCTCGGCGGCGTGAACGCCGGGTTCCGCGGCCGCCGGCTGCTGGAGATCATCGAGGAGGTCTCCTCCTCCGCACGCGAACTGTCCGGCCGCCTAGGCCACTGACCCCGTCCGACACCGCGAACGGTGTCGGACACCGTCTCAACCCAGAGGAGCACGCACATGGACGTCCGCTACACCGCAGTCGCCACCGCCAACGGCCGCGACGGCCGCGCCGTCAGCTCCGACGGCCGCCTCTCGGTGACCCTCGCCCCGCCGCGCGAGATGGGCGGGACGGGCGAGGGCACCAACCCCGAGCAGCTGTTCGCCGCGGGCTACGCCGCGTGCTTCGCCAGCGCCCTCGCCGCCGTCGCACGCAAGAGCCGCCAGGACGTCCGGGACGTCTCGGTGACCGCCGAGGTCGGCCTCGGCGGGGACGCCGAGCAGGGCTTCGCCCTCACCGTCGTCCTGCGCGTCGAACTGCCCGACGACCTGGAGAACGGCCGCGACCTGGTCGAACGCGCGCACCAGGTCTGCCCGTACTCCAACGCCACGCGCGGGAACGTCCCGGTGCAGCTCGTGATCGAGTAGCGAACGGGGTCAGGGCGTCAGTCCCGCGAAGCGTTCGTCGACCTCCTCGGGAGCGAGGCCGAAGTCCGCGAGGGAGTACCGGTGCGACGGACGGGCGGCGCCGCCGGTGCTCTCGGCCTGCAGGCGCTCCATCGCGGTCCGGGTGCCGTCGCCGAACGGCAGCCCGAACCGCGCGTAGATCGACTCGACCGTCCCGATGGGGTCGCCGACGAAGTCGTCGTAGTGGACGTCGACGAACCGCGCGGGGTCGTGCCGGGCGCGTTCGGCGCGGAACGCCTCCAGCCCGCGGGCCCACAGGTCGAGCTGGTCGCGGCCGAGCGTCGCGCCCGTGAACGCCTCCGACCAGCCGCCGGTCACGTGCGCGGCGAGGCTGCACATGGACGCCATCGCGGTGCGCGGCTCCCGGTGCGTCTGCACGATCAGCGCGTCCGGGTAGACCTCCAGGAGCGCGTCGAGGGCGAACAGGTGGCTCGGGTTCTTCAGCACCCAGCGGCGCCCGGGGTCGTTCATCCCGATCATCTGCAGGTTGCGGCGGTGCCTGCGGTACGCGGGCGTCCAGTCCTGCCCGGCGAGCCAGGACGAATAGGTCGGCAGGTGCGCGAGGCTCTCGAACGAGATCGACCGCATGCTCTGCCGCAGGAGCTGCCAGCACTCCTCGACCGTGTCGGCCGCGATGTAGTGCACCCCCATGAACTCGGGGTTGGCGATGTGGTGCCGCCGGTACTGCGCGTCGATCGCCTGGTAGACCGGGTCGTCCGCCCACGTGTCGCGCGGCGGGCGCGGCTGCGGGACCTCCGCCAGCCACACCTCCAGGCCCTGGTGGACGGGGTCGGCGGTGAGCAGCCGGTGCAGCGCGGTCGTGCCGGTGCGCGGCAGTCCGGTGACGAAGACCGGACGGTCGAGTGGCGCGTCCGCGTGTTCGGGCCGCCGCCGCCACGCCGCCTCGGACCACAGCCGGGCGGCGAGGCCGCCGCGCAGAAGCGCGCGCTGCGCCTTGTTGCCCGCCGGGGTGAGCGCTGCGTCCCGGACGAGCGAGTCGAGCAGGACTTCGAGGCCGTCGGAGTAGTCGTCGGCGCCGAAGTCGTCCAGGCCGGTGATCTTGCGGGCGGAGGCGTGCAGGTCCTCGGCGGTGCCGAGGGTGTCGCGTCCGGGCATCACGGCTCCTCTCAGTGGTGCCACTCGCCGCAGTTGACGTCCAGGCATTGCCCGGTGACGGCGCGCGCGAGCGGGGACAGCAGGAACATGACGGTGTCGGCGATCTCGTCGGGTTCGGGGAGTCTGCGCAGGTCGGTGGTCGCTGCCGCCTCCTCGTAGATGACGCGCGTGCGGACGTCCCGTTCCCTGGCGAGCTGCTTGAAGTACCACTTGAGGTTGGGCGCCCAGATGTAGCCGGGCGCGACGGTGTTCACGCGGACGCCCTGCGGCCCGAGTTCCGTCGCGAGGCTCTGCGCCATCGACAGCAGCGCCGTCTTCGCCATCTTGTACGCGCCGAAGGTGCGGCGGGAGTGCCGCAGCACCGCCGAGTTGATCATCACGACGGAGCCGTCGCGGTCGGCGAGCGCGGGCGTCAGCAGCCGCGTGAGGTGCAGCGCGGCCAGCACGTTCGTCTCGAAGCCCGCGCGGACGGCGTCCAGGTCGACCGTCGCGAGGTCCTCCAGCGGCGGTTGCTTGAACGCGTTGTTGACCAGGCCGTCGACCCGTCCGAACGTCTCGACGGCGGTGTCGGCGAGGCGGACGCACGCCGTCTCGTCGCGGATGTCGGTCGGGACGGCGACGGCGCGGCGGCCGAGTTTCTCGACCTCCGCGGCGACCTCGGCGAGCCGGTTCTCGTCGCGCGCGGCGAGCACCAGGTCGGCGCCCGCCGCCGCGCAGCGCAGCGCGAGGGCGCGGCCCAGGCCGGGGCCGACACCGGACACGACGACGACCCGGTCGGCGAGCGGCGCCGCGAACAGCGGGTCCGTGTCGGTCATCAGAACTCCTTCGTGGATACCCCGGCCATCAGGCCGGGAAGGAAACCAACCGCCTGCAGAGCAGGGTTAGGAACAGGCGATTCACCTACAGGCGAACCGCCGCTCACCAGACTTAACTGATCGTGTTGTATTGTGTGAGTATGGCGCGCACCGTGAAACGGGCGTTCAAACACCGCTTCCACCCCACCGACGAGCAGGCGGCCGAGCTCGCCCGCACGTTCGGGTGCGCGCGCCTGGTCTACAACCGGGCGCTGGAGGAACGCACCCGCGCCTGGTACACCGAGCAGCGCCGCATGACCTACGTCGATACCTCGGCGGCGCTTACGGCGTGGAAGAAGACCGACGAGCTGGCGTTCCTGAACGAGGTGTCCAGCGTGCCGCTGCAGCAGGCGCTGCGACACCTGCAGGCCGCGTTCGCCGCGTTCTTCGACAAGCGCGCGAAGTACCCACGTTTCAAAGCGCGCAAGAAGTCCAAGGCGTCGGCCGAGTACACCCGCAGCGCGTTCAAGTGGCGCGACGGGGAACTCACGCTCGCGAAGATGGACGGCCCGCTGGCGATCGTGTGGTCGCGTCCGCTGCCGGAGGGCGCCGAGCCATCCACGGTAACGGTGTCGCGGGACGCGGCCGGGCGGTGGTTCGTGTCCATCCTGTGCGAAGACACGATCACCCGGCTGGACCCGTCGGACAAGGCCATCGGCCTCGACGCCGGGGTCACCTCGCTGGTCACGTTGTCGACCGGGGAGAAGGTCGCCAACCCCCGGCACGAGCGCCGCGACCGCGAACGCCTCGCCAGAGCGCAGAAGAACCTGGCCCGGAAACAGAAGGGGTCGGCCAACCGGGAGAAGGCCCGGATCAAGGTCGCCCGGGTCCACGCCCGCATCACCGACCGCAGGCGGGACTTCCTGCACAAGCTGTCGACTCGGCTCGTCCACGAGAACCAAGTGGTCGTGATCGAGGACCTCAACGTCCGCAACATGGTCAAGAACCACTCGCTCGCGCGTGCGATCTCGGACGCGGCGTGGCGAGAGTTGCGGGCGATGCTGGAGTACAAAGCCGACTGGTACGGCCGCGAACTCGTGGTGATCGACCGGTGGTTCCCCTCCAGCAAGACGTGCTCGCAGTGCGGAACCATTGCCGAGAAGATGCCTTTGGGCGTGAGGGAGTGGGCATGCGGCGGTTGCGGTGCCCGGCACGACCGGGACGTCAACGCCGCACGCAACATTGTGGCCGCCGGGCTGGCGGTGTCTGCCTGTGGAGCCGGTGTGAGACCTCAACGGGAGTCCTCCCGGACGGGGCGGTCGGCGACGAAGCAGGAAACCCACGGGGCGACCCGTGGACTCCCCCCGCCTTTAGACGGGGGGAGGAGGTCAACCGAGCATCCGGCGGGCGACGGCGACCTGACGGGCCTCGATCCGGGCGCGCCACTCGTCCGCGTCGACCGTCTGGTGTTCGTGGTGCGGCAGCCGGTCGGCAGTTCGTCGAACGGCATCACCTCGACGGTCGGGCCGTCGTCCGGGGCGAGGTCGCGGGTGAGTCCCTGCCAGCGGAACTGCAGGTAGCCGCGCCGGTGGCCGGTGCACTCGATCCAGTTCGCCAGGCCGGGGTCCCGCTCGCCGACGACGTACCGGATCTTGCCGTCGACGTCGATGCGGGCCTGGTGCTGGGTGAGGCTGGTCTGGTGGTTGATGTAGTCCAGCGACACGTACCACATGCTGCCGAGCTGGAATCCGAAGTAGGTCGCCGTGCCCTTCTCGACGGCCGGAACGGTGATCACCATGACCTCGTCGTCGGCGAGGTCGTAGTGCCCGACGGACGAGAACTGGGTGGTGAGCCCGCCGGGCGTGCTGCGCGGCTCGGTCAGCGTGTTGACGGGAAGCCGCAGGTAGTGCCACTCGGGGAAGGCGAGGAAGGTGCGGATCCGGGACACCAGCATCCGTCCCGCCATGTGGAACCGCTTGGCCATCGCGGCGGCCGTCAGCGGCGGCGGGGACGTGCCGAGCGTGTCCGCCCGGTGGATCCGGATCTCGCCCGGCCGCTCGTTCGCCCAGTCGCTGAACACCTCGCGGACGATCAGCATCGCCGAACCGGGCGCGAGCGCGACGTAGCCGGGGCCCGCGTCCGCGCGGGGCGGCCCGAACGTCACGCGGAACTCGCCGTCCGGGCCGATGTCGAGCTCGCGGTCGTCGAACGCGGTGAGGCTGTCGGGCGACGCGGTCGGCGAGTAGTCGCCGTTCATCACCTGGAAGCTCAGGTCGGCGGTGGTGCCGCGGCGCCCGGTGACGACGTACTCGGCGTCGTCGCGGATGTAGGCGTGGAAGTAGAGCGTGTCGGGGTTGTCCAGGCCCAGCTTGGAGTACGGGCCGGTCGACGCGGCGAAGAACGGGTGGTCGCGCTGGAAGGCGCCCACCATGTGCAGCGACGCCTTGATGCTGCCCGCGAGGTAGTCCAGCCCCTCGGCGAGGTCCTGCTCGGTCCGGACGTGCGGTGCGGTGCGGATCAGCCGCTCCGCCTCGGCGACCGCCGCCGCGAAGTCGCGCGTCGCGGCGGTGTCGGGGTCGGCGTCGGCGGAAACGGGCGGGGTCTGTTCGGTGGTCACCGGGCTCCTCGGGTTGGCGGCACGGGCGCGCCGGCGCACGGCGGTTCGTCGCTCCGTGAGCCGGATACTAGAACGCGTTCTACAGAGGGTCAACGGGTCGGGCGGCGCCCCGCGGGCGCGGCCGTCAGCCGGCGCCCGGCAGGGGGGTGGTGAACTTCAGGCTCGGGACGTCGTCCAGCGACACCGTGTACTCGTACGTGCGCCGGTGCCCGGTGCGCTCGACCCGCCACCGGCCGTCGCTCCCGCGCACGTAGGAGTCGGTGTAGTGCGCGGCGCCCCGGATGAGCAGCCGCGCCTCGGGGATGATGATGGAGTCGTCCAGCGACCACACCCCCGTGGCCCGGTCGCCGTCGATGTCGATCTCGGACTGCCCGGCGGTGTGCGTCGTGATGCTCCCGGGTCCGAGGTTCTTGCGCATGTAGGCGACGATGGCGTCCCGCCCGTCCAGCCGCAGCGTGCGGCCGATCACCGGGGTGTCGTACTCGGCGACGGCGTCGTCGGTGAAGACCTCGGCGAACTCGTCCCACAGCTTGAGGTCGACGCAGCGCAGGTAGCGGTGCTTCAACCGGCGGATCTCTTCCAGTGCGACCAAATCCATGTGCACAGCCTGCTCGCCGCGCGCCAAGGAAGCAATAACAAGTTCTACTCTTATTGGTCGCTTATAGTGATCAATGAAACACACCATGCGAGGGAGGTGTCGGTGAGCGGGGAGAGCGGTGCGCTGCGGCGGGCCATGCGGGCGCGCGACCCCGGCGAGGAACATCGGACGGCGACGCCGCTGGAGCTGCTGTTCGACCTGACGTTCGTGGTCGCGGTCGCGCAGGCCGCCGCCGGGCTCCACCACGAGCTGGCCGAGGGGCACCTCGGGTCGGGGCTCGGCGGCTACGTCGCGGTGTTCTTCGCGATCTGGTGGGCGTGGATGAACTTCACCTGGTTCGCCTCCGCCTACGACACCGACGACGCCCTGTACCGCGCGCTGACCCTGCTGCAGATGGGCGGCGTCCTCGTCCTCGCCGCCGGAGTCGAGGACGCCCTCACCGACTACGACTTCGCCCTCGTGACGATCGGCTACGTCGTCATGCGGGTCGCGCTCGTCTGCCAGTGGCTGCGCGCGGCCGCCGAGCACCCGGCCGGCCGTTCCGCCACGCTCCGCTACGCGGCCGGGGTCGCGCTCGTCCAGGCCGGGTGGGTCGGGCGGCTGTGGCTGCCGGACGACCTCGCCATGATCGGCTTCGCGGCGCTGGTCGTCGCGGAGCTGGCCGTGCCGCTGTGGGCGGAGGGCCGCGGCCGGATGACGAGCTGGCATCCCGGGCACATCGCCGAACGGTACGGCCTGTTCACGATCATCGTGCTCGGCGAGGTCATCCTCGCGACGCTCACCGGCGTGCGGGCCGTGTCGTCCGAGCACGGCTTCTCCGCGCCGGTCGTGCTGATCGCGGTCGGCGGGCTGCTGCTGGTGTTCGCGCTGTGGTGGCTCTACTTCAGCGGCGCCGGGGAGCGCCTGCCGTCGCTGCGCGTCGCGCTGATGTGGGGCTACGGGCACTACCTGGTGTTCGCGTCGATCGCCGCGATCGGCGCGGGCCTGGAGGCGGCGCTGGACGTCACCGAGCATCACGCGCACGTGTCCGAGCGGGCCGCCGCGCTGGCCGTCGCCGTCCCGGTGGCGGTCTTCCTGCTGGTCCTGCTGCCGCTGCAGCGCCTCGCGGGCGCGGGCGCGGTCGTCCACCACGTGCTCGTCGGCCTCGGCGCCGCCGCCGTCGTCGCGCTCGGGTTCGCCGCCCCGGAGGCCGGGCTCGGCGGCGCCGTCCTCGGGATGGGCCTGACGGCCGCGGTCGTCGTCACCCTGTGCATCGCGGCCGAACACCGCTCATCTACCATCCCCTCGGGTGAGCGACCGATTCGATGACGTCGCCCCGTGGGGCGACCTCGTCCACGCCTACGGCACCGCCACCGCGCTGCACGCCACCCTGGAACGAGTCGCGTCGCCCTCCCCCGCCACAGCGGCCCGCGCACTGGACGACCTGTTCGGCAGCATCTGCCACCAGGGCACCGTGTACTCCGCGACGGCCCCCGCCGTCCCGATCCTCTACGACCTCGCGTCCGACCCGCGCGTCCACCACCGCCCTCGGATCCTCGAACTGCTCTCCGACATCGCCCGCGCCCTCCCCGACATCGAAGAACACCACGAGGACGAATACCCCGAGGGCGTCCACACCGACCTAGTCCGCTGGGCGCACGAAGCACGCACCGCCGTCGAAACCGGCCTCCCCACGCTGACCGCACTCCTCGACGACGAGGACACGGACGTCCGAGCCGCCGCCCCGTTCGTCCTGGCGGACTTCCCCGACCACGACCCGATACCGCTCCTGCGCGAGAAGTACACCGCGGAGAACCACCCGGGCGTCGCCGCGAGCATCGTCCTGGCCATCGGCGACGTCTCCTTCGACCGCACCGCCCCTCCCCTCGCCTGGCTGACCGCACGCACCCAAGACGCACGCCGCGAGGTACGGGCCGCCGCCGCGACCGCCCTCCTCTGGTGCGGCGCGGACGACCTGGACGACACCCTCCTGCAAGCCCTCGCCGACGAGATCCAAGCCCCGGTCTCCACCCTCGACGACCAACTCTGGGTACTGGACGGCGGCCGCCAAGCCTTCCTAACTGCCGCACTGGACGACCATCCAGCCCCCCAAATTCAGCTGGCCCGCACCGCCTTGGCCATCCCCACCCCGGCGACCGTCGCCCGCGCCGGCCACATCATGCGCACCTGGCGAGCCGCCCCCGCCGCCCTCCTCCCGTCCCTCGCTGCCCTGCTCACCACCGAAGCCGCCGCAGACGCCGCCTGGGAGATCAAGCAAGGCGGCCCGGACATCGCCCTCATCACCGACGCCATCCCGCCCCTCCTCGACCATCCGCACGACCTCGTCGCGGGCAGCGCGCTCGAAGCACTCGCCCGCGCGGGCGACGCCCGAGCCGTCCCCGCCCTGGCCGCCGAGCTGGCCGAACTCCGGCGATCCTTCTCCCCCGCACCCGCCATCGCCGGACTCCGCGACCACGCCGACGCCCTCCTCCCGGACGTCCGCGAGTTCCTGCATAACCCGAAGAAGGGCACCGCCCTAACCGGGAACCTTCTCTCCTGCGTCTTGGACGGCCTCGCCTCCTGGGGCGACCTAGCTCTCCCCCTCCTCCCGGAGATCATCTCCCTGCTCGAACGCCGCAAAGCCGTCCCCGCCGCCGCCCGCACACTCGCCGCACTCGGCCCCGCCGCAACCGAAGCCGTCCCCATCCTGCGCCGCTACCTGGGCCGCAAACACGGCCGCGTGACCAGCGAAAACGCCGCCTGGGCAATCTGGCACATAACCAACGACGCAACCACCCCCCTCCGCTTCCTAACCCCCACCCTCCGCCGCGGCCTAGACGACGAGTCCACCGAACACCTCTTCGCCCTCGCCGAAGCCGCAGCCCCAGCCGTCCCCCTTCTGCACGACCCAGCATCCGCCGCCGCCGTCCTCCACCGGGCGACCAACGACACCGACCGCTACCTCCCCCACCTACTGGACGCTGCTGCCCCGACCCCAAGCGGAATACTCGCCATCCGCCGCCTATCCACCATCGGCTCACCCGCCGCCGCCCCAGCCATCCCCACCATCCGCGAGATAGCCGAAAGCCCCAAAGTCCAAGCCACCGGCCCCTCCACCAACCTCCTAACCACCGACCGCACCTACCAGGCGATAGCCATCGAAGCCCTAACCCAAATCATCACGCACTAGCAGACGTCCGCGGCCTCCCGATATCGGTGAGGCTTAAGCACCCAATCTTGCGACCGCGACGCCTTCCGCCGCCGCACCGCCCACGTACGTCCCGGAAAAGGTGTCTCGATGACCCTTCACCGTAAGGTCTTTACTTGCTTTCCTGTACAGCGGAGACCCGCTTGCCGGCCCCGCTATGGCCGTTACTCCGCGCCACGGAAAACCAGCGTTGAGCCTCATCCTCTCGGAGCAGCGCCTCCAGTATGTCACCCAACAGGAAAGCAGCATCCGCGTGACCTGCATGGGCTGCGAGCGCAAGATAGACTTCGGCGACTTCTCGTTTCTCATTGTAGACGTACCATCGGCCTGCAGCGAAGGCTTCTTGTGCGGCAACACTGAAGTCCAAGACTTCTGGTGGCACCGAGGCCGCACTGGCTGCACGGTTGTTCCAGTAGCGGGCGTCATCGGCGTCCCCCGAAAGCCGCTGGAGGACAGCAAGCTTCCGGAACGACGAGGCATCGCCATTTGAAACTGCACGTTCAATCAAGTTGATTGCATAGTCACCGAAATTGTCGCCCGCTCGAGCATGGCGCGGGTTATTCGGATCGTAGAGACTACCGCCGCTAGGGTCCAGAGACCCGCCGCCCGCAAGCAGAACAGCGTCAGCGAACTCGCTCGCCGCCTCAACTGCACTCTGCGACGGCGAACCTGCCCCGGCCTCCCGGGCCAGGAGGCAGTGAATAGTCAGATGAAGCAGAAGAAGGTTGCACCTCTTCAACTTCTTCAGGCCAGTACCGTTCATCATGCGGCTGATGGTGGGAGCTGCCAGGCGGGCAGGCAGGCTGGGACTCAATACCCTATACACCCTTGCTGTGGACTCACTGGCCTCAGCGATGAGTTTCCCAGCGAGGCCTGATTGCCTGACCAGCGTCTTGACCACGAGGGTCTGCTCAGAAGGTATCGAACTGGCGGGCAGCTGCTCTTCCATACCGAAGGCGCACTCCTGTCTCAGGGCCCGAGGAGTCGACGGACTGAAGGGAGAATAGCCCGGAATGCCCGATCCGTCCAGCCGCCGGGCGCACTTCATGCCCCATTGTCTGGATTTCATTTTCTTGCAGGACTAGCGGGACCGGCACCGCCGCTTGTGCAGCGCTGATCAAGTGCTGGCCGCGGCGGCGGAGGGGAAAGCGCTGGCAGCTCATCGAAGTACGTCGGATGTGACCGGCAGGCATCCGCGTGAAATATTTCAGAAGCTTGAAGAAATTGACGTAGAAGCGTGCGGTCTGGTCGGGTTGCCTCCATGGAACAAGACGACTCCGACTCGGCGAACGGTCAGCAGGACGATTTTGCGGCCCTCTGGCACTACACCGACATGCGAGGGCTGCACGCTATTCTCGATAGCCGTGCTCTGCTTCCTTCGCTGCGCGCAACACACCCGAAAGATGCGCGCTACGGCGACGGCCAGTACTTCTCCGATGTCCCCCCTGGATCGATGCCGCCTGAGCGACTGTCCCGGCGCCTTGTGAACGTCCCCTGGCTGGGATGGCGCTTCACCCACTACGTTGAGGTAGACATGGCGGGTCTCACCTTGGTCCTGTGCAGGAGAAGCGTCATCCTTGTCCCCAGCCGCGAGCCGCTGGGGCTCAGCAGGAGGATCGTCCGCTGGGGGGCGAACGAGTGGTCTGGTACTTGAGGGTCGAGTGGTTCCATGACTTTCGAGAGGAGCCGGTTGACATCTACAGCGAGGTCGGCGACGACGGCTACGAAGTCCGCAAGATAGAGGTCTTTCGCGACGGGCACCTGCAGTACGCTGACGAGCGCCATGAGGCCGGTGAGACCAGTCTTTCGGGAGCACCCGTAGGGGCAGTCGCGGAGATCGCTGCCCAGCCAGGGTTCCGGCCACACGTGATCAGTGAGCAGGAGTTCGAAGAGACGTGGGCTCGGGCAGTCGCGGCGGAGGAGTGAGTCCTGCACTGGGGAGCGGGGAGGACTGGCAGGCTCCGGACGGCTCATGGGCGTCGTCGGCCGCGAACCGCCGCAGCATGCTCGGGAACCGCAACCGCGACACGTCCCCCGAGCTTGCGCTCCGGTCGCTCGTCCACGCAGCAGGACTGCGGTACCGGGTCGCAGCCAAACCGCTCCCGGGTATGCGCAGGACCGCAGACATGGTCTTCCGGCCGACCCGCGTGGCCGTCTTCGTCGACGGCTGCTTCTGGCACGGCTGTCCTCAGCACTTCGTGCTGCCCAAGACCAACCCGGAGTACTGGCGTGGGAAGATCGGCCGCAACATGGAGCGAGACCGGGACACGGACAAACGTCTGGCCGAGGCGGGATGGCTAGTACTGCGTTTTTGGGAGCATGAATCGGCCGACCGGTGCGCCCGTACAGTCTGCGAGGCGGTCCAGTCCAGGCGCCGAGCAGGCTAAGGGAACCGCTGCTTGCTCCTCAGCCACGCAGTAGCGCTGAGGCTTCTTGGTGCAGAAGGGGGAAGAGTCGCGGTATCCCGCTAGTCGCCTGCCCAGGCGGAACGTCGATCCTGCAGGTCTCCCAGCAACCGTAGGGGCCACGGTCGTCGGGCAGCGAGCCAGGCGCTGGCGACCGAGGCGATTGCGGCGACCGCGAGTTCGTCCGTGAGTTGGAGGACGACGAGCTGCCATAGGGGGTCGTACCGCATCACCTCGTACTCGCGGCGCGACAGGAAGAACGTCAGGCGGTTGCGGCGTGTAGTGGCCTTGGCTTCAATGTGCAGGCTGCGTCGGTCAGCGTGGACGGCGATGTCGTAGCCATAGCCATCTGAGTGAGCAGCAACGTGCTCGATCTTTGCGGAGACCGATGACGAGAGCAGGTCCATGAGTGCGGTCTCGCCAGCGGCGCCAATCCTCGAACGCTCTGCAACGTCGACCTTACCCCGAACGGTGTGAATCTCCTGGTACGCCTCGAGTTCGCTGAGCCCGAGTGCCGCGGCGGCCCGTCCTGCGTCGATCGGCAACTCAGTAGGCCCCCGTACGTGGAGGTCAGCATCGGGGAACCAGTGGACATCGCCGGCCAGCAGCACTGCACGGAAGACACGCTGGCCGACTGATAGGTCCTGCTCTGCGTTGTCCAGGATCCCAGCCTCTTGCAGCCATCTGTAGGCCGCATCGTACTGCGTGAGGCTGATGTCGCTGTATTCGACGTGGGTGGAGAACAGCGACCGGCACCGCGCCCGCCCATTGGCAGGCAGCTTTTCTACCCAACGGGCAGCAGCGAGGAGGACAGGGTCAGGAGGTACGGACACGGAGGTGGCCCATCAGAGCCTGGAGGTCGGCCTCGTCGAGGCCGCCCCCAACCGCAGGCTCCTCGTCGAGATCGGACAGTTGCTTCACCTCAGCGTCGTCCAGTACGTCCCCCATGAAATCCAACTTCGCCTTCAGCCGTTGCTGCACGACATCGTCAATCGTCTTCTCGGACGCCAGGACCGTGACGCGGGTTTCTGTGCCGGGTGCCAGGCCGAGACGGTGGATCCGGTCCAGGCTCTGCAGGAAGCGGCCAGCGGCGAAGTCCCGGTCGACGTAAACCGCGTCATGGCAATGGTGGTGAAGGCTGATGCCCTCGCCCAGCGTGGCGGGGTTTGACAGCAGCACCATGCAGTCGGGGTCGTTGCGAAAGCGAGCGATCTCCGCTTCGCGGTCCTCCGTGCCGCCGTGGACCAGCGCCGGCCGGAACCTCTTAAGGATGCGCTCAAGGGTGTTGAGGCTGCGGATAAAGGTGGACCACACCAGGGTCTTGCGGCCTTGCGCGGCGTTCGCATCCACGATGGCCAGCGTTTCGCGGTACTTGGGTGAGAACTCATAGCTGGGTAGGTCACGCAGCAGGTCGGACAGATGGGAGCCCTTGGGTACCGGCAGCGGCGGTACCTGGTATTCCAGTGGCTCGTAGCGAGTCGTGCCGACGTGCAGCAGGGTCGGGCTGGTCGCAGCCATCAGCAGGTAGACCGTGATCTTCCCCCAGGCCAGAAAATCCGCCTCCGATCCGGTAGGACGTGCGGAAAACGTGCCGAGGAGAGCCTCGTAGATCTCGTTATGCAGGGGCGGCAGCTCGACCGGTGTGACTCGCGTGGTCACCGGAGGGAGCCCGAGCTCGTGCTTCGTAGTGCGGGTGAACAATGGCCGGAGGACCCGGCTGGCCTTTGCGAGGTCACCGCCTCCAACGGCTTGGATCACCCGCTGGCGGCCATGGCCCGGCCAGACGAAGCCAAACAGGTTTTCCAGATCCTTAGCACCATTGGGCGCCGGCGTCCCAGTCAGGATGAGTCGCCGTCGGGCCCGCGGGCCTAGGGCCAGGCAAGCTGATCCGTAGACGCCCCGGGCGCCGGCCTTCATTCGGTGAGCTTCGTCAAGCAGAAGCAGGGATGGCCGCGCCGACAGCCAAAAGCCGAGATCGTCGAGTGCGCCGTCCAGTCGCTCATAGTTGATAATCACAGCATCGGCGGCCAAGGTAGAGCCGTTGCTGTACAGCGACATCCGCAGAGGCTCGGCGAAACACACCTTGTTCTCGTACAGCCAAGACTCGCGCGCCGACTTGGGGGCAACAATCAGCAACCGCTCGACCTTGCCCTGCGAGCGCAGGGCCTGAAAGACGGCCAAGCCGACGCGGGTCTTGCCAGCGCCCGGCACAGAAAAGTTCGCGCCGTGGCGCAATGACAGGAGTCTGGTGATATCGCGGCGCTGAAAGGAAGTGAGGTCGCCTGTCCACGCGGGACCGAGGAGGTCACTGAGCTCTTCTGAAGCGAGTTCAGCACCGATCCGCGTGGTTTCTGAGGCGAGTTCCCGGGCTACAGTCTGGGCGTCGGCGGCCGAGTCCCGCACAAGGTCGGCCAGATGCCGGTTCCAACGCACGCTTTCAGGTTCCGGCCATGACTGGAGGGCGCGGAGGTTGCTGAGCAGGTCGTCGAGTTCGACGTCGAGAATGGTGGGTGTGCGTTGGACTCCGCTCTGGAATCGCAGAGCCATCCGACGCAGGTCGGCAGCATGGTCCTTGCGGGTCTGGAACCGGGCCGTGATCGCATCGTCCCCGAAGGTGATCTCGAGACTCGGTTCGGCGCCGGCGTCCACAATCACCGGTCCTTTGTCGCGTTGAGCAGCCAGTCCACACCATTGCCGGGGGACGTGAACGCCCGACCGGCCTGCTTGGCCAGCCGGGCAAGACTGGCCCGCAGAGCGATCAGGGCGTCGTCGAAGGCATCCTCGTCCAGTGCCCGTTTGGCCTTCGCTTCGGCGAATTCGGCGGCGCATTGGTCGATGTATTCCGCCGCGTCCGTCACACGTTCAGGGACGGCAGTCTGCCGCTTGCGGAGCTGGGCGTCCTTCCCCGCGAGGAGCGTGGCGGTGTCGAACACGTCTCTCGCGGTGTCGAAGACACTGTTAGCTGCAGCAACCTCTGTCGGGGAGACCTTGTCTGGCGCCCTTCTGGCCGCATCGGCTTTCAGTAGCATGTCAGTAAGACTGCGGACAGCTTTGACGTCGTCGGCATCGTCAGGGATGACGACGTCGTCGAGCCCGGGGATACCGACCGGACCAGCAGCCGCGCCGGGCTCCGAACGGAGCGAATCGGGGAGCCGCACCTCTAGGTAGCGCTCGTAGAAGTCTGGTTCGGCAAGGCGAAGCGTCGTCTTGGGGAGGTCGAGGACCACCATGGCGAGGCGCGACTCCTTCAGCCGTTCGCCCGCGTCGGGGTCAGTCGCTGCCAGCCTGGCATAGTCGCGGGCAAGTTCCCGCAGCTTCTCCTGGTGGTCTTCGAAGTCAACTAGGCGCAGGCTCGCCCCGTCTTCGGTCCGGCTCCGGTCGATCGCGTCGTTGATCAGTTCGTAGACCCACCGGTCTCGTTGGAGGGTCGGAAGCTTGATATTGAACTCCCTGGCGACGTCCTCCTGCTTCCGCCCTCCCGCTAGCTCCTCCTCAATTGCTATGAGCCGATTAAGGTAGGAGTAGTCGCGGCGCTTGTCGCGGCGGAGCTGGAGGGCGAGCTCGACCCTGTTGATGTCATGCCGACTGGTGTCCTCAGGGAGGACTCCTACACGGATGTACTCCTTCCCCAGTTCCCGGAGTGCCGCGCAGCGGGTGTTCCCGTCAACCAGAATGCCGTTCGGGCTGATAATCCCGGGATCGCGCTGGCCGAACTCCTCAAGCTCGTCGAGGAGGGTCGTGTAATCCGGGTCGGTCTTGCCGGGATCCTTAGGATCCCGCGTCAGCAGGTATCGGAGGTACTCCTGCCCCTCTTCACTCCAGGGCCGCTCGTTCAGGACTCGATTGCGCTCGGGGTCGAGAGTGCGCTGCGCCCGGACGCGGTGGGTGTCCGGGTTGAAGTACAGCATGCTGACCGGCATGGTGATCACGTAGAGATGCCGTTGCCCGGCGTCCCGCCAGTCGACGGTCACCTTGGCGCCGTCCTCAGCGACAGCCTGCTTCAGGCGGTCCTGGACGAGCGCTCTGATCGTTTCGCCCTCAGGCGGGATGCCAAAGCTTGCAGCCATAAATAATGTCCCTCCAATCGACTAGCGTAGCGAGCGCCGGGGGCTGCGGGCAGCGAGCGCCTACGGCCGCTGGACAGCATGCCGCCAGGGCTAGACGGTTAGGGGATGCAGAGTGAACGTACCTGCCTGGGACGACCCAGCTCTCAAAGCAGGCGGCATGGTCCGCGCCGCTCTCTGGCTCGTCCAGGAAGTGGGAGAGGGCAACAGCTTCACCAAGGAGCGTTTGCGGGCTGCCTTCCCTGGAGTCTCCCAGATCGACCGCCGGGTGCGAGATCTGCGCGACTACGGCTGGGTCATCCTTGCCAACACCGAGGACGCCACTCTGACGACCGAGGAGCAGCGGCTCACCAAGGTCGGCGCGGCTGTCTGGGACCCGAAGGAGAGGCGGGCTGCCGCACCTCAACACGCCCTGTCGTCCAAGCAGATCAGGGCCGTCTTGGAGCGCGACGACTTCCTGTGCACCACCTGCGGTATCTCCGGTGGTGAGGAGTACCCGGACGACCCCAACCGGACAGCCGTCCTGTCAGTGACCCGGCGTACCACCCTCATGCCGGACGGTAGAGAGCAGGTGCTGTTGGCAACCGAGTGCAAGCGGTGTCGAGCCGGCTCCTCGGACTCTGCGGCCCGAGCCGATGACGTCGCAGCCGACGTCCGTGTCCTCGACCCGGCAGATCAGAGGAAGCTCGCACGCTGGATCGAGCGCAAGCGCCGCGTCTCCACCCCCTTGGACCGAGTCTGGTCGGCCTATCGGCGCCTGCCGCCGGAAGCGCAGGCCGAGATCAGCGCAGAGTTGGAGCAGCAACTCCGGTAGAGAGCGCGGCGGATGTCGACGGCAGTCCTTCAGGACCGTAAAATGCCATCTCGCCGCGGCCTGACTAGAGCTAAGTAGCTGAAGCGCGACTTTCCGCGCCGGAGCTATAGCGGCTGTAAGCGCGGATTCCCGCGTGGTCGGTACCGCTCAGCCGTGCGCGGTTCATTAGGGTGTCTGGAGGGAGAATATTTTGTCCGGAGCAGCGGAGGACGATTCGCTCGAGGTCGTCGAGATCTGCGCAGGCGCCGGCGGGCAGTCACTCGGCCTGGAGCGCGCCGGCTTCCGCCACCGCCTCGCGGTTGAACTGGACGGACATGCAGCCCGGACACTCCGCCACAATCTCGTGAAAGTTTTGGGATACAAGGAGAAAGAAGCTGAGGACGCCGTCCGCATCGGAGACGTAGCCGATCCCGAGGTCTGGAACCCCGACGAGCATCAAAACGTGGACCTGCTGGCCGGTGGCGTCCCTTGCCCTCCATTTAGCATCGCCGGAAAGCAACTTGGCGCCAGCGACGAACGCGACCTGTTCGCATGGGCGGTCGAATTGTGCGGCAAAATAAAGCCTAAGGCACTCCTGCTGGAGAATGTCAAAGGCTTGAGCGGGAACCGCTTCATAGCTTACCGGCAGCACGTACTCGATCGCCTTCAGGAATACGGCTACATAGCCGAGTGGCGGCTACTCCAAGCCGACCAGTTCGGGGTCTCCCAACTCCGTCCTCGCTTCGTGCTGATCGCGCTTCAGCATGAGTACGCCGAGTACTTTCACTGGCCGGAGCCGCACAGCAATCCCCCTGAAAGCGTCGGTGAACTGCTTCGCGATCTCATGGCAAAAGGAACCTGGAGCAAGAAGAAACTCGATGCCTGGGTTATGCAGGCCAACAGTATCGCACCCACCATCGTGGGGGGGTCGAAGAAGCACGGTGGCGCCGATCTAGGCCCAACACGCGCTAAAGCGGCTTGGGAAGCCATGGGCATCGACGGCAAGGGGGTGTCGGATGGTCCTCCCGGACCGAAGAATCCCAGGGCTACGGGCGCCAAGCACCCGATGCTGACTAATGAAATGGTTGCCCGCATCCAGGGCTGGCACGGCGAAGAATTCGCTGATTGGGAGTTCCTCGGGGGCAAGACCGCCCAGTACCGCCAAATTGGCAATGCCTTTCCCCCACCGGTCGCCAAGGCGCTCGGCATCGCCATCAAGTGCGCTCTCCGCAAGGAGGGTGATCCACACCCGCTCATCGAGACGTCGAAGGTGACCCTCGATCCGGTTTACAAAATCCTTCGGGACCGGAAGCGCCCAATAACGATAGAGCAGCTAGTTGTGAAGCTTGCAGCCAACGGGACACCCTTGGAACAACCGGAGGTAGAACGCCGCCTCGTCCACCTCGGACACGATTTCGAGCTGATCAAAAAGCAGCGCTCAAACGGCGAGACAACTTTCCTCCTAGGAGCATTCAAAGCATTCCTAGGCCAGGAGGATCACCAGCGCCACGAATTGTTTGCCCAGCACCGCGCAAGGATCAGCTAAAGGTCGGGCAGCCGGAAGGAGTCTCCCTTTCCGCGCTACCCAACCACCTCGTTCGGCGGTCAACGACCTTCCCGTGATCACGCTGCGACCAGTACTCGTCCACCCAGCGATGAATGGCCCCTTGACTTCAGTAGGGAAAATGGAGAGCCATGGGTGGACACGGGTATCCTTAAGCCTTTGCAGCAGACCGGCGAACGCTTCGCCCGTCACCACAAGCCATGGGGCGTCCGGAGCTTGGAGTCTCTGATCGCGATGCCGGGCTTAAGGTCGCCAGTTCGATGCACATCTCGTCGTTGGCGCTGCCGCTGCAGGAGCTCCTGCGCCAGGTCATTGCGGCATGTTCAAGGCGTCGAGTTTCGCCGCTCGGAGGACCTTGGTGAAGGCTTTGTGGCTCATCAGTAGGCGGTCTCCATCTGGGTCGTTGGAGTCTCTGACGCCGACACCACCGGAGAGATCGGCTACCTCGACACAGGCCTCGTCGTTGATCGCACCGCTGTGGGAGCTCTTGCGCCAGTGGGTCACTTCGTTGCCTCCAACTCACCGATGCGCGCCCGCGTGGCGTCCTCGGACAGCGCCTTGAACCCGATTCGTTCGTAATCTACGGCAATTTCGGTTATCTCCGTTGGTCCCTCGATCAGGCGGCCGCCTCGGCGAGCGCCGACGTAACCGATCTGCCGGTCACGCACGGTGATAAGCCGAAAGGGGCCGTCCAGGCCCAAATGTGCGCCGGCCGACTTGGGGATGATGCGCACTGAGATGTGTGGGAGGACTCCGACCTCGAGCAGGTAGCGGAGCTGCGAGCGCATGGCCTCGCGACCACCGATTTCAGAGGTGATCGAGTCCTCGTCCATCAGGATCCAGACGTATGGCGGCGAGGGGCGGGTGAGGATCGCGTCCTGCCGGGCCATCCGCGATTGGATCGCCAGCTCGACGTCCTTGGCGTCACTCTCCGCAAGCAACGCCCGCATGTATCCCTCGGTCTGGAGCGGCGGAGGGATGATCTGGCCTTGATAGATCCTGATCACGCTTGCGGCGGCCTCGTGCTGGCTGTACGAGCGTAGCCAGTCTGGGTCATGAGCCGTCTCGGCGAAGAAGAGCAGTGTCTGGAAGTGGCCACCCGTCTTCCAGAGCTCGTCGAGGATCTTGGCTTGCTTCATGTCGATACGCGCGCGACCAGCTTCGATGTTCGCAACGTGCGACCGTACGCAGCCAATGATCTTTCCTAGCTGCTCTCCCGTCAGTCCATGTCTCTGACGGTAAAGCCGCAGGTCATGGGCCAGCCATGCATATAGCGACGACCGTGGATCGAGATCATCTGCTGTAGACACGTGAACCCCTTTGTTTGAGGCTTCTGCGAATACAAGATGAACTTTAACCGGCCTACCGATCCTTGACGTGCAAACACAAAAACAAGTCGAGAGGATCGACGCGAGCCGTGATCGGTACACCGGATTGTCTGATTATGTCCATGCTTGCCTCGAAAGCGGCGCCGGGTTTGGCGCGTACGCTGACGAAGGCTCGACTGCATAAATGGAACTGCGCACACATATCGGACGACGCGCTTATGATCGCGTCCGAACTCGTGACCAACGCCATCACAGCGACGCCTGCGGGGGGCGAGATCCGCTTCCAGGTCAGCCGGGACTGTGGTGGGGTACTCATCGCGGTCTGGGACAACGCTCCGGGGACGCCGCAGGCCCGTCCAGTCGTCGAACTCACTCCAGAAGCGCTCGACCTGGCCGAGGAGCGGTGGGACAACAACGGCGGGTGGGGCCTGCCGATCGTCGCCACGCTCGCCGCAGAGTGCGGGTACTGCCCCGACTCCGTAAGGGGCAAATGGGCCTGGGCACGTCTCAAGCCCTGATGTACCTTCACTCCGCACTTGGGTCATGTGGCCGGTGTCGGACGTTCGGGGGCGGCCATGCGCTCTCGGTACAACGCTATGTGCGTGGGCCGACGAGTTCATGGCGGCCCTTTTCGAGGTGGGGTGGTGCTCGTGTCGGAACCTGAGGTTGAGGACGGCGGCGTCCAGGCGGAGAGCGAGGCGTCCTGGTTGGGGCGGGGGGTTGCTCTCTTCACTCCAGTGTTCGCCGTGTTCGCCGGGTGGCTGGCGGGGGTGGTGGCCCAGTTGGTTCCCGGGGCTCATCTCGATGAGGCGCAGGTGACCACGTTCATGGTCGCTGCCACTACGGCGGCGCTGGGGACCGGGTGGAAGTGGCTTCAGGGGTGGCAGCAGCATGAGCGGTTCGTGGCCGAGGGGAAGGCCGCCCCTGTGAAGCGTCCGAAGTCGCCGAAGTAGCCGCTCCGGGGCGGGCCTTGCATCGCCGCTACGTCCGTCTGCAGGTGGTTACGTCCAGCGGAAGGTTTTGTGGCTGCTGCTCCTGCTATGGCTGTTGTGCCGACTAGGGCGATTAGGGCGCCGACGTGGGCGCTGCGGCGACCGGGCCCGGTGGAACCGCCCGGCCGACCGGGCGTGGGGTGGTGGTCGTTTGGTCTTCCAGAGGGCCTCCAGGGGCGGTCCCTAGCGTCTGGAGTGGAACCCGCGTACGTCCTTTCGCGGGGCCGCGCGGTGTGACGTGCGGTCGGGCCGGGGCGGCGAATGAGAAAGGCGAGGATGCCGATGACCTCCAGCACCCCGACCCCCTACCCCTTCGAGTGGACCCCGCTGATGGAGGTCCCCGGACGGCTCCGCGGCCTGCACGAGCGGGCCCGGGTCGACGTGCGGCTCCCGAGCGGCGACACCGCCGTGCTGGTGACGCGCTACGCCGACGTCCGGAAGCTGCTGTCCGACGCTCGGCTGAGCAAGAACCTCGTCCGTCCGGGCGTGGCGCGTATCTCCAAGGACAACGACATCTTCGTCGACCCGGAGTTCGACAACGACCCGCCGCACCACACGGCGCGGCGGAGGCTGGTGACACGGGCGTTCACCGCGCGCCGGATCGAGCTGCTGTGCCCGTTCGCGCAGTCGGTCACCGACGAACTGCTGGACGCGATGGCGTCCGGGCCGAAGCCGGCCGATCTGAACGAGGCGCTGGCGTTCCCGTTGCCCATCCTGGTGATCTGCAAGCTGCTCGGTGTGCCGGCCGACGACCGGGAGCGGTTCCGCGGGCTGGTGGACGGCTTCCTGTCGGTGACCAAGCTGCCGCCGGAGGAGGTCGGCGAGTGCCGCAGGGGCCTGTGGACGTACCTGGGCGACCTGATCGAGGCCAAGCGCGCGAACCCGGGCGAGGACTTGATCAGCAGCCTGATCAAGGTGCGGGACGAGGACGACGGCCGGTTGTCGGAGCACGAGCTGCACGTGTGGACGCAGAGCCTGCTGATCGCCGGATACGCCACCACCGCCTGCCAGATCGGGACCGGCACGGCGGTGCTGCTGCACCGGAGCGACCTGTTCGAGCAGGTGCGCGACGACCTGTCGCTGGTCGAGTCGACGGTGGAGGAGCTGCTGCGGACGCAGCTCATCGGGTCCTCCGTCGGGACGCTGCGGTACGCGCTGGAGGACATCGAGCTGTCCGACGGGTCGGTGCTCGCGGCCGGGACGAGCGTGCTGCTGTCGAAGGAGAGCGCCAACACCGACCCGGCCGTGTTCGACGACCCGTTCACGGTCGACATCCGGCGCACGGAGAACCACCACATGACGTTCGGCGCGGGCATCCACTACTGCGTGGGGGCCGCGCTGGCGCGGATGGAGTTGCAGGTGGCCACGGAGACGCTGCTGCGCAGGTTCCCCGGGATCCGGCTGGCCGTCCCCGCGGCGGAGCTGCGTCGGGGGCTCGGCGGATTCATGGAGGGGTTCAGCGAGGTGCCCGTCACCTGGTGATCTGATCTGGCCGGGCGTCTTCGTAGGCGCTGCGGTGCGGGCCTTGCATCGCCGTTGCGTCCGTCTGTGGGTTCGTTATGTCCAGCGGAAGGTTTTTGTGGCTGCTGCTCCCGCTATGACTGTTGTGGCGGCTAGGGCTATCAGGGCGCCGGTTGGTGGGCTTTCTCCTGTCCAGGTTGCGGATAGGGCTTCCAGGGAGGCGCCGTAGGGGAGGTGGGTGCCTATGGCGGCCAGCCAGTTGGGGAGGTTTTCGGCGGGGCCGAAGCCGCCGCCGGTGGCCATGGTGGCGAAGAAGAGGAGCAGGCCGATCGCTACGGCGGCGTTGGGGGTCGGGGCCAGGGCGGCTACGAGGAGGCCGACGGCGAACACTGCGGCTGTTGCCAGGGCGAACACTGCGATGGCTGCCAGTGGCGCGCGGGGCGGGGCTGCGTTGAAGGCGAAGCGGGCCACCAGGAGGGCCAGGGTTACGCCTAGGAGGGTGTGGGCCAGGGCTACGGCCGCTTGGGCGGCTAGGACGGCGAGCGGGTTCGCGGGGGTTACTGAGAGGCGGCGGAGGATGCCGGTTTTCCGGTAGGCCGCCAGGAAGGACGGCATGTTCACTATGCCGATCAGGGCCGTGATCATGGTGAGGGTCAGGGGTAGGACGTAGGCGTCGAAGGTTGTCAGGCCCTTGAAGGCGGGTGTCGGTTCGGACGAGCCGAGGCCGTTCATCACCATGATGAGGCTCGGGAGGGCCAGGGGGACGATCAGGCCTGCGGTGTCTCGGGCCACGAGTTTGGCCTCGGTCCAGGTGAGCAGGGCGTATGCGCGGGGGGTCACTCGAACCTCCGGCCGGTGAAGGCGAGGAAGGCGTCTTCGAGGGTCGCTGTTTCCTGGCGTGTTTCCGTGGCGGTGATGTCGTTTTCGAGGAGTGTCGCGGTGACCGTGTGGAGCAGATTGCCGGTGCCGGTGATTATCGTTTCTGTGTTGGTTGTGGTTATGTCTTGGATCTGCTGGTTGTTTTTGAAGATTGCCAGGTCTAGGGGTTTTTGGGTTTTCAGGTGGACGCGCTGTGGTGCGTCCACGCGGGCGATGAGGCCTTCGGGGGTGTCCAGGGCGGCCAGGCGTCCGCGGTCGATGATGGCGACTCGGTCGCAGAGGCGTTGGGCCTCTTCCATGAAGTGGGAGACGAGGAGGATCGTCACTCCGGTGTCGCGGATCTGGGTGATGAGGTCCCACGTGTCGCGGCGGGCCTGAGGGTCGAGGCCGGTTGTGAGCTCGTCCAGGATCGCTATGCGGGGCTTGCCGATGAGGGCGAGGGCGATGGAGAGGCGTTGGGCTTCGCCGCCCGAGAGGGCGCCGTACGGGCTGTCCCGAAGGCTCGTCAGGTTCAGGTCGGCCATGAGTCTGGCCGGGTCTGCGGCTTTTGAGTAGAAGGATTGGTAGAGGGTCAACGCTTCGCCGACCTTGAGCGCGTCGGGGAGGACGCTGTTCTGGAGCTGGACTCCGACGGTCCGGCGAAGGCGGGCGCGGTCGCGGACGGGGTCGAGGTTCAGGACGCGGATGCGGCCGGCGTCCGGACGGCGCAGGCCCGCGATGCACTCGACGGTGGTCGTCTTGCCCGCGCCGTTCCGGCCCAGGATGCCGAAGATCTCGCCGGGTTCGACGGTGAAGCCGATGTCGTCGACGGCGAGCACGTCGCCGTATCGCTTGGTCAGGGATTCGACTTCGATCATGGTTCGGACGGTAGGCGGCGCGGCCCGTCCTGTCGGGTGCCTGCGGTCACGTGACTTCTGGCACGGGTGACCTGCGGCGATTGCCCGTACTCTTCCGTTATGGCCGACTCGCGTCTGGAACGGTGGGGCACGGCGTGCTTGCTGGGCGTCTGCCTCGTCATCGCGTGCCCGGTCGCGCTGACGCAGTTGGGCGGGGAGCGTCCCACGGTCGGGCCGGTCTGGCTTTGGTGGGTTTGTTACGGCCTGTTTCTCGCGGCGATGTTCGCGATGTTCGTCGCGGAACGTCCGGGGCCGCTGCTCGCCGCGGTCGCGGTCACGGCCGCAGGAGCGGTGCTGCTCGCGCCCCAGGTCGCGTGGACGGCGATCGTGCTCGTCTTCGTCACCGCCATCGCCACGCATCTCGCCACGAAACGGACGGTCGCGCTGCTGCTGGTCGCCAACAGCGGGGTCGTGGGGGTCGCGGCCGTCCTGCGGGACGGCTCGTTGGTGGACGTCACGCTGTCCGCGGCGATCTACGGGATGCTGCAGGGCTCGGCCGTCTGGGGCGTGCTGAGCGAGCGGCGGAACGCCGAGACGGGCGAGCGGCTCGCGGTCGCGAACGCCGAGCTGCGGGCGGCGACGGAGCTGCTGGCGGAGTCGAGCCGGTCCGGGGAGCGGCTCCGGATCGCGCGGGAGCTGCACGACCTGGTCGGGCACCAGCTCACCGCGCTGGTGCTGGAGCTGGAGGTCGCCGCGCACAAGGGCGACGGGCCCGAGAAGGTCCATGTCGAACGGGCGCGGGGGCTCGCGCGGGAGCTGCTGGGCGACGTCCGGACGGCGGTCGGGGAGCTGCGGGGACGGTCGGTGCCGCTCGAACGGGCGTTGCAGGCGATCGTGGTGGATCTGCCGCGTCCGAGGGTTCATCTGCGCGTGGACGACGTGCGTCCGGACGAGGCGTGCGCGGGGGCGTTGATCCGGTGCGTGCAGGAGGTCGTGACGAACGCGATCCGGCACGCGGGCGCCGAGAACCTGTGGGTGGACGTCATGCGGGAGGGCGACGGGGTGGTGCTGAGCGCGCGGGACGACGGGTGCGGGACGTCCGTGCTGCGGCTCGGCAACGGGCTCGCGGGCATGCGGGAGCGGGTGGGGCAGCTCGGCGGGGAGGTCTCGTTCGACACCCGGGACGGGTTCGGCGTGCGGGTGCGGGTGCCGTCGTGAGCGGGGCGCGGCGGACGATCCGGGTGTGCGTGGTCGACGACCAGACGCTCGTGCGGCAGGGCATCCGGCATCTGCTGGAGCTGTCGGAGGAGGTGACGGTCGCGGCGGAGGCGGCGGACGGGGACGAGGCCCTGCGGGTGGTCGAGGAGGTGGCACCGGACGTCCTGCTGCTGGATCTGCGGATGCCCGGACGGGACGGGATCGCGACGCTGACGGCGCTGCGGGAGCGGGGCAACGGGGTGCCGACGCTGGTGCTGACGACGTTCGACGACGACGAGCTGGTGCTGCGGGCGCTGCGGGCCGGGGCGGACGGGTACCTGCTGAAGGACGTGACGCTGCAGGAGGTCGTCGGGGCGATCCGGACGCTCGCGGACGGCGGTTCGCTGGTGCGGCCGGCGTTGACCGAGCGGCTGCTGCGGGCGGTGCCGCGGCTGCCGGAGCCGATCGACGATCTGCCGCCGCCGCAGCCGCTGACGGAGCGGGAGCTGGAGATCCTGCGGCTGCTGGCGGGCGGGTACGCGAACCGGGAGATCGCCGACGCGCTGCGTCTGGCGGAGGGCACGGTGAAGAACCACGTGTCGAGCCTGCTGGCGAAGCTGGGGGTGCGGGACCGGACGCGGGCGGTGCTGCGGGCCCTGCAGCACGGCCTGCTGACACCCTGAATGGATCTTCAACGGTCGCTGCAAAATGGCCGATTGGTCATATCGGGAATCATTGGAACGGTCCTTTGGTACTCCCAGATTTTCCGGACAATGTGAGAGTTACATACCTCTGGCCGCCGGTTCCCTGCGCAACTCCCATCTCCTGTGAGAAGCTCCCTTGGTCGTCGCGGACAATGGAGATCTTGTGCTGGACAGAATGCAGACGGGGCCGACCGCGCTGCGCATGCAGATCGGCGCGCGGCTGCGGCGGTTGCGGGAGCGCAACGGCATCGGATGCGCGGAGGCGGGCCGGGCCATCCGCTGTTCGGCGTCCAAGATCAGCAGGCTGGAGCTGGGCCGGCACCGGTTCAAGGAACGGGACGTGCTCGACCTGCTCGACCTCTACGGCGTGGACGATCCGGCGGAGCGGGAGTCGCTGGTCGAGCTCGTCCGGGAGGCGAAACGGCCCGGCTGGTGGAATTCCTACGGCGACGTGGTGCCGGGCTGGTTCGAGCAGTTCCTCGGGCTGGAGCAGTCGGCGACGACGATCCGCAACTACGAGGTGCAGTACGTCCCGGGGCTGCTGCAGACGCGCGAGTACGCGCGCGCGGTCATCGGCCTCGAACACCACGACGCCCATCACGACGGGCTCGACCGGCGCCTCACCGTCCGGATGAGCCGGCAGGCGATCCTGCACCGTCCGGTCGGCGCGGCGACGCTGTGGGCGATCATCGACGAGGCGGCGCTGCGCCGTCCGATCGGCGGGCCCGCGACGATGCGCGGCCAGCTCGCGCACCTGATCGACGTCGCCGAGCACATGCACAACGTGAACGTCCAGGTCCTGCCGTTCTTCGGGCGGGCGGCCCACTGCGCTCGGGCGGGCCGATCACGATCATGCGGTTCGCGCAGTACGACCTCGACGACGCGGTCTACCTCGAACAGCTCACCGGGGCGCGGTATCCCGAGGGGGACGAGGCGTCCCGCTACCAGGAGATCATGGACCTGCTGGCCATCCGGGCGGCCCGGCCGGCCCGGACGGTCGACTTCCTGCGGGAGCTGCTGAAGGAGTTCTGAACTCCCCCGCCGGAGGGAGACGGCCTCGGCCGTCGGCGGGAGGGTTCGCCGGGATTGCGCCGCTAATGTCGCCCGCATGGATTCCGCCGCTACGGTCCTGGCGTTCGCCGCCGGGACGCTGATCAACACACTGGCGCTGGCCTACGGCGCGCGGCGGCTGCTGAACATGCGGTTCTCGCTGTTCCGGACGGTCGTGGCGGGCGCCGCCGGGCAGGCGGTGGCGAGCCCGGTCGCGGCCGCGCTGTTCGCCGGGATCGACCCCGCGCGGAACGTGACGGCGGCGCTGTGGTTCGTGGTCCTCGGCTCCGCGTGCGCGGTCCTGGTCGCGATGACCGTTCTGGTGCTGTGGGAGGCGTTCGTCCCGACCGGGTCGGTGCCGTCCCCGCTGTACTGGTTCGGCAGCGTCCGGTCGCGGCTCTCGCGGGGGCGGCGGTACCGGCAGATCTCGTTCATCTTCCTCCGCCACGGCCTCGGCCCCTACCTGCGCGGACGCGCGAAGCGCGGGCCGGGCACCGAGGACGAGCGGGTGCGGCTCGCCCGCTCGCTGACGCGGGCCCTCGAACAGGGCGGCGTCGCGTTCGTCAAGCTCGGGCAGGTGCTGTCGACGCGCCGGGACGTGCTGCCGCCGGAGTTCGTCGCCGAACTCGGACGGCTGCAGGACCGTGCGGCGCCCGTCCCGTGGGAGCACATCGAACGGGTCGTCCGGGACGAGCTGGGCGGCGCCCGAGGAGGTGTTCGCGGAGTTCGACCGGACGCCGCTGGCGGCCGCGTCGGTCGCGCAGGTGCACACGGCGCGGCTGCGGTCGGGCGAGGACGTCGTGGTGAAGGTCCAGCGGCCCGGGATCCGGACGGTCGTGGAGCGCGACCTCGACATCGTCGGGCGGCTCGCGCGGACGCTGCACCAGCGGGCCGGGTGGGCGCGGGCGTCGGCGTCGTCGACCTCGCCGCCGGGTTCGCGGACGCGCTGCGCGAGGAGCTCGACTTCCGCGTCGAGGCGCGCAACATGGCGTCCGTCGCGGCGGCGCGCAGCTCGGACGTCCTGATCCCGCGGCCGTTCGACGACCTGTGCACGGGCCGGATCCTGGTGATGGAGCGGCTCGCGGGGACGGCACTGAACAAGGCGGGGCCGCTGATCGACGAGCGCGGCATGGACCGGTCGAAGCTCGCGCAGGCGCTGCTGGACACGGTGCTGCGGCAGATCGTCGTGGACGGCACGTTCCACGCCGATCCGCATCCCGGGAACATCCTGCTGCTCGACGACGGACGGCTCGGCCTGATCGACTTCGGGTCGGTCGGCCGGCTCGACGCCGAGCTGCGGGCCTGCCTGCAGCGGCTGCTGCTCGCGATGAACCGCGGGGACACGGTGGGCGTCACCGACGCGTTCCTCGAAATGGTCGCGCGTCCGGACGAACTGGACGAGCAGGGCCTCGCGCGGGCGCTCGGCGCGTTCATGACCCGGCACCTCGGGCCGGGCAGCGCCCCCGACATGACGATGTTCACCGAGCTGTTCCGGCTGGTCGCGCGGTACGAGCTGGCGGTGCCGCCGGAGATCGCGGCGGTGTTCCGGGCGCTGGCGACGCTGGAGGGCGGGCTCACGGAGCTGGCGCCCGGGTTCGGCATCGTGACGGAGGCGCAGTCGTTCGGCGAGACGTACCTGCGGGAACGGCTGCGGCCGTCGTCGCTGCAGGAGGCGGTGTCCGACGAGGTCATGGCGATGCTGCCGATGCTGCGGCGGCTTCCGCGCAGGCTCGACCGCATCACCGCGGCGGCCGAGGCCGGGCGGCTGACGCTGAACGTGCGGCTGTTCGGCGACGAGCGCGACCGCCGCACCGTCACCGGCCTGCTCCAGCAGGTGCTGCTGACGATCCTCGCGTCGACCGCGGGGATCATGGCGGTGATGCTGCTCGGGCTGAAGGGCGGCCCGGCGATGGGCGCGGTCGTCTCCCTGTACCAGTTCCTCGGTTACTGCATGCTCGTGGTGTGCTCCGTCCTGGCGCTGCGGGTACTGGTGGTCATCTTCCGGAGGTGACGCATCCGGCCGCGCGACGGGTCGCGCGACGGGCCGCGCGGCCCGCGCCGTCCGGTGGGGGCGGCGAGGATCGCGGGGACGAGGAGGAACGCGGCCCCGGCCGTCGCCATCAGCCGCCCCGTCGCCGCGACCAGCACCGGCACGGCGGGCTGCGCGACGCCCCACGACGACCCGAAGAACGCGAACCAGCGCGGACGTTCGCGTTCCGGCGCGTCCTCGGCGACGACCGCCTGCCAGCGCCCCTGCAGGACGCTGTCGACGACGGCCCACGCCACGTACGCGGCGACGAGCAGCGGGACCGCGCGTCCGGTGGCCATCGCGAACGCGAGGACGCCGAGGACCGCGGTGCCCACCGCGAGGACCCGCCCGTGCGCGAACCCGTCGAGCCTGCGCCGGCCGAGCCGTCCGGTCAGCGGGGCCAGGACGGCGGCGCAGGTCAGCGCCACGCCGGGCAGCCACTCGGGCGCCCCGCGCTGCAGGAGGACGAACGGCATGAACATGAGCACGGCCAGGTAGCCGCACGCGAACGCCGTCCCCGCGAGGGTGAGCCGTACGAGCGTCCCGGACGGTCGCCAGCGCGCGCTTTGGACGACGCCACGCCGGACGGGCTCGCGCTCCAGGTACACGTACGCGACGCCCGCCGCGACCAGGCACGTCCCCGCGTCGACGGCCGCGAGCCAGCGCGCGCCGAGCGGCAGCAGGACCGCGGCGATCAGTCCGGCGACGGCCCCCGCCGCGACCAGCGACGTGCCGAGCAGCCCGTAGACGTCGCCGCGCCGCTCCTCCCCGGTCAGCCGGGCGAGCGACTCCTGGGTGGCGGGCTCGTACAGCTCGAACGCGAGCCCGGCGAGCGCGACCGCGCCCAGCACCAGGACCGGCCCGTGCGCCGCCGCGAGCAGCAGGAGGGCCGCGCCCGTCGCCGCCAGGCCCCCGACGATCAGGGTGCGCGGCGGCAGCCGGTCGAGCAGGACCCCGCCCAGCCACCGGGAGGCGAGGGCGGCGACGCCGAAGACCGCGAGCGCCTCCGTCGCCAGGCCCGGCCCGGCGATGACCGCGAGGAACGGCATCACGTAGGCGCCGAGCTGGTTCAGGACGCGCACACCGACGAGCGCCCGCACCGGGCGCGGCAGTTCTCTCCACACCCGCGAACCCTACGGATCGCCACCGACAGAATTCGCTGCGTCGTCGCCGCAGGCAGACGAAGATCTTCGAACACATGTTCGCCACCAGCGGGTACGGTGGGACGCATGTTCCAAGGGTCGCTGCTGGACTTCACGGACGGGACGGGCCCGCGGCCGCTCGCCGAGGCGCGGCGCACGAACCTGTCGCACGGCGCGTGGATCGACGTTCTCCCCGGGTGGATCCCCGACGCCGACGCGCTGTTCGAACGGCTGCTGGCGTCCGTCCCGTGGCGGGGCGAGCGGCGGCGCATGTACGAGCGGGTCGTCGACGTCCCGCGCCTGCTCGCGTTCTACGACGAGGGCGCGGCCCTCCCCGATCCCGTGCTGGCCGACGCGAAGGCCGCGCTCGACGCCCACTACACGTCCGAGCTGGGCGAACCGTTCCGGACGGCCGGGCTGTGCCTCTACCGGGACGGGCGCGACAGCGTCGCCTGGCACGGCGACACGATCGGGCGCGGCGCCGCGCACGACACGATGATCGCGATCCTTTCGGTCGGTACGCCGCGCAGCCTGCTGCTGCGCCCCCGGGGCGGCGGGCGGACGCTGCGCCGCGACCTCGGGCACGGCGACCTCATCGTGATGGGCGGCAGTTGCCAGCGGACCTGGGAACACGCCGTCCCCAAGAGCGCCCGCGCGACCGGCCCCCGCATCAGCGTCCAGTTCCGCCCCCGCGACGTCCGCTGACCGACCCGGCGCCGACCCTGCGCCGACCCGGGCCGGGTCCGGGCCGACCCCGGGCCGGGTCCGGGCCGGGTCCGATGAACGAACCGGAGCGGTATCGCCCCGCGTCTCGACCAAATGGCACCATGGCGGTGATCCTTGGTTTTCCGTAAGGAGGGGCGTTGCTGCGTCTGGTCGTGTCACAGACCTCACCCCGGGCGTTCCGGAGCATTCTGGACGCCCTGCAGGCGACGTCGCATGCCGCGGCGGGGCGGCACATCCTGATCGAACCGGGGCAATATCCCAACACGGGGTTCCGCAGCTCCAGCGACTTCGTGCTGAGCGCCATGGACGGCCCCGGAACCGTCACCCTGGACGGCGCCACCAACGCGACGCTGGAGCTGACCGGGCACGTCACCCTGCAGGGCATCACCGTCCGGAACTGGAACGAGGACGGCTGCGCGCTCAACGTCAAGGACGGCAGCGTCCTCGCGGAGGACTGCGAGTTCGTCAGCCGCCGCGGGTCGGTCGCGGTGCGGGCGTGGGGCGGCGGGCGGCTCGCGCTGAAGGGGTGCCGGGTCGAGGACGGGGTGGTCGTGTACGCGTCCGCGTCCGGGCTGCTGGAGGGCACGACCGTCACCGGCACCGAGCACAACGCGGTCGCGCTGCGGATGGGCAGCTCGGTGACCCTGCGGTCGTGCGTGGTGGAGAAGGCGGGCGGCAACGGCATCTGGATCACCGAGGGCGCCCGGCCGCTGATCGAGCGGTGCACGATCGGCGACTCGGGGGTGTCGGCGATCCGGGTGGACGATCGCGCGGACGCCGTCATCCGCAACACGGCCGTCCGGGGAACGAAGGGGTCGGCGCTGGTCGTCGCCGACAACGGCGTCGCCCTCGTCGAGGACTGCCTGATCAAGGACGCGGGCCGGAGTCGGTGTGGGCCACCGACGGCGGGACCGTCATCGGGCGGCGGGTCCGGGTGGAGACGCCGAAGCGGCACGGGATCCTCGTCAAGGGCTCGTCCGGGACGTTCGAGGACTGCGACATCATCGCGCCGCCGCAGAACGGCGTGGTCGCCTACGAGGCCGGGCACGTCACGTTCGCCCGGGGGCGGGTCGAGGGTTCGGGCGGGGCCGGGCTCAACATCCTGGACGGCGGCAACGGACTGTTCGACGGGACGACCGTCACCGGCAGCGGCAAGGACGGCGCGCTCGCGGGCGCGGGGGCCGAGCTGACGCTGCGCAACTGCACCATCGTGGACGCGGCGGGCGCGGGCGTCGCGACGTCGCACCTCGCGCGCGTCCGGATCGAGGGGCTGACGAGCGAGCGGAACGGACGCCCCGACCTGTTCGGCTTCGACGAGGAGCAGGCGACCGCACCGGCGTCCGGCGAAGGATCGGCGGACGAGCCGGGGCCGGAGGCGGGCGGGGCCGAAGCGGAGGAGGCGCGGCGGCGGGAGGAGATCGAGGCCGAGCTGATCGCCGAGCTGGAGGCGATGATCGGCCTCGCGGGCGTCAAGGCCGAGATCCTCAAGATCCGCAACCTGCAGAAGGTCGCCGAGCAGCGGCTGCGGGCGGGCCTGCCGCCCGGTCCCGCGATCGGGCGGCACATGGTGTTCGCCGGACCGCCCGGAACCGGCAAAACGACCGTCGCACGACTTTACGGACGGCTTCTGGCGGCGCTCGGCGTCGTCTCCACCGGGCAGCTCGTCGAGGTCGGGCGCTCGCAGCTCGTCTCCGAGAACGTCGGCGGCACCGCGCTGAAGACGACGCAGATGTTCAACGAGGCGCGCGGCGGCGTGCTGTTCATCGACGAGGCGTACGCGCTGTCGCGCACGACCACCGGCACCGACTTCGGGCGGGAGGCCATCGACACCCTCGTCAAGCTGATGGAGGACCACCGCGACGAGGTCGTCGTGATCGCGGCCGGGTACTCGGCGGAGATGCGCGAGTTCATGGCCGCCAACCCCGGCCTCGCCTCCCGGATCTCCCGCACGGTCGACTTCGAGCACTACAGCCCGTCCGAACTCCTCGAAATCGTCGAGCTGCACGCGAGCCGGGACGGCTACCGGCTGTCGGGCGACGCTCGCGACGCGGTCCTCGCGCACTTCACGTCGGTGAAGCGCGACTCCGGCTTCGGTAACGGGCGCGCGGCTCGGCGGGTCTTCGAGGCCGCGGTCGAACGGCAGGCGCAGCGCCTCGCCGACCGCGACGACCTGCCGTCCGGCGACGAACTGTCCGAGCTGCGCGCCGATGACCTCGACGTCGAGACCGGACTCGGCGTCCGGTTCGGGGAGGCCCGCGACTCCGCGCAGGTCCGCGGCGTCCTCGACCGGCTGGAGGCGATGACCGGGCTCGACGACGTCAAACGCGAGATCCGCGACCTGCTGGACGTCCTCAGCGCCGCGCGCCGCCGCCGCGCCGCCGGGCTTGAGGTCGAACCCTTCACCGGGCATCTCGTCTTCGCGGGACCGCCGGGCACCGGCAAGACCACCGTGGCCCGGCTCTACGGCGAACTCCTCGCCGCCCTCGGCGTCCTCGCCCAGGGCCAGGTCGTCGAGGCGGCCCGCGTCGACCTCGTCGGCCAGTACGTCGGGCACACCGCGCAGAAGACCGCGGACGTGTTCCAGCAGGCGCGCGGCGGCGTCCTGTTCATCGACGAGGCGTACACCCTCTCCCGTACCGCCGGCGGCGGCAACGACTTCGGGCAGGAGGCCATCGACACCCTCGTCAAGCTCATGGAGGACCACCGCGACGAGGTCGTGGTCATCGCCGCGGGCTACACCGCCGAGATGGACGGGTTCATCGCCGCCAACCCGGGCCTGGCCTCCCGGTTCGCCCGCACCCTGGAGTTCCGTCCCTACGACGTCCCCGGCCTCATGTCGATCTTCCTGGCCAAGGCGCGAGCGGCGACTTCAGCGTCCCGCAGAACACCCGCAAAGCCCTCGCGGCGCACCTGAACGCGCACCGCGACCGGTACCGGGACGGCAACGGCCGCGAGATCGACAAGCTGTTCCGCGCCGCCGTCACCGCCCACGCCCGCCGCACCGAACAGCTCGCGAACGCCGGAACCGAGCCGACCCGCGAGCAGCTCTCCACCCTCTCCCCCGACGACGTCCCCGGCTGACGCCCCGCCCCCGGACTCCCCGCCACCGGACGTGCCGCGACGCGGCGTCCGTTGACATGCAGCCGATCGGCTGCCTATCGTTAGGCACCTAGATGGTTGCATGTCTCCGGGAGGCGCGATGGACGCCGTGTTCAAGGCACTGGCCGACCCAACCCGGCGGCGCCTGCTCGACAGCCTCAACACACGCAACGGGCAGACGCTGCGGGAACTGTGCGCCGGGCTGGACATGACCCGCCAGTCGGTCAGCAAGCACCTGGCCCTACTGGAGGACGCCGAACTGGTCACGCCCGTCCGGCGCGGGCGGGAAAAACTGCACTACCTCAACTCCGCGCCCATCAACGCCATCGCGGAACGGTGGATCCGTCAGTACGACCGGGCGCGCGCGCAGACGCTCACCGACCTCAAAACCGCATTGGAGGAAAACCCCATGAGCGACACCTTCGTCTACACGACCTACATCGAAACCACACCGGAACGCCTCTGGCAGGCCCTCACCGACCCCGCCTTCACCCGCCGCTACTGGGGCGTGACCTTCGAAACCGACTGGACGCCCGGATCGACCATGATCTGGGAGGAGAACGGCCGGAAAATCGTCGACCCCGAACAGGTCGTCCTGGAATCCGACCCGCCCCGCCGCCTCTCCTACACCTGGCACACCCCGACCGCCGAATGGGCCGAGGGCGCCGGGCTGGGCGGGGACGTCCTCGCCAAGCTCCGCGACGAGCGCCGCACCCGAGTCACGTTCGAGATCGAACCGCGCGGCGACAAGGTCAAGCTCACCGTCGTCCACGACGGCTTCGAGCCGGACGGCGTCATGCTCGGCATGGTCAGCGAAGGCTGGCCCGAACTGCTCTCCGGCCTCAAGACGCTGCTCGAAACCGGGGAACCCCTGCCGTGGACCTGACACCGGTCGAACCCCTCGAAAGGATCACCGCCGCGACCGACGACCTCCTCGCCACCGCGGCCCGGCTCGACGACGCGGACGTGCGCCGCCCGTCCCTGCTCCCCGGCTGGACGCGCGGCCACGTCCTCACCCACCTCGCCCGCAACGCCGACGGCGGCACCCGCCTCCTCACGTGGGCCCGCACCGGCGTCCCGTCCCACGAATACCCGAGCATGGCGGCGCGGGCCGCCGAGATCGAGGCCGGTGCCGCACGCGGCGCGGCCGCCCTCCGCGCCGACGTGCGCGAGAGCGCCGACCGGTTCGCGGCCGCGTACACGCTCATGCCCGCGGACGCCTGGGACCGGGTGGTGCGGTGGACGTCCGGCGCCGCGCACCCCGTGGCCCGCGCGACCGACGCACGCCGCACCGAAGTCCTCATGCACCACGTCGATCTCGACGCGGGCTTCGCACCGGACGACTGGCCCGCGGACTGGACGTCCCGAAGCCTGCGGGCCGTCGTGGCGTCCTTCGCGAGCCGCACGGACGGACCGTCCCTGCACCTGCGGGCGTCCGACACCGGCGACCGCTTCGGCGCCCCGGACGCCCCCACGGTCACCGGCCCGGCAACGGCGCTCCTGGCCTGGCTCACCGGCCGCACCGACGGCACCGGCCTCACGGGCGCCGCCGGGGTACGGCTGCCGTTCCTCTACTGAAGATCGTCATCGACGAACCGCTCGTCGGCGTAGTCGATGCTCGCGGTTCTCGCACTCACTGATGCGTTTGACCTGCGTCCTCGGTACGAGGGTATTCCGCTGCTACAAAAAGCCCGTCAGCATGCCGGCTGTCGCCCGACCACGCCACTCGGCGAACTCCGACTGCAGCTCGTAATCGCTGGCCTGCATGTGTTCCTCCAGGAGTTTTCGGGCTACCGATGAAGCTCGGCTGGTTGCGCACCATCTCCAGCGGGAGCTCGTGGTCGATCGATGGCATGTTCGAATACTAAACGCTACCGGCCGGTTACTCCACGTGTTGGCCAAGGGAAACCAAAAAGGCCCGCACCTCGCGGTGCGGGCCTCTGTGGCAGGACGGCCGGTCAGCCGGTCGGCGGGCCGGTCAGTCCTTGTTGAAGTTGACCGCGCCCTCGATCGGGGGCGGGCTGTCGGGGACGGTGGTCGGCTTCGGGACGCCCTTGAAGGTGAACTTCGCGTCCTCGCCGGTGCCCTCGACGCCCACGATCACGATCTGGCCGGCCTTGAGCTCGCTGTACAGGATCTTCTCCGACAGCTGGTCCTCGATCTCGCGCTGGATCGTGCGGCGCAGCGGCCGGGCGCCCAGCACGGGGTCGTAGCCGCGCTCGGCGAGCAGGTCCTTGGCCTCCTGGCGGAGCTCGATGCCCATGTCGCGGTCGCGGAGCCGCTCGTCCACCTTGGCGATCATCAGATCGACGATCTGGATGATCTCCTTCGGGGTGAGCTGGTGGAACACGACCGTGTCGTCGACACGGTTGAGGAACTCGGGCCGGAAGTGCTGCTTGAGCTCTTCGGAGACCTTGGCCTTCATCCGCTCGTACGAGCCCTGCTCGTCGTTCTGGCGGGCGAAGCCCATCGAGACGCCCTTGGAGATGTCCTTGGACCCGAGGTTCGTCGTCATGATGATGACGGTGTTCTTGAAGTCCACGACACGGCCCTGCGCGTCGGTGAGGCGGCCGTCCTCCAGGATCTGCAGGAGGCTGTTGAAGATGTCCTGGTGGGCCTTCTCGATCTCGTCGAACAGGACGACCGAGAACGGCTTGCGGCGGACCTTCTCCGTCAGCTGGCCGCCCTCCTCGTACCCGACGTAGCCGGGCGGGGAGCCGAACAGGCGGGAGACCGTGTGCTTCTCCATGAACTCGGACATGTCGAGCTGGATCAGCGCGTCCTCGTCGCCGAACAGGAACTCGGCGAGCGTCTTGGACAGCTCGGTCTTACCGACACCGGACGGGCCGGCGAAGATGAACGAGCCGCCGGGACGCTTCGGGTCCTTCAGGCCGGCGCGGGTGCGGCGGATCGACTGGGAGAGCGCCTTGATGGCGTCCTCCTGGCCGATGACCCGCTTGTGGAGCTCGTCCTCCATGCGCAGGAGGCGCGAGGACTCCTCCTCGGTCAGCTTGAACACCGGGATGCCGGTGGCGGTGGCGAGGACCTCGGCGATGAGCTCGTCGGTGACCTCGGCGACGACGTCCATGTCGCCGGCCTTCCACTCCTTCTCCCGCTGCGCCTTCGAGCCGAGCAGCTGCTTCTCGGAGTCGCGCAGCGCGGCGGCCTTCTCGAAGTCCTGCGCGTCGATCGCGGACTCCTTGTCCCGGCGGACGTCGGCGATCTTCTCGTCGTACTCGCGCAGGTCCGGCGGCGCGGTCATGCGGCGGATCCGCATCCGCGAACCGGCCTCGTCGATGAGGTCGATCGCCTTGTCGGGCAGGAACCGGTCGCTGATGTAGCGGTCGGCGAGCTGCGCGGCCGAGACGAGCGCGCCGTCGGTGATCGACACGCGGTGGTGCGCCTCGTAGCGGTCCCGCAGGCCCTTGAGGATCTCGATGGTGTGCGCCAGCGACGGCTCGGCGACCTGGATCGGCTGGAACCGGCGTTCGAGCGCGGCGTCCTTCTCCAGGTGCTTGCGGTACTCGTCGAGGGTGGTGGCGCCGATCGTCTGGAGCTCGCCGCGGGCCAGCATCGGCTTGAGGATGCTGGCGGCGTCGATGGCGCCCTCGGCGGCGCCCGCCCCGACGAGCGTGTGCAGCTCGTCGATGAACAGGATGATGTCGCCGCGGGTGCGGATCTCCTTCAGGACCTTCTTCAGCCGTTCCTCGAAGTCACCGCGGTAGCGGGACCCGGCGACCAGGGCGCCGAGGTCGAGGGTGTACAGCTGCTTGTCCTTCAGCGTCTCCGGGACCTCGCCCTTGACGATCTTCTGGGAGAGGCCCTCGACGACGGCCGTTTTACCGACGCCGGGCTCGCCCACCAGGACGGGGTTGTTCTTGGTGCGGCGGGACAGCACCTGCATGACCCGCTCGATCTCCTTGTCCCGGCCGATGACCGGGTCGAGCTTGCCCTCCCGCGCGGCCTGCGTCAGGTTGCGGCCGAACTGGTCGAGCACGAGGGAAGTGGAGGGGGCAGCCTCCGAAGGGCCGCCCGAAGCGGCCGGCTCCTTGCCCTGGTAACCGTGCAGCAACTGGATGACCTGCTGCCGCACCCGGTTCAGGTCGGCGCCCAGCTTCACCAGGACCTGCGCCGCGACGCCTTCGCCTTCGCGGATCAGGCCGAGCAGGATGTGCTCGGTGCCGATGTAGTTGTGGCCCAGCTGCAGCGCCTCGCGCAGTGACAGCTCAAGGACCTTCTTGGCGCGCGGAGTGAACGGGATGTGGCCCGACGGCGCTGCTGGCCCTGGCCGATGATCTCCTCGACCTGCTGGCGCACCGCCTCAAGGCTGATCCCCAGGCTCTCCAGAGCCTTTGCGGCGACACCCTCACCCTCGTGGATCAGACCCAGGAGGATGTGCTCGGTGCCGATGTAGTTGTGGTTGAGCATCCTGGCCTCTTCTTGGGCCAAGACGACAACCCGCCGCGCGCGGTCGGTGAACCTCTCGAACATCTCGTCGCTCCTCACAGAGCGGTTGGGCAGAGTCCGGAACGTCCGGAACTGTCCTTCCGCATGCTAGCCCGCCCCGAGGAGGCCACCCGGTGCACTCCCACCAGGAGACGTTCCCCAGCTAAGCGCTGTTCAGTCTCATCCAACTACCGCATCGACGCGTCATGTTCCCGCTACGCCCCAAGCGAACGGGGGCTTTCCGCAGGTCGGTCAGGGCGCGGCCGAGTCCGGAGAAGGTGTGCCTTGACGGCCGGGTCTACCTCGCCGCGCGCGTCGCGAAACGTCGTCGGCGCTACGCCAAAAGCGAACGGGCATCTCCGCCCTTCCCGGACGGAACGCGAACGGCCCGCCCCGCGGACGGAGGCGGGCCGCCGGCCGGCCGGGTCAGTGGGCCGCCTCGTACTTCTCGATCACGTGCGCGGGGATGCGGCCGCGCTCATTGACCTTGATGCCATTGTTCTTGGCCCAGGTCCGGATCTCGGCGCTGCGCTCGCGGCTGGACGCGCCGCGCTGCCGCCGCTTGTTGCGGCTGACGGTCCCCGCCTTGCGCGCCTTCACCACGAACGGCTGCAGGGAATCCCGCAGCTTCTTTGCGTTGGTGTCACTCAGATCGATCTCGTACGAGGCGCCGTCGAGCGAGAACGTCACGGTCTCGTCCGCCTCACCACCGTCGAGGTCGTCGAGGAGAAGCACCTGAACCTTCTGTGCCATGAGGACAGACCTTTCGCTGGAGCAAACTGCATTGGCTGACAAAGATATACCGCGATGTGCGCGGATGACAATTCAACACTCGCGATGAACTCCCCTTCCCCCCTGGTAACTCTTCGTAATCGCCCTAGACGAATCCCGGACGGCACGCCGCGGCGGCCCGTCGCGCGACGGGCCGGACGGTATGAATTTGCGCGCGGCCGTACGGCTCGGCGGATTTCGGGCGTGACCGACGTCACTGCCCACCCGCGCCTACCTGGGCCGTTAGCGGAACGTTCACGGACGACCCGGGCCCAGGACGCGGTGGACGCGGAGGTGAAAAAGGGTCCGCGGGGGACCTTAACAGGTACGGCGCTCCAACATCGCCCAGCACCGATTAACCCTGGCGTAACGACACTAACCGCGCTCCGCCAGGAAAGCCCGAAGCCCCGGAGGCCCTGCACGGCGGGACGTACGGGCCGTCACCGGCGCATGTCGCTCGATAACGGCGCGCGACCCGCAGGCGAAAATCGGTTGCCTCCGTGCGGGCGTGAAGTCGGTGTGCCACGACGACACCGAAGCGCGCGACCGGCACCGCATCCCGAAATCGGTTGATAAGCGACACAAACCCGCCCGCCGCCCCAGTTCCATGGACGGCTGGAGTGCCCCGGCGAACCCATCCCAAACCGGAGGGCTCATCCGGGATGGGACAGATCCTCCGCGATTCGCGGCCGTAACCGGAACGAGCTGGGATTCGCCCGCCGAACGGAGGCGTCCGAAACGCTAGGGGCCACTCCCCAAAACCCCGGGACGTCCGTAGTTGTGCGACCGGAGGCTCCGGAACAGGGCCTGCGAGCGCGCTCGGGAACGTGTGGGAACGCGCGCGCATCAGGTCGAGAGGCGATCGAGAGAAGATCAAGAGCGGGGCGAGAGCCGGGCGAGAACGGGCCCGACAGCGACCCTGGAGCGGGCCGAGAGCGGGCCGCTGAAGGCCTTGCGGGAAGGCGGACGGCCGGACGCCGCGGGAGTGCGCCCGCGAACGCCCGCGAACGCCCGAGGGGACCGTCAGAACGTCGCGGAACGGGCGTCCGGACTTTTCACCACAACGGTGCCCGCGAGCCTGTCGTGGAGGGCCTGGCGGCTCCGTCCCTCGAACAGCAGGCCGGCGTTCGCGACCCAGAACACGCCCGCCAGGAGACCGGCCACGGGGACGGGACGCGCCACGATCGGCACCGCGTAGATCGCCGCGCGGAGCGCGCCGCGCAGGGCGCCGAGCCGGGCCGGGTCGGGCGGGGCGTCCGGTGGGGAATCGGGCGGGGCGTCCTCGTCGTGGCGGTCGAGGACGGCCTCGGCCCGCACGTCCTCGGCGCGGACGACCTCGATCCCGGCGAAGCGCTTGCCGGGCGTCCGGCCCCAGAGGGCGAGCTGGACGGCCTCGTAGACGAGGAGGCAGCCCGCGACCGCGGGCGGTGCGACGAGATCGAAGGCGGCGGCGGACACCGTCTCGCGGGCGACGACGATGACGGGCAGGCCGACGATCAGCGTGTCGACGATGCGGGCGAGGAGGCGCTGACCCGGTTCGGCGAGCAGCCGCACCGGCGCGCCCCCGGCCGCCGCACCCCCGGACGCCGGTGCCTCGGCCGCTTTCTCGTTCGGTTCCTCGGGGGCCGGCTGCGACGTCTCCACCGCCGTCGTCTCCCGTTCTACCGCGCGAATTCGGTGGTCTCGCCGTGCCCGTGGTCGTCGTGCCCCTGGTCGCCGCCGCCGTACAGCGCGCGCTCGTCGATGACCAGGGTGTTGGAGAAGCGGTCGTGCAGGGCCTGGTGCAGGGGCTGGTCCCAGATCGCCCAGAGGTGGGCCATGAGCATGCCCACCCAGACGAGCAGCATCCCGTAGGCGAAGTAGCTCCACACCATGACGGCGAGCACGAGGAAGAAGAAAACGCCCAGCTGATACGCGATGTGCGTGACGCCCGCGCGCCACACTCCCTGCGTCGTCGTCAGCGGTTCCCCTTCCGGTTGCGCCTGGACGACGCCGATGCCGAGGAGCCGCTTGCCCCACGTCCGTCCCCACATGGACAGTTGCACGGCCTCATAAATGAACGGCAGCACCGACAGCACGCAGAACAGCGTGAAGATGATGGGCCAGTTCCAGATTCCGCCTTCGTCCTCGGCCGAACTGCCCGCCCGGTCCAGCCCGACCGTGCCGATGACGACCGGCAGGACGACCGCGAACCCGAACACCGCGACGACCGAGTTGTCGATGACTCGCGCTCCGGCGCGCCGGAGAATCGGGGCGAGCGGCACGCCTCCGTAGGAGCCTCCTTGGGACGGCGCCCCCTGCTGCCCGTACCCGGGGTCATAGCCCGAGTCGTAGCCACCGCCGTAGGCGGGGTCATAGGCAGGCTGCTGCCACTGCTGCTGTTGCTGGGGCTGCTGCTGCCATTGCTGCCGCGCCGGGGGGCGCGCGGGCTGCTGGGGCTGCTGCGGTTGCTGCCACTGGGGACCTTGGTACGAGGGCGGCGGTCCGTAGGACCCCTGTCCCTGCGGCGGCTCGTACCGGCGACCGCGGTGGGGGGAATCGCTCATTCGGTCAGTCCTCCAGGCGAAGCAACATCCGGGTGTTGCCCAACGTATTCGGCTTCACCCTGTCGAGGTCCAGGAACTCGGCCACGCCTTCGTCGTAGGAACGGAGAAGCTCCTCGTACACCTCTGGCGACACCGGAGTCCCCAGAAGCTGCCGGAAACCGTGACGGGCGAAGAACTCCACTTCGAAGGTAAGGCAGAACACCCGCCGGACGCCGAGTTCCCGCGCGGTTTCGAGCAACCTGACGACGATCCGGTGGCCGATTCCGCGTCCCCCGTAGCCCTGCGCCACGGCGACAGACCGCACCTCCGCGAGGTCCTCCCACATCACGTGCAGCGCCCCGCAGGCGACGACGCGGCCGCCCGCCTGCGCGTCCTCGGCGACCCAGAACTCCTGGACGTCCTCATAGAGCGTCACCGCGGTCTTCTTGAGCAGGCGTCGGCCCGACCCGGCGTACATGTCGACCAGCCCGCGGATCTCCTTGACATCGGCGGTGCGCGCACGCCGGATCACGACTTCCACAAACAGGCGACATTACCGAACGCCGCACCCAGCTTCGGACTCCGCGGGACCGGATCGGCCGCGCCGCCCGTCTCGTCCGGCCCGTCCGGGGTGATCTCCGCCACTCGACGGCCGCGCCCGGCCGCGCTCGTCCGGCCCAAGACACGGCTCTGACCTGCGACTTCGCATGTTCTTGTTGGAATCCGATACGGGTTCCGTTAGTGTCCTGCGCTGATGTCGGCCCGCCCGCAGAACGGGCCGCCCGCCGCGTCCGAGGCCCGTTCACCGGCCCGGACGGCCGGGTTTCCGAATTCGGGAGCGCCCGGGGTCGTGTTCCCGGAGGCGCCGCACCGTCAGGGTGATTCCGCAGACCGCGTGGACCGTTCCGCGAGCGTCGCGGACGGCCGCCCCGGCAGGCGACGAGGAGAGGAGTTCGCATGAAGTCCGCGCGGCCCGTGACCCGCATCCTCGGCCGGACGGCGACGGTCGCCGCGGCGCTCGCCGTCGTCTCGATCGCCCCGCACGTCGCCGCGTCCGGACGGAACGCGGTGGTGCTCGCCGACCCGGGGCCGTCCACGGGACCGTCCACCGGGCCGTCCACGGGGGACCTGACCTCCGAGGCGTTCCGGCTGGCCGACGAATTCGAGCGGCTCACCGAGAAGTACAACGGCCTCCGCGTGAATCTGGAGCGGTCGGAGAAGGCCGCCGAGGTCTCGAAGGCGGACGCCGACCGTCAGCGCGCGGCGTTCGAGGCGCTGCGCGACCGGATCGGACGCCTCGCCGCCACCCGATACATGCAGGGCGGCAGCGACCCGACCGTCACGTTCGTCGCTTCCCAGGACCCGCAGGCCGTCCTCGACCGGGCGGCGACCCTCAACTACTTCGCCAAGCAGGAGAGCACGAAGGTCGTCCAGTACATGCGGGCGATGCAGTCCGCTGAGCGCGCGCGAAAAGCGGCGGAGCAGCGTGCAGAGCAGGTGACCGCGCTGGAGAAGAAAGTCGAGGCGCAACGCAAAAAGGTCACCGCGGAGTACGAAAAGATCCGCGGCAAGGTCATCAAGCAGGCCCCCGAGAAACTCGCCGAGCTTCCGGTGGTCGGCACCGGTAAGGCGGCGCGCGCGCTGCAGTACGCGATGAGCAAGCTGGGACGTCCGTACGTGTGGGGCGCGGCCGGTCCCAGCACGTTCGACTGCTCGGGCCTGACGATGTGGGCCTACGGGCAGGTCGGCGTCAACCTGCCGCACTACACCGGCAGCCAGTTCGGCTCGGGCGTGCACGTGTCCAGGAACGAACTGCAGCCCGGAGACCTCGTTTTCTTCCACTCCGACCTGCACCACATGGGCATGTACATCGGCGACGGCAAGATGATCCACGCGCCGCACACCGGCGACGTCGTCCGGATCGCGCCCATGGCGGGACGGCCGTTCGCGGGCGGGGTGCGCGTCGCGTGACCGGCTCGGACGGCCATTCGGAACATGCGGAACATTCGCGGGATGCGGGGCGCGCGAAGAACGGCCGCGGCCTGAACGAGGGCATGGCCGATCAGGGGAACGGCGGCGTGCGCCACGGATGCCGTGAACAACGTCCGCGGCGGCGCCTCCCGCAGGGACCTACCTATCGGGACGCCGGCGCGCCGCAGCGGGGTCGGACGGAGTTCGCGTCGGTTGAGCATGCCGCCTGGTCTTGCCGGTGACGCCCGTCTTCCCCGGACGGACGCCGTCGTGAGCACCGCTAGATGAGCTGCCTGCGGGCCGCCCACACCACGGCCTCGATAGGGGTCCCGACCTCCAGCCGGTCGCAGATGGTGCGCAACCGGCGGCGCAGGGTCCGCGCGCTCAGTTCCAGCTTGCGTGCCGCCACATCGGCGGTGACACCGGTCGCGATCTGGGCCAGCAGTCGGATCTCCTCCTCGTTCAGCCCGAAGTCGTCGGTGGCACGACGTGCGAGTGTGGCCTGTTCCACTCCGTCCTCCCTCGTCCCTGGTGATGACCGCGGGGATGCAGCCGTCCGCTGCACGGGCACGGGTCGTCGGCCGTGTACGCGCGTCGGGTTGCCGGGTCCGGAGCCCTCCGGACTAGATCATCAGGTTCCCTTGCTGTCTCACGAGCTTGGCCGGAGGTGGCCGAAAGGCCGATTGCGGGGATGCGCGGGGGAACTCCGGGTGACGATTCAGTCGTTGGCCATCCGGACGACACGGGCTTTGGTCGCCAGCCATCCGCGCCCGTCCCTTCCTCGGAGCCGCCGTGATCCCGCCGCAGGCGAAGATCATGAATCGTTTCAAGCTACGCTTCGGCTCGGAACGCTAGGCGGCCGGATCCGGCCCGTCAAGCGCTGGTCAAATGCCTTGTGTGCTCGTATGGTCGCCATGTGTGACGGGCCGTTCGAGCCCGCGCTATAGAGAATGCCGCTACCTGGGAGAACGTCGCCGGGGGCGGATGAGGAGCGAGTTGCCACAGACCAGTATTCGTGAGGTGGCGAAGCGAGCCGGGGTCTCAGTTGGGACCGTTTCGAATGTCCTAAACCGGCCAGACCTCGTGGCCGAAGCCACCCGTGACCGTGTACGCGCGGCGATCGACGAGCTCGGCTTCGTCCGCAACGAGTCGGCCCGCCGGCTGCGCCAGGGCCCGCGCCCGGCCGCCCGGCCCGGTGCGGCGACCGCCGTGGACGGGTCCGGGGACGGCTCGGGGGACGGCTCCGGGGACGGCTCCGCCGGTGATCCCGCCCGCCGGGCGTCCCCCACCGGACGCCGCGAGAACCGCCTGGCGTTCGGCGTCATCGTCGAGGACCTGACGAACCCGTACGCGAGCGACGTCGCGCGCGGCGCCGAGCTCGCGCTCAACGAGGCCGGGCACGACGCCCTGTGGATCTCCAGCGACCACTCGTCGGTGAAGGAGCGCCGCTCCCTGGACCTGCTGGAGGAGCACCGGGTCGCGGGCGCGCTCATCATCCCGGTCGGGCTCGGCCCCCGCCGCATCGCCGAACTGCGCGCCGCCGGGCTCAGCGTCGTCCTGATCGACCGGGACGTCACGGACGCGTGCACCGCGCGCGTCGACCACGTCGCGGGCGGCGAGATCGCGGCCGCGCACCTGCTCGGCGCCGGCTGCACCCGGGTGACGTTCGTGACCGGACGGCCCGAGCCCGACCCGTGCGTCCACCGCCGGGACGGCGCGTCCCGCACGCTCGTCGAGGCCGGGCTCGACGAGCCGCCAGTGCTGGTGCAGGAGGCGCTGAGCATCACCGAGGGACGGGCCGCGGCGCAGCGGATCCTCGCCATGTCGCCGCGCCCGGACGGCGTGTTCTGCGCCAACGACCTGCTCGCGATCGGCCTGATCAACGAGCTGACGCGGCTGGGCGTCCGGGTGCCCGCCGACATCGCGGTCATCGGCTACGACGACATCGAGCTCGCCGCCAGCGCGGCCGTCCCGATCACCACGATCCGGCAGCCGCGCCGGGAACTCGGCTGGGAGGCCGCCGAACTGGCGCTCGCCGAGATCCGCGAGGGCTCCTCGCACCAGCACCGGCAGGTCGTCCTGCGGCCCGAGCTCGTCGTCCGCGACTCCGCCTGAGGACGGGCGCCCGAAGCGACGCCGCCCCGGCCGGGGCGGCGTCGGCTCTCCCGGCTACTCCGGCTTGACCAGCGGGAACAAGATCGTCTCGCGGATGCCCTTGCCGGTGAAGGCCATGATCATCCGGTCGATGCCGGCGCCCATCCCGCCGGTCGGCGGCATCGCGTACTCGAGCGCCCGCAGGAAGTCCTCGTCCAGCTGCATGGCCTCGGGGTCACCGCCCGCGGCGAGCAGCGACTGCTCGGTGAGCCTGCGGCGCTGCTCGATCGGGTCGACCAGCTCCGAGTAGGCGGTGCCGAGTTCCGTGCCGAACCCGATGAGGTCCCACTTCTCGGTGAGCAGCGGCTCCTCGCGGTGCTGGCGGGTCAGCGGCGAGGTCTCCAGCGGGAAGTCCATGACGAACGTCGGCTGGACGAGCGTGTGCTCGATCAGCTCCTCGAAGATCTCCTGGACGAGCTTGCCCTGCCCCCACTTGGGGTCCCAGCTCACGCCCCGCGCGTCCGCGAGCTGCGGACGGCCTCGATGGGCGTGTGCGGGGTGATCTCCTCGCCGAGCGCCTCCGACACCGACCCGTACAGGGTGATCCGCGGCCACTCGGCGACGCCGAGGTCGATCTCCCGCCCGTCGTGGACGACGACCGTGGTGTCCAGCGCCGCGACGACCGCTTTCTGGTACATCCGCTGGGTCAGGTCGGCCATGTCGTTGTAGTCGAGATACGTCCCGTACGCCTCGAGCATCGTGAACTCGGGGTTGTGGGTGGAATCCGCGCCTTCGTTCCGGAAGTTCCGGTTGATCTCGAAGACCTTCTCGATCCCGCCGACGACGAGCCGCTTCAGGTACAGCTCGATCGCGATCCGCAGGTAGAGGTCCATGTCGTAGGCGTTGATGTGCGTGCTGAACGGACGCGCCGTCGCCCCGCCGTGGACCGGCTGCAGCATCGGCGTCTCGACCTCTAGGTAGCCCTCGTCGTGCCAGAAGTCGCGGACGGCGCGCACGGTCGCGCTGCGGATCCGCGCCATCCGGCGGGCCTCGTCGTTGACGATCAGGTCGACGTACCGCTGCCGCACCCGCGCCTCGGGATCGGTCAGGCCCGCGTGCTTGTCCGGCAGCGGGCGCAGGCACTTGGACGTGATCGCGAACCGGTCCGCCATGATCGACAGCTCGCCGCGCCGGGACGTGATCACCTCGCCCTCGACGCCGATGTGGTCGCCGAGGTCGACCTCGCGCTTCCAGAAGTCGAGCTGCTCCTGCCCGACGTTCGCCAGCGACAGCATCACCTGGATCTCGCCGCCGCCGTCGCGGATCGTGGCGAAGCACAGCTTGCCGCCGTTGCGGACGAGCATGACGCGCCCGGTGACGCCGACCCGCTCCCCCGTCTCGGTGCCCGGCTCCAGGACCGGGTGTTTCTCGCGGACCTCGGTGATGGTCGCCGTGCGCGGGAAGGTCACCGGATAGGGGTCGATCCCGCTTTCGCGCAGCCGGTCGAGCTTCTCCCGGCGAACGCGCATCTGCTCCGGAAGGTCATCGAGGGTCTCGTCACTCACGCCTCAAGGCTATCGATCCCGCTCAGTGCCCCGCGAACCGCTTGACCGGACTCGTCCGGAACCGGGCGCCCCGCCCGGGGACGTCCGAGGAGCGCGGGGCCCACGTCGCGGGCCAGCGCGGCGGCCAGGGACCGGAACGCCCGCACCGGCCCGCTCGGGTCGCCGCGGCGCGTCGCGAGGACGCTGCTGTCCCACGGCGCGTCCACGATCGGGACGTACCGGACACCGGGCCACGGGTAGAAGCGGGCGAACGACTCCAGCGCCGAACCGACGCCGCGTCCGGCGGCGACGCTGAGCAGCACGTCCTGCGGGTTGCGGACAAGGTCGGGACCGCGCCGCCCGCGCTCGCCGTTCACCGCCCGGGTGAAGTACAGGTAGTCGGCGAAGACGGCCGGCGTCACGTCCGGTATCCGGGCGATCGGCAGGTCGAGGACGTCCGCGAGACGCAGCGCCGCCGCGTCCCCGAACGGCCCGTCGGCCGGCACGCACACGATGCGCGACTCGGCCGTCAGGACGTCGACGGCGACGCGCTCGTCGTCCGGCGCGGGCCGCACGAACGCGACGTCCACACGGTTCTCGACGAGCGCGGAGACGTGTTCGGTGAAGTCGAGCGGCCCGATCGTGACGCGGACGTCCGGACGGGCGCGGCGGAACGCCCGCACGATCGTGGGCGTCAGCTCCGCGGACCCGTGCCCCATCACCCCGACGCGCAACACCGGCTCGACGGAGTCCGCCGCGACGTCCGCGACCGCCGCGACCGCCGCGTTCGCGGCGGCGAGCGCGGCCCGGGCGTGCGGCACGAACCGTTCCCCGGCCTCGGTCAGCCGCAGCGGGGAACGTTCCAGCAACCGGACGCCGAGGTCGCGTTCGAGTCGCTGCACGTGCGCGGTCACGGCGGGCGGCGACAGGAACAACCGCGCGGCCGCACGCGCGAACCGTCCTTCCTCCACCACCGCGAGGAACGACGCCAGTTCACGCAGTTCCATACCGGTCACGTTAATCGCCCGGAACGCGAACGTGGAGACCAGGCGACACGCATCACACGAACCCCGACGAATCCGACGCCAGCGCCAACGGCAACGGCAGGGTGGCGGGGTCAGTCGGCCCCCCATTCGCGGCGGCCAGCGGGCTTCGGCGAGGGCGACCGCGACGTTGAACGGGCCGACGCGCCAGACCTGGGGGATGTAGGCGTAGCCGCGGTAGTCGCTGGCGAAGGACGCTAGGGCGTCAGCAGCACCGGCCGTTTGCGGCTCGGCCGGAGGCGGACGAGCGCGCCGCGACGGGCACGGCCGGCATCCGGCCTCGCCCCACCCGCCACGCCGGCTCCAGCGGCGGCGGTCGCGGCGCTTGAGCTTCGAGTCAAGGGCGGCCGTCCGCAGGGGTTCGCGAAACGTGAAGGGGGGCGGCGGCGCGCCCGTCCTCCCCATAGACAGAGATCATGGACAAGTCGGGCGCGTCCCCCGGGCGCTGGCTCCCCGTGGCGCTGATCATGTTCGGGGTGGGCTGGGGCGCCAACCAGTTCGCCTCGCTGCTCGGCCTCTACACCGAGCGGCTGCACCTCGGCGGCGGCGCCGCACAGGCCATGTTCGGCGTGTACGCGCTCGGGCTCGTGCCCGGTCTCGCGCTCGGCGGCCCGGCGTCCGACCGGTTCGGGCGCCGCCGTGTCGCGCTGCCGTCCGCGTGCGCGTCCGCGCCGGTCACGCTCGTCCTGATGGCCGGTTCGGCGGTCCCGGAGCTGCTGTACGCGGGACGGCTGCTCGCGGGCGTCGTGACGGGCGCGGTCCTCGCGGCGGGCACCGCGTGGGTCAAGGAGCTGGCGCCGGGGCCGGGCGTGCGGGCCACCGCGCTGGCGGTCTCGGCCGGGTTCGGCGCCGGTCCGCTGGCGGCGGCGCTGGTGGCGCAGTGGGCGCCGTTCCCGCTGGTCACCGCCTACCTGCCGCATCTGGTGATCATGGCGTTGACGGTGCCCGCGGCGATGCGGGTCCCGGACGTGCGGGACGTGCGGGACGTGCGGCGCGCGCCGGGCGGCGGGCGCGGGGCCGCAGGCGGCCTGCGGCTCGACGGGTTCCGGCGGCCCGAGTTCCGCAGGGCGATCGCGCCGGTGGCGATCTGGACGTTCGCCGCCCCGACGAGCGCGTTCGCGCTGCTGCCGACGATCGTCCCGGTGCAGCACGCGCCGATCGTCCACTCGCGGGATCACGCGCGTCACCCTCGGGTCGGGGATGGCGGCGCAGCCGATCGCGCGGCGGCTGGAGGCGCGGCATCCGCGGCTGGTCGCGCGGGCCGGGCTGGCCGCGGTGACGGCCGGGATGCTGGCCGCCGCGCTGACGGTCGTGCTGCGCGAGCCCGCGCTGAACGCGGCCGCGGCCGTCCCGCTGGGCCTCGGCTACGGGTTCGTGCTGACCTACAGCCTGGGCGAGACCGCCCGCATCGCCGCGCCGGACGAGCTGGCGGGCCTCACGGCCGTCGCGTACGCGGTGATCTACGCGGGGATGTTCACGCCGCTGCTGCTGACCGTTCTGGCCGAGGTCGTCCCGATGGCACTGCTCCTGACCGTCCTGTCCGGGCTCGCCGCACTATGCCTGCTGCGCGCGACGCGTCAGGCGGTGTTGCGCTCGTAGATCAGCCGGAGCCCGATGAGGGTGAGCCACGGCTCGAACACGTCGATGCTGCGGGACTCCTCCAGGACGAGCGGCGCGAGCCCGCCCGTCGCGATGACCGTGACCTCGTCGGGGTCGGCGGCGAGTTCGTCGGCCATCCGCTCGACGATCCCGTCGACCTGGCCGGCGAACCCGAAGATGATCCCGGACTGCAGCGCCTCGACGGTGTTCTTGGCGATCACGTTGCGCGGCCGCACCAGTTCGATCTTGTGGAGCTGCGCGCCGCGCGACGACAGCGCGTCGATCGAGATCTCGATGCCGGGGGCGATCGCGCCGCCCACGTACTCGCCCTTGGCGGAGACGGCGTCGAACGTGGTCGCGGTGCCGAAGTCGACGACGATCGCGGGACCGCCGTGGGTGTGCACGGCGGCGAGCGCGTTCACCACCCGGTCGGCGCCGACCTCCTTGGGGTTGTCCATCCGGACCGGCACCCCGGTCTTGACGCCCGGCTCGACGATCACCGCCTGGACGTCGCCGTAGTAACGGCGACACATCTCCCGCATCTCGTGCAGAACGGACGGGACGGTCGAGCACAGGGCGATACCGCTGATGTCGGTCTCGGCGAGCAGCGGGCTCTGCTGCACCAGGCCCTGCAGCACCACCGCGATCTCGTCGGCGGTGCGCCGCGGATCGGTGTTGATCCGCCAGTGCTCGATCACCTCCTCGCCCTCGAACAGGCCGAGAACGGTCTGGGTGTTACCGACGTCGATGGTGAGCAGCATCCGGTCCCCGCTGGTCAGGTAAAGTCAAGGCCGATGTCGAACACGCGCGCCGAGTGCGTCAGCGCGCCGACGGCAAGGTAGTCCACTCCGGTCACGGCGACGTCTCGGGCCCGCTCCAGGGTAAGGCCACCGCTCGCTTCCAGTTCCGCCCGCCCCGCCACAAGACGGACGGCTTCCGACATTTCGGCGTCCGACATGTTGTCGAGCAGGATCGCGCGCGCGCCCGCGGCAAGTGCCTCCTCCACCTGTGCGAGGGTGTCGCACTCCACCTGGACGTGCAACGCCGGGTACACGTCCCGGACGGACCGGAAGGCGCGGGTGACCGATCCGGCCGCGGCGACGTGGTTGTCCTTGATGAGCGCGGCGTCGTGCAGGCCCATCCGGTGGTTGACGCCGCCGCCGCACCGCACCGCGTATTTCTGCAGGGCACGCAGGCCGGGCAGCGTCTTGCGGGTGTCGCGGACCCGCGCCTTGGTGCCGTCGATCGCGTCCGCCCACCGCCGCGTCGCGGTCGCGATTCCGGACAGGTGCGTGACCAGGTTCAGCGCCGTCCGCTCGGCGCGCAGCACCGCCCGCGTCGGCCCGCTCACCGACATGATCACCTGGCCGGGGACGACCCGGTCGCCGTCGGCCGCCGTCGCCTCGTGCGCCACGCCGAGGAGGTCGAACACGACCGCGGCGACCGGGACGCCCGCGACGACGCCCTCCTCGCGGGCGGTGAAGTTCCCGGCCGCGGCGTCGTCCGGTGCGAAGATCGGCTCGCTGGTGACGTCGGCCTCGCCGTCCTCGGCCAGCGCCGTCCGCACCAGGTTTTCCACAGCCTGTGGATCGAGCCCGGCGGCGCGCAGCGCCGTCTCCGTTTCGGGTGTCATTCGTCCGTCCCCTTCGCTGGTTCGTAGGTGGTGACCAGTTCGATGCGATCATGCCCCCCGGCCGTCCGGACGAGCCGGGTGACCAGGTGGCCGCCCCAGCGGGCGTCGGAACGTTCCGGGAAGTCCTCGCGCCAGTGGCTTCCGCGGGTCTCCTCGCGGTGCCGGGCGGCGGCGACGATCGCGGACGCGACCGTGTGCAGGTTCGTGGCCTCCCACGCGTCCACGCCCGGGGTCGGGGACGCGCCGGGCAGTGCGGCCAGCTCGCGGGCGGCGGCCGCCAGGCCGTCCGCGCCGCGCAGGACGCCCGCGTGCCCGGTCATGATCCGCTGGACGTCCGCCCGCCGCGCCGGGTCGAGCAGGACACCTGCGCCCCCGCCCGGCTCGGGCGGCGTCGGCGCGGCGTCGGCGGGGTCGGCCCCCGCGGGGACGCCCGCCAGGTCGCCTGGGAGGGCGTCGGCGATCCGCGCGGCGAACACGAGCCCCTCCAGCAGTGAGTTGGACGCGAGCCGGTTCGCGCCGTGCACGCCCGTGCAGGCGACCTCGCCGCACGCGTACAGGCCGGGGACGGACGTGCGCCCCGCCAGGTCGGTGCGGACGCCGCCGCTCGCGTAGTGCGCGGCGGGCACGACCGGGATCGGCTCGGTGACCGGATCGATTCCGTGGTGCCTGCACGCCGCGAGGATCGTCGGGAACCGCGCCTCCCACATCGCGGCGCCGAAATGCCGCCCGTCCAGGAGCATGCAGGACGCGCCGGTCTCCCGCATCCGGTTCGTGATCCCCTTGGCGACGACGTCGCGCGGCGCGAGTTCGGCCAGTTCGTGTCGTCCGACCATGAACCGTTCGCCCGCGTGGTCGATCAGGTGGGCCCCTTCGCCGCGCACGGCCTCCGAGATGAGGGGCTGCTGCCCGCGCGCGCCCTCCCCGAGCCAAAGAACCGTGGGGTGGAACTGGACGAACTCCAGATCGGTGACCTCGGCTCCTGCACGCAACGCGAGTGCTACGCCATCACCCGTAGAAACTTCGGGATTGGTCGTAGCGGAGAACACCTGCCCCAACCCCCCGGTCGCGAGCACGACGGCGCGCGCGCGGACGGCACCCACACCCGCGGGCTGGCCCTCCCCCATCACGTGCAGCGTGACCCCGGTGGCGCGCCCGTCCGCGTCCTTGAGCAGATCGAGGACCAGCGCGTGCTCGATCACCTCGACACCGGAGTCCTTGAGCGCGGCGAGCAGCGCCCGGCTGATCTCCGCGCCCGTCGCGTCGCACCGCGTGCGGCGATGCGGCGCCGCCGGTGCCCGCCCTCCCGGGTCAGCGCGATGTCGCCGCCGTCGGCCCGGTCGAACGCCGCACCGAGGTCGATGAGCGCGCGGACGGCGTCCGGCCCCTCGTCGACCAGGGTGCGGACGGCGTCCTCGTCGCACAGCCCGACCCCGGCGACGAGCGTGTCGGTCAGGTGCTCGCCCGGGGTGTCGTCGGGGGCGAGGGCGGCGGCGATCCCGCCCTGCGCCCAGCGCGTGGACCCGGCGTCCAGCAGCGCCTTCGTGACGAGCAGCACGCGCCCGTGCGCGCGGCAGCGGAGCGCGGCGACGAGACCGGCGATACCGGAGCCGATGACGACGACGTCGGTGCGGGCGGTCCAGCCGGGATCGGGGGCGGTCAGCGCGGAAGGGATCATGAGCCCTCCTCCGGGGTTCGGTTCTCGTCATTGTGACACTAACCCCGAAGCGGACTATTCCCGACCCATGCCGTTCGCCCGCGATCGCAGTGGCGCAGCAGTACGGGCGAGGGTGCGTGGCCGGGGAAACAACGATCAGGGCCCGGCCACGCGTGCGAACTCAGCGCTGCACGAGGTCCCCGCGGACGTCGTCCCCGCCGGGGACCGGCTCGGCCGGGTCGCTGCCCAGCGAGATGATCCTGTTCGACCGGTCGACGTGCACCACCTGCGGGACGAACTCGCGCGCCTCGGCATCGCTGAGCTGCGCGTAGCTGATGATGATCACCAGGTCGCCGGGCTGCACCAGGCGCGCCGCGGCCCCGTTGATCCCGATCACGCCGGAGCCGCGCTCGCCCGCGATCAGGTACGTCTCCAGCCGGGCCCCGTTGTCGATGTCGACGATGTGGACCTGCTCACCTGGCAGCAGATCGGCGGCGTCCATCAGGTCCTGGTCGATGGTCAGCGACCCCACGTAGTGCAGGTCCGCCTGAGTCACCGTGGCGCGGTGGATCTTCGACTTGAACATCGTCCGGAACATCAGCGCTCCTTACCGAGCTGGAGGGGAAGGTTGTCGATCAGGTGGGTGGCGCCGACGCGGCCCGCGACGGCGAGCACGGCCGGCCCGGCATGGTCGGCGTCGACCTCGGTGAACGTCGCAGGGTCGACGAGCACGAGGTAGTCCAGGTCCAGCGGCGGCTCGGCGGACACGGCCGCGGCCAGCTCCGCGCGGGCCGCACCGAGCACCGCGTCCGGCCCGTCCCCCGCCGCGGCGGCGTCCGTGCCCGCCCGCAACGCCCGCGACAGCGCGAGCGCGGTGCGGCGCTCGTCCGGCGACAGGTAGCGGTTCCGGCTCGACAGCGCCAGCCCGTCCGGCTCCCGGACGGTCGGCGCGCCGACGATCTCGACGGGCACGTTCAGGTCCGCGACCATCCGGCGGATCAGGGCGAGCTGCTGTGCGTCCTTCTCCCCGAAAACGGCCACATCGGGACGTACCAGGTTCAACAACTTCAGGACGACCGTGAGCATTCCATCGAAGTGGCCGGGACGGGCGGCGCCCTCGACCACGGCCCCCATCGGCCCCGACTTCAACGTCACCTGCGGCTCCGCCGGATACATCACGTCGCGGGTCGGGGCGAACACCACGTCCACGCCCGCGCGCGCGCACGCCGCGACGTCGTCCTCGAACGTGCGCGGATACCGGTCGAAGTCCTCACCGGGCGCGAACTGCAGCGGGTTCACGAAGATGCTGACGGCCACACCGTCCGCACATGCGCGCGCCTGCCGCATCAGGGACAAGTGCCCTTCGTGCAGCGCCCCCATGGTCGGGACGAGCGCCAACGTGCCCGGCACGCCCTTCCGGGCGGCGGCCAGTTCCTCCCGCGTCCTCACGATGACGGGCGTCACGACGCTCCCCTCGACTCACTCCGGTCTGCTGCCATGGGTCCGTGCTCGTCCAAGGCGGTCAGTCCGCCAGGGCCTCGAGGAGCCGCTCGGCGTCCTCCGGCTTGAGCATCCCGGCGCCGAGCGCCCGGTCGGCGGTGAGGCGGGCCAGCGCGATGTAGGCGCGGCGGCTCTCCGGCGACACCTTGCCGAGCTCGGCGACGTGATCGACGACCGTTCCGGCGTCGCCGCGCGCGACCGGCCCGGTCAACCCGTCGATGCCGAGCCGCAGCGCGTTGTCGAGCGCGGCGCCCAGCAGCGGTCCGAGCATCGCGCCCGGCTCGTCCACCCCGGCCGTCCGCAGCAGATCCATCGACTCGACGACCAGCGTGACCAGGTGGTTCGCGCCACCGGCGAGCGCCGCGTGGTACAGCGGCCGCCGCTCCTCGGGGATCCACACCGGCTCCCCGGCCATCTCGACGACGAGCGCCTCGGCGACCGGCCGCAGCGGCTCCGGCGCCGTGACGCCGAACGAGATCCCGGCGAGCCGGTCCACGTCGTCCGGACGCCCGGTGAACGTCATCACCGGGTGCAGCGCCAGCGGCAGCGCCCCCGCCCGGGTCAGCGGGTCCAGCACGGCGGTCCCGAACCGGCCGCTGGTGTGCACGACCAGCTTGCCCGCGACCTGGACGCCCGCCGCGACGAACCCCGCGGCCAGATCGGGCAACTGGTCGTCGGGAACGGTCAGCAGCACCAGGTCGGCGGCGGCCACCGCTTCCTGCGGGTCGGTGAGGGCGGCGCCGGGCAGCCGTGCGGCCGCCCGCTCCCGCGACCGCGCCGACACCGCCGTCGCGGCGACGACCCGGTGCCCGGCCAGTTCGAGCGCCGAACCGAGCGCCGAACCGACACGGCCCGCGCCCACGACCCCGACCGTGAGCCGGGCGGGACGATCTTCCGGAGCGGGCTGCTCGTTTCCGGGCGCGGCAGAAGGCATGGCGTGCGAATCCATCGTTCGTTCCAGTCCTCAAAACGTAGGTACCGGACGTGCGGGCCCCAGAGTACCCACGAACTCCAGCCACGTCCGCCGCCGGGTCATGCTTGCTTCGCGTCCCTCTCGACCTCAGGCCCAGGGACCTTCTTTCACCGAACGCCACAACACAATCGCCACTGCGTCCGCTTGCGGCGCCCCGGTCTCAAACCACTGAGCGACCATCCTCCAACAACCACACCCACGACCGCCGCCATGCCCGAGGCCACCGACATGCCCGCACCACCGCCATGCCCGAGGCCACCGACATGCCCGGGGCCACTGGCATGCCCGGGGCCACTGGCATGCCCGGGGCCACTGGCATGCGCGTGACCGGGGCACGACACCGGCGGGACGGCGACGGGCCGCGCGCCCGGGAATGTCCGGGGTGCGCGGCCGTCGTGCGGCCCCGGCCGGTGCGGCGACCGATCGGCGGGGCCGCACCGGCCGGGGGCGGGGTCGGCTTACTCCGTGGAGAGCGACTCGACGATGGACGCCTTCGCCGCGCGCCGGGCGGGCATGACGGCGGCCAGCACCCCGGCCACCGCGGCGAGGACGATGAACGCCGCCACCTGTCCGTACGGGAGCGCGAACACCGAGCTTTCGCCCATCGCCTCCGTCGCCGCCCAGCCGAACGCGACGCCGAGGACGACCCCGGTCAGCGCGCCGATCACCGCCATCACCAGTGCCTCGATCGAGAGCATCCGGCGCAGTTGCCGCTTGGTGATCCCGAGGGCGCGCAGCAGCGCCGACTCGCGGGTGCGCTCGACCACCGACAGCGTCAGCGTGTTCGCGATGCCGAACAGCGCGATGATGATCGCCAGCCCGAGCAGCCCGCCGAAGATCATCAGCATGGTGTTCACGGAGTCGCTCAAGGTGTCCTTGAACTCCGCGACGGACATGACGCGGACCGTCGGGTACGGCTTGGCGGCGTCCTCGATCGCCTTGCGGGCGGTGTTCGCGTCCACCCCGTCGGCCATCTCGATCATGAGCGTCGAGGAGTCGCGGACGTTGAAGTAGCGGTCGAAGTCGGCCTCGGGGACGAGCACTCCGCCGAGCGCGGGCGTGTCGTGCACCCCGACGATCTTCACCTGCGCGGTGCCGCGCTTCGAGGTGATCTCCGTGGTGTCGCCGACGGCCAGACCGTGGTTCTCCACGTAGAACTTGTCCACCAGCGCGGTGCCCGGCCCCAGGTCTGCCAGCGACCCCTGCGTGATCACCGGCTTCAGCACGGCCCCGAGGGCCGACGCGGTCACCGTCGAGACCGTCGACTCGTCGCCGCCGACCGCCGCCTCCGCGTCCCGCATCTCGATGACGTGGGAGAACTCCGGACGCTGCCGCAGCGTCCCGGCCAGCGCGTGCGGGACCCGCTGGTCCTCGCCGCCGAACTGGGTGTTGACCTGGAACTCGACCGGGAACTGCTCGTCGATCTGCGCGACCGACGTCGCCTTCCCGCTCGCCGCGATGACCGCGAACAGGCTCATCAGCCCGACGCCGACCGTCAGGGCGATCGTCGTCGTCGCCGTCCGGCGCGGGGAGCGCCGCGCGTTCGCCACCGCCAGTCGGCCCGGGACCCCGGCGACCCGCGCCGGGACCGCCCCCGCGAATCGGCCGAGCGGCCGCACCAGCGCCGGCATCGCCGCGATCACCCCGCAGAAGAACAGGGAGCCGCCCCCCGCGACCATGTACATCGCGGTCTCGCCCTTCTCCATCACGAGCGAGGCGTAGCCGCCGACGGCCAGGCCCAGCGCGCAGAACAGGACGGCGAACAGCGTCCGGACGACGCCCAGGCGGAACCGGCCGCTGCCCGGCTCCAGTTCCGCGCGCAGCGCCGTCACCGGTGAGACGCGGGTGGCGGCGCGGGCCGGCAGCAGCGCGGACACCACGGTCACCACGACGCCGACCGCGAGCCCGAAGACGATCGTCCGGACGGCCAGCGTCGGCGCGGCCACCGGGATGGCGTCGTTGAACCGGTGCACCAGCGCCAGCAGTCCCCAGCCGAGGCCGAGCCCGGCGGCCAGCCCCAGCAGCGACCCGACGAACCCCACGACGACCGACTCGGTCACCACGCTGCCGAACACCTGCCGGCGGGTCGCGCCGACGCAGCGCAGCAGCGCCATCTCCCGCATCCGCTGCGCGATCAGGATCGAGAACGTGTTGTAGATGACGAGGGCGGAGACCAGCATCGCGACCATGCCGAACAGCAGCAGCCCCGTCCGGATGATCTCGGTGTCGGCGCCCGCCGCCTCGGCGAGCCTCGCGCCCAGTTCCTCGCCGGTGAGCACCTCGTGCGAGCCGCCGACGGCCGTGGCGATCGCGGCCTCGTCGCCGCCGAGCACGTTCAGTTCCTGATAGGTCTTCTCGCCCGTCATCCGCAGCGCCGTCGCGGTGTCGAACCCGACGGCGCCCCGGTAACTGGCCTCCTGGTCGATGCCGAAGTCGACCAGGCCGACGACGGTGAACCGGTGCGGCCGGTTTCCCGCGTCCAGGACCGTCGCGGCCTCGCCGACCTCGAAGCCCTCCCGTTCGGCCAGGTCCGTGTGGATCACGACCTCGCCGCCGCCGCGCGGAGCGCGCCCCTCGTCGACCCCGTACCGCAGCAGCTCCTCGGACGGCACCGACAGCCCGACCGTCGGCATGTCGCCGATCGCCTTGCCGTCCTCGCCGACCAGGGCGGCGTCGCCCCGCACCAGCCCGGCGGCCTTCGTGACCCCGGGAACGGCCTGCACCTTCTCGAGGACGTCCTGCGGAATGCCGCTCTCGCCGTCGGCGCCTTCGCCCTCGGCGCCCTCCCCCGGTAGTACCGCGACGTCGATCTTCCCCGCGGACTTCGCGAACGTCTGGCCGAACGCCTTGTCGACCGTGTCGGTCAGAACGAACGTCCCGGCGATGAACCCGACCCCGAGAGTGATCGCGACGGCCGTCAGCACGAGCCGCAGCTTGTGGGCCCGCAGGCCCGCCAGCGTCGTCTTCAGCATCAGGCCCCCAGGCTCTTCAGCCGGTCCAGCACCGTCTCCGGCGTCGGCTCCGCGATCTCGCTCACGATCTCGCCGTCGCGCAGGAACACCACCCGGTCGGCGTACGAGGCCGCCACCGGGTCGTGGGTGACCATGACGATCGTCTGCCCCATCTCCCGGACGGACGAGCGCAGGAACTCCAGCACCTCGGCGCCCGCACGGGAGTCGAGGTTGCCGGTGGGCTCGTCGGCGAAGATGACCTCGGGACGGGCGACGAGTGCGCGCGCGCACGCCACGCGCTGCTGCTGGCCGCCGGACAGTTCGTTCGGGCGGTGCCCGAGCCGGTCTCGCAGGCCGACGACATCGACGACCTGGTCGAACCACTGGCGGTCCGGTTTGCGGCCCGCGAGGTCCATCGGGAGCAGGATGTTCTGCTCGGCGGTGAGCGTGGGCAGCAGGTTGAACGCCTGGAAGACGAACCCGACCCGCTCGCGCCGCAGCATCGTCAGCTGCCGGTCGTTGAGCCGGGTGATCTCCGCGTCCCCGAGGGTGATCCGCCCGCCGCTCACCGTGTCGAGCCCGGCGAGGCAGTGCATCAGCGTCGACTTCCCGGACCCCGAGGGACCCATGATCGCGGTGAACGCGCCGCGGGCGAACCCGACGCTGACGCCGCGCAGCGCGTGCACGGCCGCGTCACCGGAGCCGTACACCTTCGACACCTCCGCGGCGACGACGGCCGGCGGCACGGCTGCGGCGGGAGACCCTCCGGTGGGGCCGGTGAACGTGCTGGTCACGGTGACTCCTTCATGGGCGGTTACGACCACTGACCACGCTAGGAATCCGCGGCCGCCGTGCCATCGCCCTCACGGCCACGCTCCGCATCGGCATTGAGGCTGTCTCGGGCCGCCGTGTACGACCTGAGTCGTACGTCTTGATCAGCCCTCCCGCCGACCCCCGGGAAACCCTCCGGAGAAACCCCTGGAAGATCCAGGGAAAGGCGAACGCCGGAGGCCCCCGCGGGACCCCCGGCGTTCGGTGCCGTACGGATCAGTCGAATTCGACCTCGGAGCCGCCCTCGCACTGGGCCGCCGCGATGCCGACGACCGCGACGGCGTTGCCGCAGACGTTGACCGATACCGAGATCGGCGCGATGACCTGGTTGCCGCCCAGGATGCTGAAGTTGCCGCTCGTCTCGTTGCCCGAGAACGGGCCGCCGTCGTGCCCGCCGCCCGCGTAGGCGGCGGGTGCGGCGGCGAGGGCCGAGGCGGTGACGGCGAAGCCGAGAACGCCGGTGGCGGCGAGCTTCTTGATCACGAGAGTCCTCCCGTACGTGGGCTTTGTGGGCCCGAGCTGACGTTGCCCGACGCCGCCCCGGGAGGACGGCGTCGCATACGGTAGTTACTCAGCTACTTTCGGGTATGCCAATCGAAGCCGCCCCGATGAAGGCAAAAAGTCATCATGGGGTGATCTAGTCGTTACAGTCAGTTACCATTTTGACCGCTTTTCACCAGACCTGTCTCATAGGCGAAGACCACCGCCTGAACTCGATCCCGCAACTGAAGCTTGGTCAGAATCCGCCCCATATGCGTTTTTACCGTCGCCTCCGACACATAGAGGCGGTCGGCGATCTCCGCGTTCGACATCCCCCGCGCGACCAGCCGCAGCACCTCCCCCTCCCGCTCGGTCAGGCTCTCCAGCGCCCCGCTCACGGCCCGCCCCGCGTCGGGCAGGTGCACCGCGAACCGGTCCAGCAGCCGCTTCGTCGTGCTCGGCGCCACCACCGCGTCTCCCGAGTGCACCGCCTTGATCGCCTCGATCAGATGCGCCGGCCCCGCGTCCTTGAGCAGGAACCCGCCCGCCCCCGCCTTGATCGCCGCGAACGCGTACTCGTCCAGATCGAACGTGGTCAGGATGACGACCTTCGGCTTCTCCCCGGCCGCCACGATCCGGCGGGTCGCCTCGATCCCGTCCATCCGCGGCATCCGGACGTCCATCAGCACCACGTCCGCTCGCGTGGCGCGCAGCAACTCCAGCACCTGGAGGCCGTCACCGGCCTCCCCCACCACCTCGATGTCCGGCTGGGCGTCCAGGACCATCGCGAACCCCGCCCGCACCAGTTCCTGATCGTCCACCAGAACGACCCTGATCGCCCCGCTCTCCGCATCCATCCCGAAAACTCCCCTCTATTCCGTTAGTACCGCTCATCCAATGTTCTGCGTGTTCGCGATGCGGCGGGGCGTCCAGAACACGTCGGAATGGTCGCGATATGCGACGTCATTCATCATCACCGGTAGGAATGCGGGCAAGCACCTCGAAACCACCGCCCGGCCGGGGCGCGGCCCGCACCGTGCCGCCATACACCGCCGCGCGCTCCCGCATCCCCATCAGGCCGTGGCCGCGCCCGTCGTCGGACGCCGCGGCCCCGCGACCATCGTCGTCCACCCGGACCTCGACGGAGTCCCGTCCGTAATCGAGCCGCACCATCGCCGACACCCGCGGCCCGCCGTGCTTGAGCGTATTGGTCAGCGCCTCCTGGACGATCCGGAAGACCGTGAGCTGACGGCCCTGCGAAAGGTCCGGCGGCGTGCCCGCCACCTCGAACGTCACCGGCAGGCCCGACGCGCGGACCTGACCCACCAGGTCGTCGAGTTCCGCCACCCCCGGCTGCGGCGCGTACGCCCCCGCGTCGTCGTCCTCCCGCAGGACGCCCAGCAGCCGCCGCATCTCGCCCAGCGCGTACCGTCCGGTCGTGGAGATCGCCTCCAGCGCCTGCCGGGCCCGGGCCACATCGTGCTCGATCGCGTAGGACGCGCCGTCCGCCTGGACCACGATCACGCTGACGTTGTGCGCCACGACGTCGTGCAGCTCGCGCGCGATGCCCGCCCGCTCCGCGGCCATCGCCACCTTCACCTCGGCGTCGCGCTCCCGCTCCAGCCGTTCCGCCCGCTCCTCCAGCGAGCGCAGGTACGCGCGGCGCGTCCGCATGTGCAGCCCCAGCAGCCAGACCCCCGCGATGATCACCGTCAGCATCGTGAACGAGTACCGGCGATCCCCCGTCCCGCCCGTGTATCGGAACGTCGCCATCACCGCGCCGACCTCCGCGACCAGCGCCGCGGCGACGCCCCACCGCAGCGTGAACCCGGCCGTCACCGTGTACAACCCCATGAAGACCGCGAAATTCGCGGGCACCGGCATGCCCCCCAGCGCGCACTGCACGCCCGAGATCAACGCGACCACGGCGAAGACCGCCCGCGGGTAGGTCCGCCGCAGCACCAGCGGCAGCAGCAGCGCGGCCGTCAGCACTATGTACAAGACCATGGACATGCCGTACGCGCCGCTGAGGAACCCCGGCAACGAGAACAGTACGAGGGGCGCCGCGAGGAACGCGTCGACCAGCGGCGTCTTACCCCGAAGCCACTCCCACATCCTCCCGACCATGCGGACAGGCTATGTACCGCCAGGTCAGCATCGGATCAGCCGGAAGTCTGACGGTGCTCCGCCGCGAGGATGGTCCGGGAGAGGGCCGCTCACGGTAACGTCGCCCCCGTGGAGGCATTGGTCACCGAGTGGCTGCCCTGGCGCACCGCGATGGAGCGCGCGCTGTACGGGGAGCAGGGGTTCTACCGGCGCGGCGAGCGCCCCGCCGAGCACTTCCGGACCTCGGTGCACGCGTCACCTCGTTTCGCCGCCGCCATCGCCCGGCTCCTCACCGACGTGGACTCGGCACTCGATCACCCCTCCCGCCTCGACCTGGTGGACGTCGGCGCCGGGTCCGGCGCCCTCCTCACGAACGTCCTGACCTGTATCTCCTCCGATCTGCGCGCCCGCCTCGCCCCCACCGCCGTGGAGATCGCGCCCCGCCCGCCCGGCCTCCCCGCCGACATGACCTGGCGTCCCGACATCCCCCGCTCCTTCACCGGCCTCGCCATAGCCAACGAGTGGCTCGACAACATCCCCCTCGACGTGGTCGAACAGACCCCCGACGGTGTCCGGACGATGCTCGTCGACCCCGCCAGCGGCGCCGAACGCCCCGGCCCGGAACCGTCCGCCGACGACCGCGCCTGGCTCGACCGCTGGTGGCCGCTCACCGAGGCCGGCGACCGCGCCGAGGTCGGCCGCCCCCGCTGCGCGGCCTGGGGCGCCGTCCTGCGCCGCCTGGACCGCGGCCTCGCGATCGCCGTCGACTACGCCCACTCCCGGGGCTCCCGCCCCCCGTACGGCACCCTGGCCGGCTACCGCGACGGCTCGACGGTCCCCGCCGTCCCCGACGCTCCTGCGACGTCACCGCGCACGTCGCCCTGGACGCCTGCGCCGTCGAGGGCGAACGCGCGGGCGCCACCGCGACCGTCCTCACCACCCAGCGCGCCGCCCTGCGCGCCCTCGGCCTCACCGGTGCCCGCCCCCCGCTGGACCTCGCCCACCGCGATCCCCGCGCCTACGTCGCCGCCCTCTGCCACGCGGGCGAGGACGCCGAACTCACCGATCCGCACGGCCTCGGCGGCTTCGGCTGGCTGACACAGACCAAGCACATCCCCCTCCCCGACCTCCTAACGACCCCGCCCCGCTAAGCCCCACCCGGGACACCTCGAATCGCCATTCCAAGGCGACCGCCCCAGCGCGCCACCCCTCTCCAACCCGGCCCCCAGCAGATCACCACAACGACGCACGCGCTCTCCTGCGGACACCACGGCACCTTCCCGGGCCCCGTACGCCCCTACGCGCACGCGCACGCACTTCGCATGGCACCGTCTCCCACACACGCCCGCAGGCTTCCGCGCACTTCGCGCACGCTTCAGGGCCCGCATTCGGGCGCCGATGCGACGACGCCGTTACCGGCTCTCGGTTGACCGCAGCTGTGCGGTGTCCTTGACGGATGCGTACAGAGGTGTCCTGACCAGGGCATTTGACCTCAACTTCAGTTGAGCTGGTGGGCTGTTCGCCGTCTGCCTCGGGACGACAGAAAGCGAAAAGCCATGGCGAACAGCACCGACAGCACGACGACCGATCCCCCTCCTCCGCCGCCGGTTCCGGCGGATCGGCCGTCCCGGCTGACGCTTCCGGTAATCCTGGTCGGTGTCGTCCTTGTGGCGATGTCCATCTCGGGCACGGCGGTGGCGCTGCCGAGCATCGGTCGTGATCTCGACGCCTCCGGATCCCCCTTGAACTGGGTCGTCGCCGGTTACAACCTGACCTTCGCGGCCATGACGCTCATCGCGGGCTCGACGGCCGACCGGATCGGCCGCCGCCGGGTCTTCGTCCTCTCCTCACTGGTCTTCACCGCCGGATTCCTCGGGACGGCGCTGAGCCCGACGATCGTCGTCACCGACATCGCCCGTGTCGTCTCCGGCGCGGGCGGCGCCGGGATCATGGCGGCCGGCGGCGCCATCCTCGCCGCCGGTTACGACGGCGCGGCCCGCAATCGCGCCTTCGCCCTGATGGGCACCATGGCCGGTGTCGGCATCGCCATCGGCCCGACCCTGTCGGGGCTGCTGATCAGCGCCACCGGGTGGCGGGAGGGCTTCGCGGTCTTCGCCGGAGTCGGCCTGCTGGTCGCCTCGGGCGGAACCCGTGCCCGTGAGTCCCGCGCGACCGGCGTCGGCCGAACCGATTGGGCGGGCAGCGTCCTGTTCGTCGCGGCACTGACGCTCCTGATGTTCGCGTTGCTTGAAGCACCCGCGCTCGGCTGGGCGCATCCGGTCGTCCTGTTCACCGGCATCGCGGGCCTGGCGGTGCTGGTCGTCTTCGGCGTCGTCCAGCGGCGCAGCGCCGCCCCGGTGCTCGCGCCGGCCCTCCTCGCCGACCGCGGTTTCATGGGGTGGAGCCTGGCGACTCTGACCACCTCCATCGGTTTCCTGGGTGTTCTGGTCTTCCTGCCCACCTACCTGCAGTCGGCGGCAGATCTGTCCCCCGCGGCGGCGGGGATGGCGATGCTGCTGCTGACCGCTCCCGTGCTGTTCATGCCGATGGCCGCCGTCGCCCTCGTGAACAAGGGCGTCCCGGCCCGCCCGCTGATCCTCGTCGCGCTGCTGCTGGTCGTGGCCGGGAACCTGTGGCTGATGACCCTCGGCGCCGACGACGCCGTGAGAACCGTCGCGGCGCCCTCGTGCTGATCGGGCCATCGGCATGGGAGCGTCCTTCGGCATCACCGACGGCCAGGCCATGGCGCTGGTCCGGGCCGATGCCGTCGGCATGGCCGCCGGTTTCCTCAACACGCTGCGGGGAGCGGCGGAGGCTCTCGTGATCGCCGCGTACAGCGCGTCCCTCGTCGGTCTCCTCTCGGCCAGGCTCGACGGCACGTCCCGCGCCGCCGAGGTCGCCGCCGGACGTCTCACCGCCGGTGCGGAAGCCGCCGAGTTGAACGCCTTCACCTGGTCGTGGCAGATGACCCAGCTGGGCGTCGGCCTGCTCTGTCTCCTCCTGTCGATCGTCGTGGCCGTGCTGATCTACGGCCGCACCGCGGCGCTGCGCCGCACCACCTGACCATCGGCGTCCGAATCGGCAAGGAATGATCCGTGCGTGCCAGTCCAGACGACCAGCTCACGATCGGCGAGGTCATTCGCCGAACCGGGGTGCCCGCCTCCGCTCTGCACTTCTACGAAAGCAAAGGACTGATCTTCAGTGAGCGCAGCAGCGGCAACCAGCGCATCTTCTCCCGGCACATGCTCCGTCGCATCTCTCTGATCATCGTGGCCAAGCGCCTCCATATTCCGCTGTCGGACGTCGCCGAGGTCTTCGCCGGGCTGCCCACCGATCGTGCTCCCACCCACAAGGACTGGCAGCGGGTCTCCCGGCGGTGGAAGAGACAGCTGGAGGAACGCCGCCGCGTCATCGAAGGTCTCGAACACGAACTCACCGGGTGCATCGGCTGCGGCTGCCTGTCGATGAAGGCGTGTCTCCTCCTCAATCCCGACGACGCCCTCGGCGGCCGAGGCCCCGGCCCGGTGCGGCTCCAGCAGAACCAAGCCCCCATGCACCGGCGGCCTCGCGGCCCGTCCGCCTCGTGAACCGAAACACGATGCATGGATCCCATGAAGGTACGGACGGAACAGACATGCCCGGGCGCCGGTGGTTTCGCGCACGGGCGCCGGTTGTCCCGCGTACGGGCGCCGGTTGTCCCGCACGAGCGCTGGTGGTTCCGCACGGACGCCCATGGTTCCGCACGAGCGCCGGTGGCACCACGCGGCGCCACGTGGCCCGACGTGGCCCGACGTGGCCCGACGTGGCCCGCGGGTTCGCGGGTTCGCGGGTTCGCGGGTTCGCGGGTTCGCGGCGGCGTCCGATTCAGGCCGCGTTCGCCGGTTCGCGGAGGGGGCCTCGTGGCGGCTCAGCATTCGACGTGGAGGGCCTCCAAGCCGCGCAGGACGAAGCCGGGCTTCCACTTGGGCTCGGCGGTCAGTCGCATTCCCGGTGCGGTTCTCAGCAGGGCGCCGAAGGACTCCGCCATTTCGATGCGGCCGAGCGGTGCGCCCAGGCAGTAGTGGATGCCGAGCCCGAACGTGATGTGCGGGTTCGGGTCTCTGCTCAGGTCGAGACGGTTCGGGTCGGTGAACACCGCGGGATCACGGTTGGCGGACGCGAACAGCAGTGCGACCTCGGCGCCGCGCGGGATGTCGGTTCCGGCAACGGTGATGTCCTCCAGCACCCAGCGTTCGAACATCGGCGCCGGGGTGTCGTAGCGCAGCAGCTCCTCGACGGCCGTCGGGACGAGCGAGGGATCCGCGCGGAGCCGTTCGAGCTCGTCCGGGTTGCGGAACAACGACCACCATCCGTTGCCGGTGGCGTTCACCGTGGCCTCGTGCCCGGCGTTGAGCAGCAGGACGCACGTGCCGATCAGTTCGTCCTCGGTGAGCCGGTCGCCATCGTCGACCACCTGTGCGAGCGCGCTGATCAGGTCGTCGCGCGGCTCGTCGCGGCGGGAGCGAGCCAGGCCGCGCAGGTAGTCGGAGAACTCGACGGCGGCACGGACGGCCGTCCGCTGGGTCTCCTCCGACGGGTTCAGTTCGTACATCCCGCAGATGTCGGCCGACCAGGGCCGCAGCAGGGGCCGGTCTTCGGTAGGGACGCCGAGCATTTCGGCGATGACGTTCACCGGGAGCGGTTCGGCGACCTCCGCGAGCAGGTCGCCGCCGCCTCTGGCCGCGAGCCCCTCGGCCAGTTCCCCGGCCAGCCGTCCGATGGTCGGGCGCAGCCCCTCGACCATCCGTGCGGTGAACGCCTTGGACACCAGCCGCCGCAGCCGGGTGTGCGTGGGCGGTTCGACGTCCAGCATTCCGGCCCGGACGAGATTCCAGAACGGTTCGAGGAACTCGGCCTCCGGTTCTCTGCCGAACTCCGCGTGGCTCGCCACGTGCAGATACGAGCGTCCGAGCCGACGGTCGCGCAGGAGCGCATCGACGTCCTCGTATCTGCTGATCACCCACTGTTCCGTCGGCTCGTGGAAGAACACCGGCCGTTCTTCCCGGAGCCGTTCGAACACCGGGTAGGGGTCCGCCACGAAATCGGGCGACCAGGGATCGTAGGACTTCACGCTCATCCTCGAACGATATGCCCGTTCCGTTCCTGCGGGCGCCGCGTGTTCGGGCTGCCTCATCAGACACCTCCGTGCTCGATGGCGTGCTCTTCGACGGGACCGGCCCGCCCATCCCCCCAGTGGGCGGACCGGCCGATTTCATGCTCGGTGAAGCCGGCGCCCGGAGTAACTAGAAACTCGTTCTGTGGATAACTCGATCGACGGCGACTCGCCCGGCCGAGCCGCCGAGACCTTCCGCGCTATGCGGATCGCTGCCGTGCGAGCATCTCGCCGATGACACGGGCCCCTTCCGGGAAGGCGCCGGGATTCGGGCCGGAGTAGTTGAGCCGCAGGAAGGCACCGGTCGGCTCGGCGGGAAACCACTCGTCGCCCGAAGCGATGACGACTCCCGAGGTTTCGCAGTCCCGGGCCAGACGTACGAGGTCGGTGGCGTCGGGCAGCCGTATCCACAGGTTCAGCCCTCCCTGCGGCACGGTTTCCAGGACGGCGGCGGGGACGTGCTCCCGCAGCGCACCGATCAGGAGGTCACGGCGGGCGGCGAGCCGGCGGCGCACGCCGCGCAGGTGCGTGCGCCAGGCGGGCTGGGTGACGACGTCCAGCGCGACGGCCTGCAACATGCCGCTGACGTACATCGATTCGGCCTGGGCGGCGGCGAGAACGCGTTCACGGGCGGGACCGCGGGCGACGACTCCGGCGATGCGCACGGCGGAGGAGACGCTCTTGGTCAGCGACCGCAGGTACACGACGTGCCCCGCGTCGTCCCGGGCCGCGACCGGAGCCGGGTCCGCGGAGATGCCGAAGTCGTGCGCCCAGTCGTCTTCGACGAGGAACGCGCCGTGCCGCCGGACGATATCGAGCACTCGATCGGCCAGGTCGGGAGACCATCGGGCGCCGGTCGGATTGGCGAAGTTCGGCTGGGCGTAGAACGCGCGGGCCCCGGTCCGCTCGAACGCGCGCGCCAGTTCGTCCGGATCGGGTCCGCCGGGTCCGCTGGGGATCGGCACGACCTGTACGCCGACCTGCGCCGCGGCGAGGATCGCACCCCAGTACGTCGGGGACTCCGCCAGCAGCGGACGGTCCGCGCCGACGAGCGCGCGGAACACGCTGCCGAGCCCGCTCTGGCTGCCGGGGAAGACGATGACGTCGCTCGGCGCCGGTGGCGCACCCCACGCGGGGGTCGCGGCGCCGAGTTCGGCGGCGAACCATGCCTGCAACTCCGGCAGCCCGGCGGACGGCGGACGGGCGACGGCGGCGTCGGTGCGGGCCGCGCGGGCGAACGCCGACTTGACCAGGCGTTCGGGCAGCAACTCGCGGTCCGGGTAGCCCGAGTGCAGGGCGATCACATCGTTGGGGGCCGTCCGCAACGCCGTGGAAGTCCGCGGCATGGTGCTCTGGGGCGCCCCCAGCGCAGCGGTCTGCCATCCGTAGTCGTTCGGGCGTACGACACGTACGGCACGGACGAACGTGCCCACACCGGGTCGCGCTTCGACCAACCCTTGGGACGCCAAAGTCCGCAGTGCCTTCTGCACCGTGACCGGGCTCGCGCCGTACTGGGCGACCAGCGCCCGAGTGGACGGGAGCTTCGCGCCCGGCGCCGCCTCGGCGATCCACTCGCGGAGCCCTGCCACGATACGGGCACTGCTATCGTCATACATGTCAGCTAATAGTAGCGCTACTCATCAGAAGACCACCCCGCTATCGACGGTCGGGCTCTACTGGGGTCTGATCGGTGTCGCGGCGTTCTCGTTCACCGTTCCGTTCACCCGTGTCACCGTCGCGGGCGGCGGGATGTCTCCGCTGTTCGTCGGCTCCGGCCGCGCGGTCGTCGCCGCGCTACTCGCGACCGCCGCGCTGGCGATCACCCGGCAACGGCCCCCGTGCGGGGCCCAGTGGGTGCGGGTGGCGGTCGTCGCGGGCGGGGTGGTCGCCGGCTTCCCGCTGCTGACCTCGTTCGCCCTCACCACCGCACCGGCGAGCCACGGGGCGATCGTGATCGCGCTGCTGCCCGCGGCGACCGCGGTGACGGCCGCGCTCCGCGGCCACGAACGGCAGCCCGTCCCGTTCTGGATCATGGCGGCCGTCGGTGCCGTCGCCGCGATCGCGTTCGCGTCGTCGCAGGGCGGCGGGCTCGGCGGACTCCACCGTTCCGACCTGCTGCTGTTCGGCGCCGTGCTCGCGGCCGCGATCGGCTACGCGGAGGGCGGCCTCCTCGCCCGTGAACTCGGCGCGTGGCAGACCGTGTCCTGGGCGCTCGTGGTCTCCGCACCGTTGATGGTGCTGGTCAGCGCGGCATCGCTCGCCCGGCAGCCCGTGACCGGCGGCCCGGCCGAGTGGGCCGCGTTCGCGTATCTCGGGGTCGTGAGCATGTTCCTCGGCTTCTTCGCCTGGTATCGCGGGCTGGCGATCGGCCCGATGGCGCGCGTCGGTCAAGTCCAGCTCGTCCAGCCCGTGATGACCCTCTGCTGGGCGGCGCTGTTCCTCCACGAGCGGCTCGCTTGGACCACCGTCCTCGGCGGGATCGCCGTGATCGCCTGCGCCACCGGCGCCGTACACGCCCGGCAGGGACGGGGGGCCGGTTCCGAACGACCCGGGTGAACCCTAGGCGGGTGTCAGCGGGCCGCCCAATGGGACGGGTCGCCGCCCGCCTTGCGGGCCGCGCGGGCCCTGCGCGCCGTCGACTCGACGATCGCGCGCGCCTCTCCCAGGTCACGGTCGGCCGCGGCGACCTGAACCGATCCCGGCGGCGCGTCGACGTGAACGGTCGCCAACCCCAGGAGCCGTTGGAACGGGTTCACGGTCAGACGGACGCTTTGCGCGCGCGCGTGGGCGATCACATCGGTCCGGCGGCAGGGCCAGCCGTGCCGTGTCACGAAGATGACGTCGTCGGTCCCGGCGCCGTCCGGACGGTCGATCGTCAGGGCCTTCGCGGACGCCGGGAGGAGCGGGACGGCGTCCACGTGCGTCCCCGGGAACACCTGCGAAACCAGGTGCATCGCGACATGACGCGGGGCTACCGGCAGGAGCGTCGAGGACAGGGCCTGCCGTTCGCCCGCGTACCCCGCCACGGTGATCTCGACCCGGACCCAGCCGAGGCTCCGCCAGATCGCCGGTTCGACGATGCCGACCGCCTGCACACGGCCAGGAGGGAGCGTCTGCATTCGAGTTTCGAGAAGCCCGTATCGCAGCCTGATCCCGTCCGGTGACAAGGCGACACGGAAGTTCGCGTACATCACCAGGGGTGCGACCACGGCGCGGATGAGCCCGAGCAGGATCGGCACGGTGACGGCAAGGATGCCGCCCTCTGCGTACACCACCATGAACACCAGCGAGCCCAGGAAAAGCAGGATCGTCCCCATAACGGGCCAGCGCAGGAAGAGCGACGAGAAGAGCGCTCCGAAGGGGACGCGCCACACGTGCCGTTCGGGAGCCTCCGGGGTGTGCCCGGGCAGTCCGGCGGCGAGGGCGAGGAGTTCCGCGCGCAACTGCTGGGCGGAGTGACGTCCCAGATAGCGCAGGACGATCTCGCTCTGCTCGCCGCCCGCCAACTCCACGCGGACCTCGGCGAGGGCGAAAACGCGGGTGACGAGCGGGCGGACGATGTCGACGGCCTGGATGCGCGACAGCGGGATGCGGCGTTTGCGCTTGCGCAGCAGGCCCGTCTCCACGACGAGATCGTCGCCGTCGACCCGGAAGCGCAGCGCCAGCCACGTCCACAGGCCGGTTCCGACCGCGATCACGGCCATGGGCACCGACACGATCAAGAACCTCGCGATCACCTCGGGGGTGAGGGCGAGGACGATGCCTTCCTCGGTCTGGGTCAGCAGGAGCGGAAAGCCCAGCAAGACGAAGTACACGATCAGGAACACGAACGCGCGCAGCGGCACCGTCGCCCAGTGCAACCTGTGTGTGCCCACAGAAAACCGCACCGGAGGGCGTTGCATGGGGTAGCCGTACGGCGGTCGGGGCGGGCCGTAAGGCGGCCCTTGGTACGGGCCGGGCGGACCGTAGGGAGGATGTGGCTGCTGGCCCTGCGGGCCGTACGGACCAGGTTGGCCGTAGGGCCCGGGCCGTCCCTGCGGTCCAGGCGGCCCGGGCGGCCCAGGCGGACCGGGCGGCCCGTAGGCACCGTACGGGCCGGGGCCACCGGGCGGCGGGCCGTAGGGGCCGCTCACAGGCCCATGCTCCTCTCCTCGCCCTTCTGCGCGAGACGGTCGCGCAGCAGCGCGGCCTCCGCGGCGGGCAGGCCCGGGACGGTCGCGTCCGTGGCGGCCGCCGCGGTGTGCATGCGGACGGTCGCGATGCCCATCCAGCGCTGCAGCAGCCCCGCGGTCACGTCGACGAACTGCATCCGTCCGTACGGCACGACGATGAGGCGCTTGACGAACACGCCGTGCGTCACGATGAGGTCGTCGGCGCGCTCGGCGTAGCCGAAGGAGCGGCGATCGAGTTCGGCCACGATCCCGACGACGACGGCCGCCAGCAGGACCGCGAACACCCACATGGCCGCGGGGGCCAGCCCGCCGTCGCGTCCCAGCAGGAAGACGCCCAGTGCGCCCACCGGAATCGCCCAGAGCAAGGCCGTGAGGGCCCGCTGCCCGGTGTGGCGTCCGGATATGGGACGCCACACGAGCCCGCCGCCGGGCGCGAACGCCTCGTCCGGACGGTACTGGGGTGGTGCGGCGACCGCTCCGGGCGGCGGATACGGCCCGTCCACCGGCGCGGCCTGCCCGGCCTCGCCCTGCGCGGGACCCTGCGGCGGCTGCGGCTGCGGCTGCGCGGCGGGGTCGTACGGCTGTCCGCCGTGGTTCGGGTTCATCGGACCCTAGTCAACCGGAAACGGGCATCCGCCGCCATGGGAGCATGGCACGGTGACCGGAGCGGCGGAGACGCGACCATGACCACGGAACGGATCGTCGGGATCGGTGCGGGCTCGAACTCCCTGGGCAAGGAGCTCGCCACCGAGGACATGACCTTGAACATCGGGCCGCAGCACCCGTCCACGCACGGTGTGCTCCGGCTCCGCCTGACCCTGGACGGCGAGCGGATCTCGGCGGCCGAACCCATCATCGGATACATGCACCGGGGTGCGGAGAAGCTGTTCGAGGTCCGCGACTTCCGGCAGATCATCGTGCTCGCCAACCGGCACGACTGGCTGTCGGCGTTCTCCAGCGAACTCGGGGTCGTCCTGGCGGTGGAGCGGATGCTGGGCATGGAGGTGCCGGTCCGGGCCGTATGGGCCAGGACGCTGCTCGCCGAGTTGAACCGGATCCTCAACCACCTCATGTTCCTTGGGTCGTACCCCTTGGAAGTGGGCGCGATGACACCCATCTTCTACGCGTTCCGTGAGCGTGAAGAACTGCAACGGGTGATGGAGGAAATCTCCGGCGGCCGTATGCACTACATGTTCAACCGGGTGGGCGGGCTCAAGGACGACCTGCCCGCCGGCTGGACGGGACGTGCGCGCCACGCGGTCTCGGTCGTGCGGGGTCGGATGAGCGACATCGCGGACCTCATCATGGACAACGAGATCTTCCGCGCGCGCACACGGGGCGTTGGGGTGCTCACCCGGGAGCAGATCCTGCAGTACGGCGTCTCTGGCCCGATCGCACGCGCGTCCGGTGTGGACTTCGACCTTCGCAGGGACGAACCGTACCTCGCCTATGAGGAACTGGACGTCCGCGTGGTGACCCGCTCGGAGGGCGACGCGCTGGCACGTTTCGAGTGCCTCCTCGACCAGGTGTACGCGTCGCTGGACCTCGCCGACGCGTGCCTGGATCGCCTCGCCGATCTGCCCAAAGGCCCGATCAACCAGCGCCTGCCGAAGGTCTTGAAGGTTCCGGAGGGCCACACTTACGCGTGGACGGAAAACCCGCTCGGCATCAACGGCTACTACCTGGTGTCGCGTGGGGAGAAGACGCCGTGGCGGTTGAAGTTGCGCTCCGCGTCGTTCAACAACGTCCAGGTGCTGGCCGAGTTGCTGCCCGGCAACCTCGTCGCCGACATGATCGCGATCCTCGGGTCGACGTTCTTCGTGGTCGGCGACATCGACAAGTGACCGGGGACCGCCCCGCACGGCCTCCGGGCGCAGGGCGCCCTGCGGCCGCGCGCGAAGGAGCCCGCCCTCCCCGCAGGGCGGGCCCGCCAGGGGCCGCCAGGTAACCGCCACACCACCCGTAAAGGCCCGACCGAGGACATCCGAGCGGGCGCACCTACCGGGCCCCGCCGAAGGCCGACCCACGCGCACGATGGCGTGGGTGCCCTACGGGCGCGCCCCGTCGGGCGGCCGGTGCGGCGCCCTTACGGGCGGGCGACCATCGCTCGCAGCAACGGGACGGTGGCCGTTCAGGCTCGGGAGGCGCCGTTGCGGCGCTCCTCCTCGTCGTCCGGGCCGCCGGGCACCCGGCAGGCGTACTCAAGGAAGAAAGCGGCGCCCACCAGGACGGCCGCGGCCAGGAACGTCGCTCCGCTCGCGAAGAAGTCGTGCCGGGGCGTCGGCTTGTCGAGGGCGTTGACGACGCTGATCGCGAACCCGCCGAACACGCCCGCGATCACCGCGGCGGCGTGCGCGCTGGCCTTGCCGAGGGCCGCCAGCCGCGCGACGGCGAGCGGCTCGACCGGCCGCGTGCCCGGTTTGCGGCGGATGCGGCGCAGCACGTTGAAGCCGCTGATCCCCTCGGCGAGGGCCAGCAGCAGCAGCGTCGGCACCGTGGTCCAGGGCACCGGCGGCAGCGACAGGTAGGCCGTGCGCAGCACCGCCCAGGTGATCACCGCGACGACGACCAGCAGGCCGACGAGGAAGAGCGGGCGCGACGGCTTCATGCAGGCTGCTGCAGCGTCAGATCCGTCCGGCGGTGCACGGCCGACGGACCGCCCTCTGCGGCTTTCGCCTCGGCGAGGTCGCCGACACGGCCGTGCCCGGGCAGCAGCACGTCCGGCTCGATGTCGGCCCAGGGGACGAGGACGAACGCGCGCTCGTGCGCGCGCGGGTGCGGGAGCGTCAGGTCGGGGTCGTCGGAGACGACGTCACCGAAGACCACGATGTCGATGTCGAGAGTGCGGGGCCCCCACCGCACCTCCCGCACGCGCTGCATGGAGTTCTCGATGTTGAGCACCCGTTCCAGGAGGGTCTCCGGGGGGAGCCGGGTGTCGGCCACGAGCACGATGTTGAGGTAGTCGTCCTGGGACGGGATCGTCTCGCCGGGGGGAGCGTACGGCGCGGTCTCGTACACCGGGGAGAACGCTACGAAGTCGAGTCCGGGGGCGTCGAACAGCGCGTCCACGGCCTCCTGGATGTTGTCCAGGCGGTCGCCGAGGTTGCTGCCGAGGGAGAACACGACCCGGTGGTGGACGAGCATGTGCCCGCCGGTCGCGGTGCGGTCGGGCATGCGGTCGGGCGCGGTCATGGGCGACTCCTCTGGATCTTCACGGCCACGTCCGTGAAGGGGTGCGGCACCGGGGCGTTCGGCTTGTGGACGGTGATCTCGACCTCCGAGACCGCCGCGTCTTCCAGACATATTTTCGCCAGCCGGTCGGCCAGCGTTTCGATCAGGTCGACGGGCTCGCCCGAAACCGCGGCGACCAGACGGTCGGCGAGGGACCCGTAGTCGACGGTCAGGGACAGGTCGTCCCCCGCCGCCGCCGGGCGGGTGTCCAGGCCGAGGACGGCGTCCACCACGAACTCCTGCCCGAGTTCGCGTTCCGCCGGGAGGCAGCCGTGCCTGCCCCTGGCCCGCAGGCCGCGCAGTTCGATGCGGTCGAGACTCATTCTTCCTCTGTATCAGCGACGTTCAACACGGGCGAACCATGATGAAGCAGAAGCCGCCATTCTTCTTCGACCCGTACGAACACGTTGGTGGCGACGATGCTTCCCCCTGCGAGGAATCCCGCTTCCGTCTCATCGTCGGCGGTGAGGACGTTCTCCTTGCAGGTGACTACCGCGTGGTCCCCGTAGACGTCCGTCTCTACGTCGGTCAGGACGAACTGGATGTAGGCGGTGTTGGCCATGATGAGGGCCCACGACCGCAGCACCTCTTCCCGTCCGCGCAGCATGGTCCAGCCGGGGTGGACGCACGAGACGCCGGGGGCGTACTCGCCGTCCGCCCAGACGGCCGCCATCCGGTCGTAGTCGCCGGCCTCGAACGCGGCGTAGAACTCCGCGTGCACCTCACCGACGTCCGCGCGGTTCACCGCAGGGTTCATGGTCGGTCGCTCCCGGAGTCGGCGCGGCCATCGGCCGCGTCACGGTCGGTCTTGCCTGATCCCGCCGCCGTTCCCCCGGCCGCGCGCACGGCGGCCGCCGATGCGGACGGCGTCGCGGTCGGGCGGACGCGGTGCACGCGCACGCACCACCCGCCTGCGGCCGCCACCAGCGACGTGATCGCGACTGTGGCGTCGTCGCATTCGCCGAACGGACGCGGCGTTCCGTCCGCGTCCGTGAGGAGCCGTCCCAGGAAGCTCTTACGGGATGCCCCCACCAGAACCGGGTAGCCGGTGCTCGTGAACGCGTCCAGATGGGCGAGCAGGGACCAGTTGTGCCCGGCCGTCGGGTTCTTCGCGAAACCGAGGCCCGGATCAAGGATCACTTTGGACGGGTCGAGTCCTTCGTTCAGGACGACCTCGACTCTCTGCAGCAGCTCGTCCCGTACTTCACGGACGACGTCCTGGTACAGGGCTCGGGTCTGCATGTCGTGACTGTGGCCCCGCCAGTGCATCACGACGTACGGGATGCCGGCCCGGGCGACCGCACGGGGCATGTCGGGGTCGGCCAGGCCGCCGCTCACGTCGTTGACGATCCGGGCGCCCGCGCCGATCGCGGCTTCGGCGACCTCCGCGCGCATGGTGTCCACGCTGACCGGGACGCCCTCGGCGGTGAGCGCCTCGATGACGGGGACGACGCGGCGCAGCTCCTCCTCGCGGGACACGCGCTGCGCGCCCGGACGCGTCGACTCGCCGCCCACGTCGATGATGTCGGCGCCCTCCGCGACCAGGTTCAGCCCGTGGTGGATCGCCTTCTCGTGGTCGAACCAGGCGCCGCCGTCCGAGAAGGAGTCGGGGGTCACGTTGACCACACCCATGACGAGGCACCGCCCCGGTGCGGGCAGTCCTGGAACGTCGGCAGCGGTCATGGCATCAACCCTATGTCGTGGTCTCGGTGTCTCGATCTCGCCCTCCGCACGCGCCGTCCCCCGGCGCGCAGTCCCCGGGAACCGCACCGGCCACCGCCCGACCCGCGCCCCTCACACTCCCCGAACACGCCGGAACGGCCTCAGTTCGTCGCTGAGGCCCGTTCCGGCGTGTTCGGGTACTCGGAGTGGAGTCGAGATCAGGAGCGGCCCAGAATCAAGCTCATCGCCTCGGCGCGCGTCTCGGCGTGATCGCGGAAGTCGCCGCGGACGGCGGACGTCACCGTCCGCGCACCGGGCTTGCGCACCCCGCGCATCGTCATGCACAGATGCTCGGCCTCGATCACCACGATCGCGCCGCGCGGCTCCAGGACGTTCATGAGCGCGTCGGCGACCTGGCTCGTCAGACGCTCCTGCACCTGCGGGCGACGCGCGTACACGTCCACCAGCCGGGCCAGCTTCGACAGGCCGGTGATCTGACCCTTCTCGTTCGGCGTGTACCCGACGTGGGCCACGCCGTGGAACGGGACGAGGTGGTGTTCGCAGACGCTGTACACCCCGATGTCCTTCACCAGGACCATTTCCTCATGGCCAGCGTCGAACACCGTGGTGAGCGCCTCTTCCGGACGCTGCCGCAGGCCCGCGAACTGCTCGGCGTACGCACGCGCGACGCGCGCCGGGGTGTCGCGGAGCCCGTCGCGATCGGGGTTCTCCCCGATCGCGAACAGGATCTCGCGGACGGCCTTCTCGATCCTGCCCTGATCGAACCCTGGGGGCGCGTCGGGCAGCGGAGCGTCATCGAAGGGATCGGTCACCTGGGTCAGCCTTCGCCCTTGAGCGGGTCGGTCGTCTCCGGCCCCGGAACACTGCTCTGCCCGTTGCCCTGACCGTTCCCCTTGGTGAGGTCGGTGACCTCCTGCGGGCCGAGCAGGGCGAGCTCCTTGGCCGTCAGCACCGGCGGGCGGTCCGACGGGAGGCGCTTGCCGTACCCGGTGTAGGAGTTCTGGTGCGGCCGCTTCTGGATCGGCGCGAAGACCTGCAGCACCTGGTCCTTGGAGAGGGTCTCCTTCTCCATGAGGTTCACCACGAGCTCGTCCAGGACGTCCCGATACTCGGTGAGGATCTCCCAGGCGGTGTCGTGGGCCGTCTCGATGTAACGGCGGACCTCGTCGTCGATCGCGGACGCGATGTCCTCGGAGTAGTCGCGCTCGTGGCCCATGTCGCGGCCGAGGAAGACCTCGCCCTGACCCGAGCCGAACTTACGGGCGCCCAGACGCTCGCTCATGCCGTACTCGGTCACCATGTTGCGGGCGATCGAGCTGGCCTTCTCGATGTCGTTGGACGCGCCGGTCGTGGGCTCGTGGAACACGAGCTCCTCGGCGGTACGGCCGCCCAGCAGCATCGCGAGCTGGTCGGTCATCTCCGAACGCGTCGTGAGGAACTTGTCCTCCATCGGCAGGGTCATGGTGTAGCCCAGGGCCCGGCCGCGCGGCAGAATCGTCACCTTGTGCACGGGGTCGGAGTTCGGCAGCGCGTGCGCCACCAGCGCGTGCCCGCCCTCGTGGTAGGCGATGATCTTCTTTTCCTTCTCCGACATCACCCGGGTCTTGCGCTCCGGCCCGGCCATGACGCGGTCGATGGACTCCTCAAGGGTGTCCATGTCGATCAGCTTGCGGTCGAACCGCGCGGTCAGCAGCGCCGCCTCGTTGATCACGTTGGACAGGTCGGCGCCGGTGAACCCGGGGGTGCGCCGCGCGATGACGTCGAGGTCGACGTCCGGCGCGAACGGCTTGCCGCGCCCGTGCACCCGCAGGATGCCCTTGCGGCCCTCCAGGTCGGGACGGTCGACGGTGACCTGGCGGTCGAACCGGCCGGGACGCAGCAGCGCCGGGTCCAGGATGTCGGGACGGTTCGTGGCGGCGATCAGGATGACGCCGCCCTTGACGTCGAAGCCGTCCATCTCGACGAGCAGCTGGTTGAGGGTCTGCTCCCGCTCGTCGTGGCCGCCGCCGAGGCCCGCACCGCGGTGCCGTCCGACGGCGTCGATCTCGTCGATGAAGATGATCGACGGGGCGTTGGTCTTGGCCTGCTCGAACAGGTCGCGGACGCGGGACGCGCCGACGCCGACGAACATCTCGACGAAGTCCGAACCGGAGATCGAGTAGAAGGGCACGCCCGCCTCACCGGCCACGGCGCGCGCCAGCAGCGTCTTGCCGGTACCGGGCGGGCCGTACAGCAGGACGCCCTTGGGGATCTTCGCCCCGATCGACTGGAACTTCGCCGGGTTCTGCAGGAAGTCTTTGATCTCCTCGAGTTCTTCGAGGGCCTCCTCGGCCCCGGCGACGTCGGCGAACGTCGTCTTCGGGGTGTCCTTGGTGATGAGTTTGGCCTTCGACTTGCCGAAGTTCATCACCCGCGAGCCGCCGCCCTGCATCTGGTTCATGATGAACAGGAAGATCAGCACGATGATGACGATCGGCAACAGGCTGAACAGCAGGCTGACGAACATGCTCTGCTGCGGAACCTCGATGTCGTAGCCGCCCGGCATGGTGCCGGCGGCGGCCTGCTTCTGCAGCTGGTTCTGGAGCTCGAGCCCCTGGCCGCTGACCCAGGAAGCCTGCTGCTGCTCACCGCTCTTGAGCGTGATCTCGATCCGCTGATCCTTGTCGATGATCTTTGCGGACTTCACCTTGCCCTGGGCGATCTCCTGGACCACCTTGGAGGTGTCGACCTTCTCGTACGAGCGGCCGGGGTTGACCCCCCACATGACGAGGGCGATCAAGAGGCCGAACAGCAGGATCCACAGCAGCGGCCCGCGAAAGTAGCGCTTCACGTCCATTTATCCGGTTACCCCTTCGGGGCCCGTCCCTCCTGACCAACGTCTGTGTGCGATCCTCGCCCGCCCCGGAGGACGGACGCCACTGCGACCAACGACGGTCCCGCCGTGGCTTCGGACCACCGTGGCGGTCCCCCTTCTTCGGCTCCCCGGCCTTACGGGCCCGGGACATCGACGGTACACCGCTGGGCGCGGCAGACGCAGCCAGCGCTGTCTCCTGGCCCTTCGCCTATACCCGTCAACGACCTTTGCAACGATCCGCCACGGCCGCTTGTTCCCCGACGTCTCGTTCCTGCCGGTTCACCCGGTCCGGCTCAGGCCCCGTCGCCGCCGTAGACGTGCGGCGCGAGCGTCCCGACGAACGGAAGATTCCGGTATCGCTCCGCATAGTCGAGCCCGTATCCGATGACGAACTCGTTCGGAATGTCGAACCCGATGTACTTCACGTCCAGGTCGGCCTGGACCGCCTCCGGCTTGCGCAGCAGCGCACAGATCTCCAGGGAGGCCGGCCGACGCGAAAGCAGGTTGCTGACCAGCCACGACAGCGTCAGCCCCGAGTCGACGATGTCCTCCACGATCAGAACGTGGCGGTCGAGGATGTCGGTGTCCAGGTCCTTCAGAATCCGCACGACGCCGGACGACTTCGTGCCCGACCCGTACGACGACACCGCCATCCAGTCCATCGACGCGGGCGTGTGCAGCTCCCGCGCCAGGTCCGCCATGATCATGACGGCTCCCTTGAGGACGCCGACGAGGAGCAGGTCCCGGCCCGCGTAGTCGGCGTCGATCTGCGCGGCGAGCTCCCGCACCTTGGCCTGCAGGTCGGCCTCCGGGATCAGCACCTTCGCCAGGTCGTCGCCCAGGTCCTTCTCGTCCACAACCCCACCCTCATCGTCGTGATCGCGCACGTCCGGCGCACCCGCCGACGTACCGCAGAATGCGGAAAACGGACGCCGCGGCGCGGCGAACCGGGCGTCAAACCGGGCCGAACAGCAGCTTCCCACACCGCCTGCAGGCCATCAGTCCCCCGGGCAGGTCGACGTGCCGCTGGCCGCGCCAGGCCGTGACCAGCCGGTCCACCGCATCGATATGGACGGCCGCGAGCGTACCCGGTGGGCTGCCCGCTTTGACCGCCGCCGCCCTCAGTACCCGCGTCCGGACGGCTCTGGGCAGTCCCGCGAGCCCGTCCAGGCGAACGGCCACGGCATACCCCTCCTCCGGGGCCTGCAGATCCGCGTAGGCGCGCGCCGCCAGATCGTCCAGGACGTCCGCGTCCTCACGGAGCATCCGTGCGGTACGGGCCAGCGCCTCCGTGACACCCGGCCCCAGAGCCTTCTCCAGCGATGGCAAAGCCTCGTTCCGGACCCGCACGCGTGTGTAGGCGGGATCGTCGTTGTGGGGGTCGTCCCAGGGTTCGAGGCCCATCGCCAGGCAGGCACGGCGTGTGGTCGCCCGGTCCAGTTCGAGCAGGGGGCGCAGGTAACGGACGTCCGAGCCGTCCTGTTCGCCGGACGGTGCGGCGGACGGTGCGGCGGCACGGCGCGTGAACTCGGGCGGCATACCGGACAGCGACCGCGCGCCCGAACCCCGCGCCAACCCGAGCAGAACGGTCTCCGCCTGATCGTTCAGCGTGTGCCCCAGAAGAACCGCGGTGGCGCCTAAACGAAGTGCAGCATCGTCCAGCGCCGCGTACCGAGCGTCACGAGCCGCATTCTCCATGCCGCCCTGTGTTCCTACTGTGACGGCGACGGACCCGACCGGGTCCAGCCCAAGGTCGGCGAGCGTGCGCACGACGGCATCAGCGCGCGCGCCGGATCCTTCCTGGAGGCCGTGGTCGATCGTCACGGCCCCTGCCGGAATCCCCAGCCGCGGCGCGACGAACGCCAGCGCCCCCGCGAGCGCCAGCGAGTCCGCGCCTCCGCTGCACGCGGCGAGCACCATCCCCGCAGGCCGTCCCGTCGCCCGTCCGGCACCCGCCCCCGCGGGTTCTCCCGCAGGTTTTCCCGCGGGTCCGCCCGGGGACGGCGGCAGGGACGGCGGCAGGTCCGCCAGCATCCGCCGAACCGCGAGACGTACCGTCGCGACGGCCGGATCAGGACCCACTCAAGCCTCGTTCGCCTCCGGCGGGACCGCGTCGATGGCGCGCGGGCCGACGACCCGTGCGATCCACAGGTCGGGTTCCTTGATCTCCACGTGGGTCGGCAGGCTCTCCGGCGAGTCCCACACCTTGTTGAAACCGGTCATGCCCACCTCGGTGACCACCCGGCGGACGAACCGCGAGCCCTCCGCGTACTGCTTCATCTTCATGTCGAGGCCGAGGAGGCGACGGATCGTCTTGTCCATCCGGCTGCCGCCCTCGCGCCGCCCCTGGAAGCGGTTCCGGATCTGCTGCACGGACGGCACGACCTCCGGGCCGACCGCGTCCATCACGTAGTCGCCGTGCCCCTCGGCGAGCGTCATCACGGCGGTGAGCCGGTCGAGGATCTCGCGCTGCTCCGGGCTCTGGATGGCGTCGATGAGGTTGGATTCCCCGCCCCGGACGGCGTCCGCGACGGCCTCCGCGGCGTCCTTGATCCGGTCCAGCATCGCGCCCGGGTCCAGGTCGGACGCCAAGAGGAACTGGGTCATCTGGTTCTGCACGTACTCGCGCAGCCAGGGCACGGCGGTGAACTGCGCACGGTGCGTCTCCTCGTGGAGGCAGACCCACAGGCGGAAGTCGCGCGGGTCTACGCGAAGTTCCTGTTCCACGTGGACGATGTTGGGCGCGACGAGCGTGAGCCGCCCCGTGGGAGCGCGTCCGTCCGGGTCAGGCGGGAGGAACAGCTCGTACTGTCCCAGTACACGGCTCGCCATGTAGGCGAGGATCGCGCCGACCTGCATCCCGGTCACGCGCGACCCGACCGCGTCCACGACCAGGTTGCCCGCGCCCCCGAGCGGCCCCGGCCCGCGCCGTTCCGACATCTGCTCCATGAGCGGTTCGAGCACCACCTTGAAGCCGTCCACGTTCGCCCGGATCCAGCCGGGGCGGTCCACGATCGTGGCCGGGTCGGGGTCGAGTTCGGAGGACATGCCGGTGAACTCCCGCACGTGCCCGTGCGCCAGCTTGGACAGTTCGCGCAGTTCCGCCACGACCTCACGGGCCTCCGCGTGGCTGACCTGCGGGCCCGGACGGACGAGCCGGGTCCCCGCCTGGACCGCCAGGTTCCAGTCGATCATTGAGGCGCTCATGTACTCCACCGTACGTTTCGACGCGGCGCCGAAGCGCCTCTGCACGATCGTTCAACGAACAACCGTTCTGGTTATCTCCCGTGGCGCACTCCCCACACGCGGACGGCCGCGCGTTCAGCAGCCGCAGCGCGCGACTTCGGCGGCCAGCCGGTCGAGCGTCAGCGGGTTCACGTAGCCCTTCCCGTCCCCCAGCATGAACGCGAAAGCCAGCAACCGGCCGTCCGCGTCGCGCACGAGGCCCGCGAGGGTGCTGACGCCCGCGAGCGTCCCCGTCTTGGCGCGGACGACCCCGGCGCCCGCACGGCTCGCCCGTCCGGTGTACCGGGGCGGGCTGAGCGTGCCCGAGAAGCCGGCCACGGGCATGCCCGTGATGGTGGCGCGCAGGTCAGGACGGTCGCGTCGGCGGCGAGCGAGACGATCCGGGCCAGCGCGACCGGCGCGATGCGGTTCTTCGGCGACAGTCCGCTCCCGTCGTTGACGGTGACGCCCTGGCCGACGCCGAGTTCGGTCAAGACCTGCTGGACAGCCTGCGCCGCGCCTTGGAACGACGCAGGAAGCCCCTTGTCGATCGCAACCTGCCGTGCCACGGCCTCGGCCACGTCGTTGTCGCTCTCGGTCAACAGGTATTCCACGAGCACCGAAAGAGGAGGCGACTGCACGGCCGCCAACTGTTCGGCCCCGTCCGTCGCGGTCGTCTTGCGTCCCGCCTTGGCGGACACCCCGTTCTCGGCGAGCAGCTTCGCGAACTTCGCCGTGGCCACTGCCGCCGGATCGGAGACCCGGGCCCGCTTGGTCGGGTCCTGTGGAGCGACCTTCCCCTTGTCCACGGTCAGGGCCGACACGGGGGCGACCTCACCGTCGGGTATGTAGTTGGGCTTCCAGGTAGGCGCGGCTCCCGACCCCTGATAAGCGGACACGTCATAGTCCACCCGAACCTGGCCTGCGTCCCCGGTCTTCTTCAGCGACGCCGCAGTCTGCCGCGCCAGGTCGATAAGGGACGCGAACCGCGGAGAGCCGTCCTCTGGGCTCGCGGGGAACGCGGTCAGGGTAGGATCCCCGCCTCCGACCAGTACGATGCCGCCGCCTTCGCCGCGCACGACGCGGGTGGTGATCCGGTGCCGCGGCCCGGCGGAGGCCAGTGCCGCCACCGACGTCGCCAGCTTCGTCGTCGACGCGGGCGTGGCCGGCCGGTCGCCGTGATGCCGGAACAGCGCCTGCCCGGTCGCCACGTCGACCACGACGGCGCTGATCTCGGTGTCGGCGCCGCCGATCGCCCCGGACAGCCGTCCCGCCAGGACGGAGGCGTCCGGCGGGCGGCCCGTGCCCGGCTCGGCGGCGGGGACCTCGGTGGGAACCTCCGCCGAGACCCGGACGACGTCCCGCGCCGCCACACTCGGCGGCTGCGGCGACAGATGCCGGGGCGGTGTGAGTTTCACCACTGCGAGCGCCGCGGTGACGGCGAAAACATTAAGGAGGGACAGTGACAGCAAGACGAGGGCACGGCCCCGTCCGGGCACGTCGCCACCCCTCTCCCACTCAGCACTCACCAACGTGCGACATCCTTATATAAGGGAACACCCACCAACGTGGGGGCCGGCCTCGCCCGCACAGACCCCCGAAAGACTAATCACTGCGACGCGCAGGGAGCGGAGGACATCTTGGATTTCGACGTCACCATTGAGATCCCGAAGGGTCAGCGGAACAAGTACGAGATCGACCACGAGAGCGGTCGCATCCGTCTCGACCGCATGCTCTTCACGTCGACGCAAGTATCCCGCCGACTACGGGTTCATCGAGGACACCCTCGGTGAGGACGGGGACCCCCTGGACGCGCTCGTCCTGCTGCAGGAGCCGACCTTCCCCGGCTGCCTCATCCGCTGCCGCGCCGTCGGCATGTTCCGGATGACGGACGAGGCCGGTGGTGACGACAAGGTCCTGTGCGTCCCCGCGACCGACCCCCGCATGGAGCACCTGCGCGACATCCACCACGTCGCCGAGTTCGACCGCCTGGAGATCCAGCACTTCTTCGAGGTCTACAAGGACCTGGAGCCCGGCAAGTCCGTCGAGGGCGCCAGCTGGGTCGGACGCGTCGAGGCCGAGGCCGAGATCGAGCGGTCCCGCAAGCGCGCGGTGGAGCAGGGCGAGCACTGAGCCTCACCAGGGGCACGGGAGCCGCTGAACGGCGCGATCCGCTCCCCGCCGTCCACTCCCCACCGTCTGCTTCCCCAGTCCGGCATCGTCCGGCCCGGGCACATGAGGACCCTTCCGTACGGGACGCCCGGCGGGAGGGTCCTCGCATCGGCGGTGGACGTGCCGTGGGCGGCCGTCGCAGGAATCGGTCGTCCGGGCGTCAACCGGCCGGTGTCGGGCTCTGCCCGGTCGCGGGCGGGGACGTCGGCTCGTCCGTGGGCGACGGCGGCGGAGTCGTGACGGGCGGGTCTCCGCCGGACGGCGGAGGTTTCGACGGCGACGCCGGACCGGCCGGGGACGGGCGTGGGCGCGGCGGTACGGGAACGTGCGAGGAACCGGCGGGAGGGCGTGGCGACGCTTCTTGACCGGCTCCGGAGGGTGGTGGCGACCCGCTTCCGGCCAGAGCCCGGTTGTCCGTACCCGGGTCCTGCCCTGGAATCGGTGTCTCGGGTGACTCCTGCCCCGGTGCGGGTGCGTTCCCCGGGTCGCCGTCCGGAAGCGATGCCCCTCGGCTGTTGCCCGGCTGGGGACTGGGTTTCGGCCCCACGACCGTCTCGACTCTCTCTGCGTCCCGGTCGCTTCCATTGGCAGACACCCATACGAATCCCCCGCCTCCGAGCACGACGACCGTGGCGGCGACCAACGCGACTCGCCTCCATGCTCTTCGCGAGGCGGCGGCACGGTACGTCCGATCGGGCTGGGCGCCCTGAACGGGAAAGCCCGCCACCGTGAAGCCGGTGAGGCCCGCCGCGACGAACAACCGGTAACCGACGAGTTCGGGGTCCGTGAAGCAGCTCACGACCCGGAGTTGCAGTTCGTCCGGCGGAGCGACGTCCGGCAGCAAGCCGAACACCTTGGACGCCGACACGGTGCGCGGACGGAACGCCTGACACTGCGAGCACTCCTCCGCGTGCCGCAGCAGACGGCCGTCCACGTCCGCCCCGCCGCTTCTTTCCTTCAGCAATGCAGCGCGCTCTGCACAGCCGTAAGGGCCTTGCCCCTCCAGCATCTCCGCCGTCAGCGTCTGTTCGAGTTCCGTATGCGCGCGAACGAGCGCCGCATGCACGTTGCCGGGCGTGAGCCCCAGCACGGCCGCCAGTTCCGGGATCGGGAGCCCGTGCCGTACATGCAGATCCAGAACGTCTTGCGAGATCGGCGAAAGTGCCTGCACGGCATTCCAGGAGATGAGCCGCTGATCGACATCTTCCTGGTCATGGCTCGCAACGGGAGGATCGGGCGTGCGGTCTTCCGAAGGCGGCCTGCGCGCGCACTGCAGGCGCGCAATGGCGTACAGCCAGGGCCCGAACCGTGCGGGGTCACGGAGTTTGTCGATGTGCGCTTCCGCCGCGACGAAAGTGTCGCGCAGAGCGACCTGAGCATCGTCCCGCGCCTGCGTACGGAACCAGCAGTAGGCGTACAGCCGGTCGGCATAGGCGCCGTAGACCGAGGCCGGCGCGTCCGGTTCCCGCACCCGCAGCGCCTCGACCAGTTCTTGGTCGTCCATGACTGAAAGGTAGGGGCTCCAACGTCCTTTTACCGGCGATTTCACTAGATCAGACCGGGTGCCGAACTCCATTCGAAGCCCATTATTCCTTTTACGAAGGAAGTAACAATTAACCCACTTTGTCCACTGGTGACGGGCGACCCGAAGATCGAGTTGACACTGTCACGATGACAGTGTCATCATCGTCACATGGACGGCACCTGGACGATCGGCGAGCTGGCGGACCGCGCCACCGCGGCCCTCGCCGACCACGACTCCCCACCGGTCAACGGCCGGGTCCGCGACCTGCCGAACGAGCGGCTCATCCGCTGGTACACCACGATCGGCCTCATCGACCCTCCCCTGGGCCGCCGCGGCCGCACCGCCCTCTACGGCCGCCGGCACCTGCTCCAACTCGTCGCGGTGAAACGCCGCCAGGCCACGGGGCGGTCGATCGCCGAGATCCAGGTCGAACTGCCGCCGCCACCGACGAGGCGCTGGAACGGATCGCCGCCCTGCCCTCCGCCGCGCCCGGCGAAGAAGGCGAGGCCCGGGAAAACTTCTGGCGTCGGCGCCCCGACGTCTCCCACCGCCCCGCCACCGTGACGGCCCGCCGCACGCCCCGGCCGGCGATCGTCCAAGGCGTCCGCCTCGCCCCCGACCTCACCCTTCTACTGGAGTCGACCGACCTCTCCGCCGCCGACCTCGCCGCCATCGAATCGGCCGCCCGGCCGCTCTTGGACGAACTGCGCCGCCGCGGCCTCATCGCGTCCCCCGAATCCGCCACTCCTCCCCGGAGGTCCCAGTGACAGTGCGAATCAACCGGCTTCCCGATTCCGCCGAGCAAGACGCCCACGACGGCGGGCTCGGCGCGCTCAGCACCGGCAAGGGCAACCTGCCGCTCGACAGTGTCGACGTGCACGCGACCGTCACCGGCCCGGCCGTCGGCATCGACGTCACCCAGGGTTTCCACAACCCGTTCGACGTGCCGCTGGAGGCGACCTACATCTTCCCCCTGCCGGACCGCGCGGCCGTCACCGCACTGCGGATGGAAACGGCCGGCCGGGTCGTCGAGGGAGTCCTGAAGGAGCGCGGGCAGGCCAGACGCGACTACGACACCGCGATCGCCTCCGGCCGCAGGGCCGCGATCGCCGAGGAGGACCGTCCCGACGTCTTCGCGATGCGGGTCGGCAACATACAGCCGGGCGAACGCGTCAGGATCGAACTCCGGCTGAACCAGCCGCTCACCCGCGACTCCGCCACCGACTCGACCTTCCGCTTCCCGCTCGTGGTGGCCCCCCGCTACATCCCGGGCACGCCGCTCGACGACGAACGCGCCGGCCCCGGCACGTCCGACGACACCGACGCCGTTCCGGACGCCTCCCGGATCAGCCCGCCGGTCCTCCTGCCCGGCTTCCCGAACCCGGTCCGCCTGTCGATCGCCGTCGACATCGACCCCGTCGGCCTGCCACTCACCGAGATCGGCTCCGCCATGCACGTCGTGTCCGAGGAAACCGAGAACGGCCGAACGACGGTCCGGCTGCGGCCCGGCGAACGCCTGAACCGCGACTTCGTCCTCCGCCTTCGCTACGCCGAGCAGGAGAGCGCCGCCCTGGCCGCCGCCCCGGACGAGTCCGGCGACGAGGGAACCTTCACCCTCACCGTGCTCCCCTCCGGCGAAGCCCGTCCCCGACCCCGCGACGTCGTCCTCGTCCTCGACCGTTCGGGCAGCATGCGGGGCTGGAAGATCGTCGCCGCCCGCCGCGCCGCCGCCCGGATCGTCGACACCCTCCGCACCGAGGACAGATTCGCCGTCCTGTCCTTCGACAACGTCATCGAGCACCCCCGCGGCCTCGACCTCGCACTCGCCGCGGGAACCGACCGCAACCGGTTCCGCGCCGTCGAACACCTCGCGTCCCTCGACGCCCGCGGCGGCACCGAGATGCTCGCACCGCTCGCCAAGGCCGGCGCCCTGCTCGACGACCCCGCCCGCGACCGCGTCCTCGTCCTGGTCACCGACGGGCAGGTCGGCAACGAAGACCAGATCATCGCCCGCCTCGCCCCGAGCCTGGGCGGGGTCCGGGTGCACACCATCGGCATCGACCGGGCCGTCAACGCCGGCTTCCTCAACCGCCTCGCCGCCATCGGCGGCGGCCACTGCGAACTGGTCGAATCCGAGGACCGCCTGGACGAGGCGATGGAAAACCTCCACAACCGGATCGCCGCCCCGATCGCGACGAACCTCTCCCTCGAATCCGAACTCGACATCGTCTCCGGCTCGGTGACCCCCGCACGACTCGGCGCGCTCTTCCCCGGCGTCCCCCTCGTGATCTCGGGCCGCTACCGCGGCGCCCCGTCCGGTTCCCTCACCGTCCGCGGCGACACCGCCGACGGAACAACGTGGAGTCAGCGAGCGACCGCCGTCCCCACCGCCGATCGCGCGGCCACGGCCCTCTGGGCCCGCGCGCACCTCCGCGACCTCGAAGACCGCTACACCGTCGGCGAGAACCTGGAAAAACGCATCGTCGACACATCCCTACGGTTCGGCGTCCTCTGCCGCTTCACGGCGTTCGTCGCCGTCGACACCCAGGTAACGGAGGCCGGCGCACCCCACAAGGTCGTCCAGCCGGTGGAATCGCCGTCGGGATGGGAACACGGCGACGCCATGGACGTCCCCGACTTCCTCCGCGGCGAGACCCTGCAGGCCGCCGCCCCGATGTCACTCCCCGCACCGGCCGCCCCCGGCTCTGCCCCGCCTGCGCCCATGGCGTACGCCGCACCGGCCGGCCCGCCCCGGCGGACGCCCGCGCCGCCTTCGCCCAACGCCCGCCCACCCCGCGGGAGGAGATCGACAAGGCGCTCGAACGGCTCCGCACCGTCCCCGAAACCCACGACGACCGCCTCACCCACCTCCGCGACCGACTCCTCCCCGCGCTCGACTCGATCGTCCGTCGAATGGAGGCGCAATCGCAGGAGACCGGCCCCCTCGCCGCCCTCCGCGACGCCCTGCAGTCCCTCACTCCCACGTCGACCGAGGAAGAGGTCCGAACCCTCTGGGACCGGACCGTCCAGACCCTCTCCGACTTCGTCGCCCCTCGACGCCCCTTCTGGAAACGCGGCAGGCGATGACCGTCCGTCCCCGAGTCGGCAGCCACACACTCCATCCGAACCAGCACCCGCAGCGAAAGGCCGACAACCACAACGAAACCGCGAACGCGCTGGTGGGCCTCCCCTGCGGAATCGACACCGCGCAAGACGCATCTCGAATCGCGGCCCGACACTTCGGTAGCTCGGCGCCGTGTATGGGCGCCGGTGGAGAGGCGGTCGCGTTGCCGGGACGCCTTGGGGACAGCCGCGCAGAACCGGCCGTCCTCGCGGCAGGGTGGGCCTCGCCACGGCGCCGGTCGGCCATCGGGCGAAGACGGTGAGAGCGCCGGACGGCTACGTGAGTGCGGCGGTCGGTGCCGGGACGCGCCTGGCATCGGTGCGGGGACGCGCCTGGCATCGGTGCCGGGACGCGCCTGGCATCGGTGCCGGGACGCGCCTGGCATCGGTGCGGGGACGCGCCTGCAGTCGGGGCGGGGACGGGCTTGGCGTGCGTCGTGCGGGGCCGGGCTCGCCCGGACCCGCACCGACGGGCTCGTCCGGTCAGGCGCGCGCGGTTCGGGCGGCGCGGAACAGGGGGATCAGGTTGAGGGCGAGGCCGACGACGGCCACCCCGCTGACGAGGTTGACGCCGGCGTGGAATCCGCCGAAGTCGCCGCCCTCGTGCGCGGCGCCCGCCACCAGGGCGGTGACGCCCGCCAGGACGAGGGCGGCGCCGACCTGTCCGGACGTCTGCACGAGGCCGGAGGCGAGTCCCTGCTCGGAGTCGTCGATGCCGTCCGTCGCCTGCCCCATGATGGAGCTGAATCCGAACGCGAACCCGCCGCCCAGCAGGATCATCGTCGGGAGCACGGTGAACGTGTAGTGCGGGGTGTTCCCGGCGGTCGCGAGGAACCAGACGTAGCCGAGGCTCAGCGACGTCATCGAGCTGATGATCAGCGGCGCGGTGCCGTACCGGTCGATCAGGCGGCCGACGAAGGGGGAGCCGAACGCGACGATGAGCCCGGCCGGCAGCAGCCCCATCGCCATCTTGAGCGGCGACCAGTCGAGAACGTCCTGCAGGTACAGCGTCATCATGAACTGGAAGCTCAGGTATGACCCGAACAGCGCGACGATGCTCAGGTTCGCGCGGACGATCGTCCCGACCCGCAGGATCCCGAGACGGATCAGCGGGTGCCGGACCCGGTTCTCGGTGACGACGAAACCGACCAGCAGCGCCACGGCCGCCACGATGGACACGACGGTGAGCGGGTCCAGCCAGCCGCGCTCGGGCGCCGACACCACGGTGTAGACGGCGAGCAGCATCCCGCCGGTCAGCGTCACCGCGCCGACGAGGTCGTGTCCGCCGTTCGCCGCGGGCCGGTCACGGGGGATCAGCGCGATGCCCGCGACGAGTGCCACCAAGGCGAGCGGGACCGGGGTCAGGAACGTCCAGCGCCAGCCGAAGCTGGTCAGCAGCCCGCCGAGGATCAATCCGGACGAGTAGCCACTGGCGCCGAACACCGAGAACACCGACAGTGCCCGGTTGCGCGCGGGTCCCTCGTGGAACGTGGTGGTCAGGATCGACAGTGCGGTCGGTGCGGTGAACGCCGCCGCGAGGCCCTTGACGAAACGGGTGGCGATGAGCAGCGCGCCGTTGTCGACCAGGCCGCCCACCAAAGACGCGACGGCGAAGACGGCCAGCGCGATGAGGAAGACCCGGCGACGGCCCAGCAGGTCGGCCGTCCGTCCGCCCAGCAGCAGGAGGCCGCCGTACCCGAGGACGTAACCGTTCACGATCCACTGCAGCGATGTGGTGGTCAGCCCGAGTTCGGCGCCGATCGAAGGCAGCGCCACGCCCACCATGGACACGTCGAGCCCGTCGAGGAACAGCACGGCGCACAGGACGGCGAGGACGCCCCACAGCCGGGGAGTCCAGGTCTGTTCGGGTGGTGTGCGGACGGCTGAGGCAGGTGAGGTGTCGGTGATAGTCACGCCGCAGGACAGTACATGCACACGCATCCAATGTCCACGCATTAAATTCCTGCGCATCTAATGCATGTGCATGGTATGATGCGCGCCATGGAGTCGGAGGCCGCTCTCATCAGCCGCTGGCGCACGCTGGCGACCTGCTACAACACCGTCGCGTGCAACCTCGATCGGGTCTTGCAGGAGGCGCACGGCCTCAGCATGAGCGAGTACGAGACGCTGGACCGGCTCGTCGAGGCGAACTGCGAGAAGCGCCGCATGCAGGACATCGCCGCGGACATGTACCTCAGCCAGAGCGCTCTCTCGCGCACGGTCGCCCGTCTCGAGAAGCACGGCCTGGTGGAGCGCGCCATCTGCACGGACGACCGCCGCGGCGTGTTCGTCCGCCTCACCGCAGAGGGTCGCGAACGCCACACCGCCGCCCGCGGCACCCACCTGAAGATCCTCGCCGAGCACCTCGAACCCGAGCCGGTCCGCTGACACCGAGCCCGAACGATCGTCCGGCCCCGAGAACGGCACCCTGTGAAGTCGCGGTTCTCCGACCCCGGATGGGCGATATCAGGACCCGATGAAGTCGTCGCTTCCTCGGGGATTCGGTTCATCGGCACCGGAACGGTCGTGAGCGTAAACTCGCCGTCATGGCGGACAGGGAAGAGGTAATCGCCCGCTGGACGTGGGTGTACGACTACGACGAAGACCCGCCGGGCGGATTCGTGTTCGGACGGTTCAAACTCCGCTCCGATGGGGTCCTGCTGCGGGCTTACCGCGACCACGGCGAAGACTGGAAAAAGGTGGACTGGTGGCCCGGAGAAACAGACCTCCTGCGCGCCATGCAACTGCTGCACCGACGCGGTTACGAACTCAAGGACGGCCCGAACGTCCATACGTGAGGCGGTGAAGACAGCGTTGCGATGAGCCACGAGCCCCCAAGAATCGGCGAACTGTTTCCGGAGCTGACCGGTGAACTCGTTGACCTTCTCCACGCAGAAGGGGAGAACGATCTCGCCGCCTCCGTACCGTTCCTACGGCTGACGCAGTGGTGCGAATGCCAGGACTCTTTCTGTAAGAGCTTCTATACGGCTCCGCCACCGCAGGGTAAGTACGGTCCCCACCATCGTTGCGTGGCCTTGCTGCCGGACAGCGGAATGATCATTCTCGACGTCGTCCTCGGCGAGATTCAGTACGTCGAGATTCTCGATCGGCCTTCGTTGAGTTGAGTTCGAAACTCGCCTCCACCATCCGGGAGGCGCCGAACCTCGTCCGCTGCTTCCGGATGCCATCGACGCGACCGCCCCGGGCATGTGAGTGCTGCCACGCAAAAGCCCCCTTGCGGTGATCGCAAGGGGGCTTTGAGGTGGAGCCGCCTATCGGAATCGAACCGATGACCTATTCATTACGAGTGAATCGCTCTGCCGACTGAGCTAAGGCGGCGCGCCGTGCGAGGCACGGCGGGATGAAGTCTACCGGGTCTCGCGGGTGCTTGCGTACCCGGTTTCAGAGGCACACGGTTCCGTCCTTCGGCGGCTCGGTGGTGACGAGGTACCGGTCGGTGGCCCGGCTGATGCAGGGATCGGCCTGCAGGTAGGCGGTGTGGCCGTCGCCGTCCAGGGTGAGCAGGACGCCGGACTGCAGCTGGCTGGCGAGGCTCTGGGCCCACGAGTAGGGGGTCGCGGGGTCGCGGGTGGTGCCGATGACGAGGATGGGGGCGGAGCCCTTCGCGGTCACGGGGGCGGGCGCCTTGTCGGTCTGGGTCGGCCAGTACACGCACGGGAGGCCGCCCCAGACGACGAACTCGCCGAAGAGGGGCGCGGACTTCTCGGCCTTCCCGACGGCCTCGGCGTAGGCGTCGACGTCCGGCGGGTTGGGCTTGTCGACGCAGTTCACGGCCATGTTCGCGTCCGTCTGGTTGCTGTAGGAGCCGTTCTCGCGGTCGACCATCTGGTCGGCGAGCGTGAGGAGGATGGTTCCGTCGTCGCGCTGCATGGCCTGGGTGAGACCTTGGCGGAGGGTCGGCCAGTACTCCTTGGCGTACAGGGCGGCCGCGATGCCCATCGTGGCGAGGGACTCGGTGACCTTGCGGCTGTCGCCGCGGGCGGTGAGGGGCTTCCGGTCGGTGTCGGCGAGGAACTTCTCGAGGTTCTGGACGGCCGCGTCGGTGGACGTGCCGAGGGGGCAGCCCGGCTGGGCGGTGCAGTCCTCGGCGAAGGCGCGGAAGGCGGTCTCGAAGCCCTTGGCCTGCTCGACCAGGATGTCGGTCGAGGAAAGGCGGGGGTCGACGGCGCCGTCGAGGACGAGCGCGCGGACGTTCTTCGGGAACTGTTCGGCGTAGAAGGCGCCGAGGTAGGTGCCGTAGGACGCGCCGTAGTAGGTGAGCTTGTCGTCGCCGAGGGCGGCGCGGAGGACGTCCATGTCGCGGGCGGCGTCGGCGGTGCCGACGTGCGGGAGGGAGGTCTTCTCCTTGGCTTCGCAGTTGTCCGCGAACTGTTCGCTGCGTGTGGCGAGGGTTTTGCGTTCGTCCGGGTCGTCCGGGGACGAGTCGGTGGCGAAGAACCGGTCGAGCTGGTCCGTGGTGTTGCAGCGGACGGGGCCGCTCTCGCCGACGCCGCGGGGGTCGAAGCCGACGATGTCGAAGCGCGCGCGCAGGTCGCCGCCGAACGCGGCGGCGGCCTGGCGGACGAAGTCGACGCCGGAACCGCCGGGCCCGCCGGGGTTCGTGAACAGCGAGCCGATGCGTTCGGACTTGTCGCGGGCGGGGAGCCGGATCACCGAGATGCCGACCTTCTCGCTCTGGGGCTTGGCGTAGTCGAGCGGGACCTGGACGGTCGCGCACTGGAAGCCGCCGCCGCAGTCGCGCCAGTCGGGCCGCTGGTCGTAGAAGGTGCCGAGGCCCTCCGGGACGCGGCTCGCCATCGTCGCCTCGTCGCCCCCGCCGTCACATCCGGTGACCGCGGTGAGCATCAAGGCGATCGTCGCACCGATGGTCTTCGCTGCCCGCACTCCGGCCCCCGTCTCGTCGTTGCGGCTCGTATGCCGGTGCCTACGCTACGTCTACCGGTGGGCCGGGACCACCACTTCGACGATGCGCATCGGCGTTCTATGCCGTCCGGGAGCCGCTGAATCCCCTGCTCGAAGCCCTCCGTTTCGCGAATGCCCGTTTCCGGCGGGTCGGGTCGACGGCCGCGACGAGGTTTACATTGAACGATGGGACGGTGGGCGATGGTGTGATGCCGATCGCTTTCGGCGGCGGCGTCTTGTGGGGCGACGCCTGGTTACGCGACCGTAGGTTACGCGCTAGTAGGTTCCGGTTCGGGAGGCGACGTGACCATGCTTCGAGCGACGCGGCTGCTGACGACGCCGCTGCTGCCGGACGACTACCTGGGGCTGCTCAATCCGCTCTGGAGCACCGCCGAACCGCGGGGACGGGTCGAGGCGGTGCGGCACGAGGCGCCCGGGGCGGCGACGCTCGTGATCAAGCCCGGACGGGCGTGGCGGGGGCACCGTCCGGGGCAGTGGGTCCGCGTCGGGGTGGACATCGGCGGTGTGCTGCACCGGCGGACGTTCTCGCTGTCGTCGCCGCCGCGCGCGGACGGGCGGATCACCGTGACGGTGAAGGCCGCACCGGACGGGTTCGTGTCGAGCCATCTGGTGCACCGGATCCGGCCGGGCGCGGTCGTCCGGCTGGGGGCGGCGGAGGGCGGCTTCGTGCTGCCGCGGGTGGTGCCGGAACGGCTGCTGTTCGTCACCGCGGGCAGCGGGATCACGCCGGTGATGTCCATGCTGCGGCACCTCGCCGAGCGGGGGGCGAGGGCGGACGTCGTGCTCCTGCATTCGGCGCGGACGGCCGACGACGTGATCTTCGGGGCCGAGTTGCGGCGGCTGCCCGGGGTGCGGTTCCGCGAGCGGCACACGCTGGTGGAGGGCCGGTTCACGCCGGACGATCTTCCCGGCGACTGGGCCGAGCGGGACGCCTGGGCGTGCGGCCCCGAGGGGCTGCTGGAGCGTCTCGCGGGGCTCTGGCGCGACGCCGGTGTTCCGGAGCGGCTCCGGGTGGAGCGGTTCCGGCCCGCGCTGTCCGCGGCGGGCGGCGACGGCGGGGTCGTCCGCTTCACGCGGAGCGGCGTCGAGGTGGCGGCCGACGGCGCGACGACGTTGCTGGCCGCCGGGGAGGGCGCGGGCGCGCTGCTGCCGAGCGGCTGCCGGATGGGCATCTGCCACGGCTGCGTCGGGCGGCTCGCCGCCGGACGGGTGCGCGATCTGCGGACGGGACGGGTGCACGGGGACGAGGGCGAGATCGTCCAGACGTGCGTGAACGCGGCCGCCGGGCCGGTGGAGATCGAACTGTGAGGAGCACGCCGATGACTGCGGAGTTCGAAGCGATCGCCCGGGAGCTCGACGCGATCGGGGCGGAGGTCATGGAGGGGCTCGGGGAGGACGACGCGGGCTACATCCGGCGGGTGATCCGGTGGCAGCGGGGACTGGAGATCGGCGGACGGGCGATGCTGCTGGCGTCGGCGCTGCCGCCCGCGTGGATCGCGGGGACGGCGGCGCTGGCGGCCGCGAAGATCCTCGAGAACATGGAGATCGGGCACAACGTCATGCACGGCCAGTGGGACTGGATGCGCGATCCGGAGATCCACTCGACGGTGTGGGAGTGGGACAACGTGTCGCCCGCCGAACAGTGGAAGCACTCGCACAACTTCGTGCACCACACGTTCACGAACGTCGTGGGCAAGGACAACGACGTGGGTTACGGCATCCTGCGCGTCGCGCCCGAGCAGGCGTGGCACTGGGCCTATCTGCCGCAGCCGCTGTACAACGTGCTGCTCGCGATGTTCTTCGAGTACGGGGTGGCGCTGCACGACCTGGAGATCGACAAGGTGCGGGCCGGGACGCACGACCGGGAGGAGACGCGGCGGAAGCTGCGGGAGATCGGCAAGAAGGCAGGGCGGCAGTGGGGCAAGGACTACCTGGTGTTCCCGCTGCTCAGCGGCCCGCAGTTCCTGTCGACGCTGGCCGCGAACTTCACCGCGAACGTCGTCCGGAACGTGTGGGCGCACACGATCATCTTCTGCGGGCACTTCCCCGGGGACGTCGAGGTGTTCGAGGAGGACCGGCTGGACGGCGAGTCGCGGGGCGAGTGGTACGTGCGGCAGATCAAGGGTTCGGCGAACATCACCGGCGGACGGTTCCTCCATCTGATGTCCGGCAATCTGAGCCACCAGATCGAGCACCACCTCTTCCCGGACATGCCGAGCAACCGGCTCGCGGAGGTCGCGCCGCGGGTGCGGGCGCTGTGCGAGAAGTACGGGCTGCCGTACCACTCCGGTCCGCTGTCGCGGCAGGTCACCTCTACGTGGAAGAAGATCCTCCGGTACGCGCTGCCGGCTACTTGACGACGGCGGCGCTGAACGTGGGCGGGTCGCCGAGCATGCCGCGGTGGGATCGGGGACGGCTGCCGTCGATGTCGGTGACGCCGAGTTCCGCACCGAGTTCGGCGCCGATCAGCACCTGGCCCGTCCACTTCATGGGGTCCGCGGAGCGGGCGAGGGCGTCGATCAGCCGGCCGCTGAACTCGGGCGTTTCGGCTCCGGCGGCGAACGACTCGTACCGGTCGGGGACGCCGTCGAAGAGGGCTCGGTTGCGTTCGGTCTTCAGCAGCCCCATCCAGAGGGAGATCACGGCGACGTTGTGGGGGCGGAAGTCCTCGGCCATGTCGTGGGCCATCTTGTCGACGGCCGCTTTGCCCGCGCCGTAGGCGGGTCCGTGCATGTAGCAGCGACCGCCGAAGGAGGAGGTGTTGACGACCAGTGCCGTGTCCCGCTCGATCAGCAGCGGCGCCGCGTAGTAGCTCGCCACGTAGGCCGAGCGCATGCCGACGTCGAACATGCTCTGCAGCGCGAGGGGCTTCTCCCAGAACGGTCCCTTGTCGGTGAGGCCGTCGGGGATCGTGAACGCGTTGTTGACGAGGACGTCCAGCGCGCCGTGTTCGCGTTCGACCCGCTCGAAGAGCGCGCGCACCTGGGCGTCGTCGGAATGGTCGCAGATCACCGGGACGCCGGTGCCGCCGCGCGCGTCGATCTCCTCGGCGGTGCCGGAGACGGTGCCCGGCAGGTCCGCGCCGCCCTCGGCGCGGGTCCGTCCGGTCACGTACACGGTCATGCCCGCCGCGCCCAGCGCGAGCGCGATGCCCTTGCCGGCGCCGCGGCTGGCGCCGGTGACGACCGCCACCCGGTTCTCGGTCATTCGCCGTTCCTCCTGAGGAATTCCAGCATCGTCGCGGTGGTCTCCGCGGGTTTCTCCATCTGCATCATGTGTCCCGCCGCCTTGAGCATCCGGACGTCGCGGACGTCGGCGTGGTGGTCGCCGAGCTTGGTCAGCGGGTCGTCGCCGTGCCAGCCTTCGAGGTCGGCGTCCTGCTCGCTGCCGATGAAGTAGTACGGAACGGTGGTCCGCTCGTTCCCGTACGACTTGCGGTGCTCCCAGGAGAGGTCCATGGCGCGGTACCAGTTGAGGCCGCCGGTGAAGCCGCTGTGGCTGTACTCGGCGACGTAGAACTCCAGTTCCGTCTCCGTCAGCCACGTCCACGGGAGCGGCGGCGTCTCCGGCAGGGCGTCGATGTAGGACGTCCCGGCGGGCCGCTTCCACACGTCGAGGTAGTGGTAGTCGCTGGAGAGCGCGTAGAACACCTTGCGCAGGAACTCGCGGGGCGCGGCGGCGAGATCGTGGTCGGCGACGCCGGGCGCGGCGAAGTAGTGGATGTGGTTGAAGTGCCGTTCGGCCTGCCGGGCGGCGAGCGTCAGCGGCGACTCTCCCTGGACGGCGTGAAGAACGGGTTCTCGAGCGCGATGAGCCCCGCGACGCGTTCCGGGTGGTGGTGGGCGAGGTCGTAGGCGGCGAACAGGCCGAAGTCCAGGCCGCTGAAGACCGCCTTCTCCTCCCCGAGGTGGTCGAGGAGGCCGACGAGGTCGCCCACGATGCGGTCGACGCCGTATTCGCGGTGGTCGGCGGGACCGCTCGTCCGGCCCATGCCGCGCATGTCGGGGGCGACGACGCGGAACCCGGCGTCGGCGAGCGGGCCGATCTGGTGGCGCCAGCTGAACCAGAGGTGCGGGAACCCGTGCAGCAGGACGACCAGCGGCCCTTTCCCCTGCTCCACGTAGTGGACGTCGAGGTCGTTGATGCGCGCGTACCGATGACTCCAGCCGGCCATGCCGTGGTCCCTCCGGTGCAGGTGCCGATCAACGGAATCTGCACGACGGCGGCGTCCGACGGCACCGTGGTGTCTCGCTCAGTGGGAACCGGCGCCGGGAATCCTCTTCAGGACGGGCGTTCGTCGAGGCCGTCGCCGTAGCGTTCGTCGTGCTGTTTGCGGGGGGAGCAGACGGAGGCGGACGGGCAGGAGCAGCGGCGGGAGCCGACCTTCACGGTGACGCGGTCGCCGGGGACGTTGTAGCCGATGACCTGGCCCTCGCCCTCCGGGGTGTCGACGCGGGAGCCGAGCCGCGGCGCCTTCTCCTTGAACTCCATGTACAGCGGGTGCTCGTATTTCAGGCAGCACATGAGCGGCCGCAGGCACCGGCGATGCGGAGCGGGTTGACGGGGAGGTCCTGTTCCTTGGCCATGCGGACGGAGACGGGCTCGAAGTCCTTGAGGAAGGTGGCGCAGCACAGGTCTCGGCCGCAGGGGCCGATGCCGCCCTGCAGGCGGGCCTCGTCGCGGGGGCCGACCTGGCGGAGTTCGACGCGGGCCTGAGGGTGCGGGCGAGGTCGCGGACGAGCGCCCGGAAGTCGACGCGGTGCGGGGCGGTGAAGTAGATCTTGACGACGTTGTCGGCGTCGAGGAAGTCGACGCCGATGACCTTCATCGGGAGTTCGTGGCGGCGGATGAGGCGCTTGGCGACGGTGCGTCCCTCGGCGCGGCGGCGGCGGTTCGTCTCGTCGCGGGCGAGGTGCTCGTCGGTGGCGGGTCCGGCGCATTCGGGGAGGCCGTCGATGTCCTCGGAGACCCACTGCGGGGCCCACACGCATTCGGCGACCTCGGGGCCGGAGTCGGTGGGGACGAGCACCTTGTCGCCGACCTTGGGGCTGTGCGAGCCGGGATCGAGGTAGTAGAGGCGTCCGTACCGGGTGAAACTGACTGCCATCACCATGCCCACGGTTTCGCTCCGTTCGCCCGGTTCCGTGCGTCCACCTTAGGCGTCACCAGGCGACGTCGGCGAGGTCCTTCCCGGGGAGCGGGTCGCCGTCGCGGGTGTGGAGGCCCCGGCGAGGGCGATCAGCGCACCGTTTTCGGCGGGATCGAGGGCTGTGAGCTGGGATTGTCCCTGGGTCTGGTGTTCCCAGAGGGTTTGTTGTGGTTTGCCGGTGGAGGCGTAGGTCTGGATCGTGAGCCGCGTCTGCCGCACGGCGCCGGTGACGATCGTGGTGCCGTCCGGGCGCAGGATCGCGGTGCTCACGCCGGACGGCAGCTTCAGCAGGGCCTTGCTGTGCTTGAGGTCGGCGACGGGGGCGGCGGTGTCGATCGTCCGGACCTGGCTTTCGCGGGCGGCGGAACCGGTCCAGACGAACGCGAGGGTGTCGCCCGACCAGGAAGGGCTGCCGACGACGCCGGTCAGCGTGGTCGTCCACCGCTTGCGCGCGCCGGTGTCCAGGGCGAGGACGTCGACGCGGGCGCGGCCGCCGTCGAAGCTCACGTAGGCGAGGCGGTCGCCCTCCGGGGTCACGGCGAGCGCGGGCCGCAGGCGGGCGGACGGACGGGCGTCGGCCACCGGGATCGTCGCCTTCGGGATCGGGGCGAGCTCCTCGGGACGGCCGTCGTCGTCGAGGCGGAGGCGCTGGAACGTCGCCGTCCCGCCACCGGACGACGCGACGATGTACGTGCCGTCCGGGGCGGACTCGACGGACGTGAAGCGGCGGCCGGGCGGCGGCGCGACGGGCAGGGCGGTGTCGGCACCGGTGCCGGTGTCGCGGACGACCAGCGCGGAGCCGTCCGCGACGACGCCGACGGCGAAGCGCGGGGCGGTCTGCTCGGCGTCCGACGCGGCCTTCGCGCTGCGGGCCTGCTCGGCGCCGTACCGCCGTTCGAGCACGTCGAAGCCGCCGCCGATGACCGCCACCAGGCCCGCGGCGACCGCGATCGGGACGAGCCCGCGCAGCCATGAGCCCCGTGCCGGTTCCTCGCGCGTCTCGTGCCTGCCGTCCATGGGGGTGACCCGCACCTGCCTCTCCGCTCCGTACGAACTTCTCGTTTCTATCTCATGTACCGGAGCGCAATACGCCGGGAATGCGGTGTTACCGCTTCGAGGCCGAACTTCGGCGTTCAGCCGAGGGCCGCGGCGGCGGCGCGGGCGGCGTCCAGCAGGGACGCCCGGTACGAGCCGCCGAACAGCGCCACGTGGACGAGCAGCGGGTGCAGCTGGTGCAGCGGGACGCGGGCGCGCCAGCCGTCCGCGAGCGGCGCGGCCTCGTCGTAGGCGGCGAGGATCCGGTCGAGCAGCGGGGTGCCGAACAGCGCCAGCATCGCCAGGTCGGTCTCGCGGTGCCCGCCGTGCGCGGCCGGGTCGATCAGCAGGGCGCGGTCGCCGGTCCACCGGACGTTCCCCGACCACAGGTCGCCGTGGATCCGGGCGGGCGGTTCGGACGGTCCGGCGAGCGCCTCGGCCGCGTCCATGATCCGCTCGACGAGCCGGACGTCGCCGTCCGTCAGGTGCGGGGCGGCGCGGCGGAGGAACGGGGCGAGGCGGCGTTCGGCGTACCAGCGGGGCCAGGCGCGGCGTCGGGCGTGTTGTCGAGGGGGAGGTCGGCGATGTACCCGTCCCACGGCGCCCCGAAGACGTCCGGACGGTCCGTGGTGTGCAGGGCGGCGAGGTCGCGGCCGAGGCGTTCGGCGGCGTCCGGGGCGGGCGGCGCGGACGGCAGCCACGGCAGGACGATCAGGTGTTCGTCGGACGCGACGACCTCGGGCACCGGGCCGGGGGCGAGCCACCGGAGCCCGGCCGCCTCCGCCGCGAACACCCCGGCGGACGGCGGCCCGGCGGCGACGGCGGGGCAGCGGCCTCACGAACACCTCGCGGCCGTCGCCGAGGGACGCGCGGTGCAGCGTCCACGCGTGGCTCGAACCGAGGTCGTGGACGCGCGCCACGTCCGTCCCGAGCAGGCGTTCGAGACGTGCGCGCACCGGTCAGGCGGCCTTGAGCCCGGAGCGGATCTCGTCGAGCAGGCCGGGCAGCGCGGCCTCGACCTGTTCGAGGACGAGGTCGAAGTCGGCGCGGCCGCCGTAGTACGGGTCGGGGACGTCGAGGTCGCCGCGGGCGGCCGGGTCGAACTCGCGCAGCAGCCGGACCTTCGCGCGCGCCTCCTCGCTCGGCGCCATCGACCGGAGCGCCCGCGCGTGGCCCTCGTCGAGCGCGAGGATCAGGTCGTAGCGGGCGAACCAGACGGGCTCGAACTGGCGGGCGGCGTGCGCCGAACGGTATCCGGCGCGCCGCAGCGCCGCGATCGTCCGGTCGTCGGCGGGGTCCCCGACGTGCCAGTTGCCCGTGCCGGAACTGTCGACCTCGACGTCCAGGCCCTCCTCCTCGACGTGGTGGCGCAGCACGGACTCCGCCATCGGGGACCGGCAGATGTTGCCCGTGCAGACGAACGTCACTCGGTACGGCATGCCCCCATGATGCCCGACGTCAGTCCTTGACCTCGATGGTCACCCTCTGGACGCCGGGGAGGTCCTGCACGATCCGCTGTACGGCGGCGGCGTTCTTCTCTTGGGCGGCATCGTTCGCCGCGGGCCGCAACCAGACGCGGTACCCGTCCGGAATGTCGCCCACCTCGCTGCTCTTCTCGAACTGGGGGAAGTCCTCGAAGCGCTTCTTGAACCTCTCGTACGCCTCCCGCTTCGTCTCGTACTCGACGCGCTCCACCCCTCGGATGGTCTCCACTCGCTTCTCGACCAGCATCCTCTGCCGCACCGTCGCAGGTCGCCCATCGCACGGTTCGCGGGTCGATGTGCGGATGCAGAAGTACACGTGGATCTGCGCCGCCGTCTGGGGCGGGGACGCGGACGGCGACGGCGCGGTCAGCGGTGCGGCGGTCCGGTCCGTCCCGTCCGTCCCGCCGAGGACGCCGCCCGCGAGGACGCCGCCGACGCCGCGGCGCCGAGCGCCCCGGCGGCCGCCATCGGGACGAACCGGCGGACCGTCCGGGCCCGGCGCGCCTCGGCGAACCTGGGCGGGGGGACGTCCCCGGGCTGCAGGGTCTCGGCCACTGCGTCCAGCGCGTCCTTGAGGCGCTCCTCGGTCCCGTTCACTTGTCCTCCTCCAGGATCCGGCCGAGCGCCGCGAGCGCCCGGGACGTGGTCGACTTGACGGTGCCGAGGCTGACGCCCATCGCCTGCGCGATCTCGGCTTCGGACAGGTCGCCGTAGTAGCGCAGGACGAGCGCCTCGCGCTGGCGGCGCGGCAGCCGGTGCACCGCGGCGAGGACCTCCCGGCGGTCCTCGCCGATCATCGCCGCCGACTCGGCGGACCAGACCGGGGGCTGGTGGAGCGTGCGGAACGGCCGGCGGCGGCGCCGCACCGCCGTCCGCGACCGGTTGAGGACGGCGGACCGGACGTAGGTCAGCGCCTTGTCGCGGTCGCGCAGCCGCGGCCAGGCCGCGTAGAGGCCCGCGAAGGCGTCCTGGACGACGTCCTCGGCGGTGCCGCGGTCCCCGACCATGATCAGGGCGAGGCGGGTCAGCCCGAGCGCGTGCCCCCGGTACAGCTCGGTGACCGCGGCGGACGCGTCCGTTTCGTCGGCCGTGTCCGCCCGTGTGCTCGCCCGTGGCTCGGCGAGCGCCGTGTCAGCGTTCATGTCCCAGAGACACCGCGGGCCCCTTCGGGTTGCTCGCGCCCGGCGATTTCCCGCCCGGCGCCGCCGCGCGACCGGCCGCGCCGGGCGCAGCCGGTGCGGAGCGCCATGGTGAGGGCCTCGACGGCCAGGAGCGGGTTGACGTTCGCGTCGAGGCGTTCCCGGCACTCCATGATCGCGTCGAGGCGCCGGAGGGTGCCCTCGGGACGGGTCTCGGCGGCGGCCGTCCGCAGCTCGGGGCCCAGCTCGGTGTTGACGAGCTCGCCGCCCGAGCCGAACTGGAGGGTGAGGACGTCCCGGTAGTAGGACGCGAGGTCGAGCAGCGTGCGGTCCAGCGAGTCCCGTTTCACCCGGGTCGCCCGGGATTTCTGCCGGTCTTCGAGTTCCTTGAGCGCGCCGGCGGTGCCGCGCGGCATCCGGCCCTTCGCGCTCTCCCCGAGGGCCTGCCGCAGCTCGGCGGTCTCCTGCGCGTTCAGCTCCTCGGTCGTCGCCTTCGCCTCCGCCTCGGCGGCCTTGACCAGCGCGTCCGCCGCCATCGCGGCCGGGCCGACGGACGTCAGGCGGCGCGGCACGGCGAGCACCTGCGCGCGGCGCGCCGCGCGTCCGGGTCGGGCGGCGAGGCGCCGCGCGCGGCCGATGTGCCCCTGCGCGGCGCGCGCGACGATGTCGGCCGTCTCGCGGTCCACGCCGTCGCGCTGGACGAGCACGTCCGCGACCGCGCCGATCGGCGGCGTCCGCAGCGTCACCAGCCGGCAGCGGGACCGGATGGTGATCAGCAGGTCGTCCGGGGCGGGCGTGCACAGCAGCCACAGCGTGCGCGGCGGCGGCTCCTCGATCGCCTTGAGCAGCGCGTTCGCGGCGCCTCGGTGGCCCGGTCGGCGTCCTCGAACAGGACGATCTGCCAGCGGCCCACGCTCGGCGACGACCCCGCCCGCAGCACCAGCGCCCGCGTCTCCTTGATCCCGTACGACAGGCCCTGCGGCCGGACGACCTCGAGATCGGCGTGCGTGCCCTGCAAGACCTGGTGGCACGCCGCGCAGTGCCCGCAGCCGCGCGGGATCTCGGTGCACTGCAGCGCCGCCGCGACGCCCGCGCCGCCGCGGACCGTCCGGAACCGGGCGGGCCGGTGAACAGCCACGCGTGCGCCACGCCGCCGGAGCCGTCCGCGGCACCGGACAGCTGCTCGACGACCGGATCCTGGCCCACCAGGTCGTTCCAGACGCTCATGGCGTCAAGGCTACGGGCCCGGCGGGGCTCAAACGTCCCTGATCGCGGGGAAGGTGTGCGTCGCGTCCTCGGTGCCGAGCGGGATCGGGTCGGGCAGGATCTCGCGGATGCGGTACTGGATCTCGCGGCTCAGCTCGGCCTGCGGACGGGACGCGTCGAGCACGAGGTAGCGGTCCGGTTCGGCGTCGGCGAGCGCCCGGAAGCCGCCGCGGACCCGCTCGTGGAAGTCCTGCGGCTCGGACTCGATGCGGTCGGCGGGCGCCGACAGCCGGTTCAGGCCGGTGCGCGGCGGCACCTCCAGCAGGACGGTCAGGTCCGGGACGAGCCCGCCGGTGGCCCACTCGTTGACGCGGGCGATCTCGTCGACCGGCTGCTCCCGCCCGAACCCCTGGTAGGCGAGGGACGAGTCGATGTACCGGTCGCTGACGACGATCGCGCCGCGCTCCAGCGCGGGGGCGATCACGTTCGTGACGTGGTCGGCGCGGTCGGCGGCGTACAGCAGGCTCTCGGCGCGGATCGACAGGCCGGTCGTCTCGCGGTCCAGCAGCATCGCGCGCAGCCGCATGCCGATCTTGGTGGCGCCCGGTTCCTGGGTGGTGACGACGTCGTAGCCGTGGTCGCGCAGCCAGATCGCGGCGAGCCGGGCCTGGGTGGTCTTCCCGGCGCCCTCGCCGCCCTCGAACGCGATGAACACGCCGCGGTTGCGGACGGTCGCCGCGGGCTGTTCCGGCTCGACCGGTTCCTCGCCCGGCGGGACGTACACCTCGCCGCGCAGCGCGGCCCGCAGGTCCGGGACGAGCGGGACGCCGCGCCGGTCGTCCGCCCGGCGGTACGCCAGCAGGCCCGCGAGGAGCGCGACGACGGCCGCGATCAGCAGCGCCGCGCCCGTCCCGGCGAGGTCGTAGACGCCGCCGCCGAGGTCGATGCGGGTGTCGCCGAGCGCCCCGGCCAGCGGCGGGACGGCCGCGACCGCGACCAACGCGGTGACGAGCGCGACCGCGCGCGGGTACGCGGGGCTCGGCGCCTCGACGGCCTCTTCGGCCTCTTCGTCATCGGCGGGCGGCGGCGCCAGGACGGACGTGCCGCACGCCCACGCGGCGCCCGCCGCGACGCCCACGAACGCGGTCGCGAACACCGCGACCGGGAGGTTGGCGACCAGCGCGGTCACGATCAGCGCGAGGCCGAGCTCGCGACGACCGCGAGGCCCAGCAGCCGGCGGCGGCTGAACGGGCCGAGGACGCGCGGGCCGAGGAAGATCCCGAAGCCGAGCCCGGCGGTCAGCGCGAGCAGGACGGCGCCGTACCCGGCGTCGCCGCCGCCGAGACCGGCCGCGTGCAGCCGGGCCGCGCCGACGACCGCACCGGCGGCCAGGGCGGCGCCGGTGGTCGCGGCGCCGAGGCCGTGCGGCGCGCCCGTCCGTCCGCCGCGCCGCCCCGGAAGCATCAGCGCGAGCGGGGACGGGGACGTGCACGGGCTCGGCGGCGCGGGACGCCTTGGAGCAGGCGCGACGGCGACGGCCGCGAGCAGGACACCGCGGCGTCACGTACAGGACGAGGTCGGTGCGCTCGCCGGTGCCGTCGAAGATCCCCGCGCCGATGAGCGCGAGGACGGTGAACAGCGCGGCGGCGACCGGGCCCGCGACGACACCGTGCGCAGGGCCGAACGGCGCGCGGCGGCCCGCAGCCCGCTCGTCCCGCCGTCCGGGCCGTCCGGTCCGTCGTCCGGCAGGCCGTCCGGGACGAGCGCGGGCGGCGACGCGAGCGCGACCGGCGTCCACACGGCGCCCAGCAGGCCCACGAGGAACGCGGCGGCGAGCGTCCAGGGGAGCATGTCGAGCAGCGGCACGGTCAGGACGATCACGAACCGCAGCGCGTCCGCCGCGAGCAGCACGACGCGGCGGTCGACGCGGGCGGCGAGCAGGCCCGCGAGCGGCGCGAGGAGCACCGCCGGGAGCAGCAGCAGCCCGAGGACGCAGCCGACGGCCTGCGCGCGCGCGGCGACGTCCTCGCCCTGGGTCAGCGCGACGGCCGAAGCCGTCAGGGCGGGCACGGTGAGCCATTGCCCGGCGGCGGACAGCGACAGTGCCGGCCTGAGCCGCCGGTACGCCCTTGGCTCCGGGAGCGACGAAACGCCCGGCTGCGGCGCGGCGGGGTACGGCCGGGTGGCGTCCGTTCTGGTCATGTCCGTCAGAGTATCGGCGTCCTTGTCGCTATGACCCCGACTTCGTCGAGGACTTCGTGGACGACTTCGCGGCGGGCTTCGCGGACGACTTCGCGGGCGCCCGCTTCCGCGGCGCGGGCTTCTTCTTCCCGCCCCCCGCGGCGACCTTCTCACGGCGCTCCGCGAGCAGCTCGGCGGCGCGCTGGATGGTGATCGACTCGACCTCGTCGCCCTTGCGCAGGCTCGCGTTCGTCTCGCCGTCGGTCACGTACGGGCCGAACCGGCCCTCCTTGACCACCACCGGCTTGTCGCTCGCCGGGTCCTTGCCCAGCTCGCGCAGCGGCGGCGCGGCGGCGGCCCGGCGGCCCCGCTGCTTCGGCTGCGCGAACAGCTCCTTCGCCTGCTCAAGGGTGACGGTGAAGAGTTCGTCCTCCGCCCCAAGGGAACGGCTGTCGGTGCCCTTCTTGATGTACGGACCGAACCGTCCGTTCTGGGCCGTGACCGGTTCGCCGTCCAGTTCACCGACCGTCCTGGGCAGAGACAGAAGCTTCAGGGCGTCGTCCAAGGTGACGGTGTCGAGCGACATCGACTTGAACAACGAACCCGTCCGCGCCTTGGGCTCGTCCGCCTTCTTGGTGCGCTTCTTCTTCTCGCCTTCCGCGGGTGCGGGCGACTCTGGCAGCACCTCGGTGACGTACGGGCCGAACCGTCCGCTCTTGGCCACGATCGTGTGCCCGGTCTCTGGGTCGACGCCCAGTTCCCGGTCACCGCTCGGCTGCGCGAACAGCTCTTCCGCCTTCTCGGCGGTCAGCTCGTCCGGCGCGATGTCCTCGGGGATGTTGACCCGGTTGCCGTCCCTGTCCAGATATGGCCCGTAACGCCCGACCCGGATCATGATGTCGGTGCCCTTGAGCGGGAACGAACTGATCCCCTTGGCGTCGATGTCGCCGCTCTCGCCCACCAGCTCCTTCAGGCCCTCGGCGCCGTTGTCGCCGAAGTAGAACCGGTTCAGCCACGGGACGCGCTGGGCGTTCCCGTTCGCGATCTCGTCGAGACCGTCCTCCATGTGGGCGGTGAAGTCGTAGTCGACCAGGTTCCCGAAGTGCTGCTCCAGCAGGTTCACCACGCGAACGCCAGGAACGACGGGACGAGCGCGGTGCCCTTCTTGAACACGTAGCCGCGGTCGAGGATCGTCCCGATGATCGACGCGTACGTCGACGGGCGACCGATCTCCCGCTCCTCCAGCTCCTTGACCAGCGACGCCTCGGTGTAGCGGGCGGGCGGACGCGTCGAATGCCCCTCGGCCTCGACGTCCCGTCCGCTCAGCCGGTCGCCCTCGGCCAGGTTCGGCAGCCGCCGCTCCTGGTCGTCCCGGTCGGTCGACGGGTCGTCGGCGCTCTCCACGTACGCCTTCAGGAACCCGTGGAACGTGATCGTCTTGCCGGTCGCGCCGAACTCGGCCGTCTCGCCCCGCGTCGACTCCCCGGTCACCCGGATCGACACCGACTGCCCGGCCGCGTCCTTCATCTGGCTCGCGATCGTCCGCTTCCAGATCAGCTCGTACAGCCGGAACTGGTCGCCCGAAAGGCCCGTCTCACCCGGCGTCCGGAACGTGTCGCCCGCCGGACGGATCGCCTCGTGCGCCTCCTGCGCGTTCTTCACCTTCGACTGGTAGACGCGCGGCTTGTCCGGCACGTACTCCCCGCCGAACAGCGACGCCGCCTGCCGCCGCGCCGCCGTGATCGCCGTCTCCGACAGCGTGATCGAGTCGGTTCGCATGTAGGTAATGAAGCCGTTCTCGTACAGCTTCTGCGCCACCGACATCGCGTACTTCGCGGAGAAGCCCAGCTTCCGGCTGGCCTCCTGCTGCATCGTCGTCGTACGGAACGGCGGGTACGGCTTGCGCGTGTACGGCTTGCGCTCGACCGACTTGACCTCGTACGGACGTTCGCGAAGCCGTTCGGCCAGCGCGCGCGCGGCGTCCTCGTCCAGATGCAGGGCATCGCGGGTCTTGAGCGTGCCGTCCGACGCGAAGTCGCGGCCCTGCGCGACGCGCTTGCCGTCCACCGACACCAGCCCGGCCTTGAACGACGTGGGCTCCTCGTCCTTGCCCGTGTCGAACCGCGCCGAGATGTCCCAGTAGTGCGCGGGGACGAACGCGATGCGCTCCCGCTCGCGCTCCACCACCAGCCGCGTCGCCACCGACTGCACCCGGCCCGCCGACAGCTTCGGCATGACCTTCTTCCACAGGACCGGGCTGACCTCGTAGCCGTACAGCCGGTCGAGGATCCGCCGCGTCTCCTGCGCGTCCACGAGCCGCAGGTTCAGCGTGCGCGGATTCGCCGCCGCCTGCCGGATCGCGTCCTTGGTGATCTCGTTGAAGACCATCCGGTGGACCGGCACCTTCGGCTTCAGGACCTCCTGGAGGTGCCAGGCGATCGCCTCGCCCTCCCGGTCCTCGTCCGTCGCGAGGAACAGCTCGTCCGCCTCGGCCAGCAGCTTCTTGAGCTTCTGCACCTGCTGCCGCTTGTCGGTGTTGACGACGTACAGCGGCTCGAACTCGTGCTCGACGTTCACGCCGAGCTTCGCCCACGGCTCGCCCTTGTACTTGGCCGGCACCTCCGAGGCGCTCCCGGGGAGGTCCCGGATATGGCCGATACTGGACTCCACGATGTAGCCACGGCCGAGGTAGCCCGCGATCGTCTTCGCCTTCGCGGGCGATTCGACGATCACCAGGCGGGTCCCGGCCCCGTTCTGGCCACTCTTCGCAGTGCCGTTCTTGGCTGGCACAGTCGCTCCAACCTCGCTGTCCTGGTCTTGCTCAGGGTTTTCCTACACAGGCTTCCTACAACGTCACGTGACGGCGCGTTCATGCCCGCGGGTTCCCGCCACCGATCCGATGAGCCCGCCCCGTCCGTCCCGGACGGCGCAATTCCCACCGCCGCGCCTCCGACAGGATGACATGCCGACGCCGCCCGCGCGGACCGGGTCGCCACCGTAGAACAGCGGAACCCTGCCGGACCAAGTAATAATGGTGGCAATGGCGGAGTACACCTACCTCGTCCTCTCACTGCCGCGCGGCACCACCCGCGACACCGCCCGGCAGATCCTCACCGAGCACGCCGAACGCGGCGGCTGGGAAATCGATCGTCTGCGCCTCTACCCGGACGGGCGGCGCCGTATTCAACTGCGGCGCAAGGTCATCCGGCAGGTCCGCACGTTCTGAGACAAGGCTTTGCCCGTCCCGGTCCGCGCCGCCGGGACGGGCAAAGCGTGTGCGACCCCAAGGGTCGCGCCTACACCCGGTGACCGTACCACCACAGTTCGCATGCGCGGCGGTAAAAACCCGGGAAAGTCAGGCGTGATCAAGAAACCTGTCGAGGACGCGCACGCCGAACTTCAGCCCGTCCACCGGCACGCGCTCGTCGATTCCGTGGAACATGCCGGAGAAGTCCAGCTCCGGCGGGAGCCGGAGCGGAGCGAAGCCGAAGCACCGCATCCCCAGCCGGGCGAACGCCTTCGCGTCCGTCCCGCCGCTCAGGCAGTACGGCACCGGCAGCGCCCCCGGATCCTCCGACATCAGCGACTGCTCCATCGCCGCGACGAGCGCCCCCTCGTACTCCGTCTCCAGCGCCTGGTCGTGATGGACGAACCCGCGTTCGACGCCCGGCCCCAGCAGCTCGTCGACCGTCGCGAAGAACTCGTCCTCGTACCCCGGCAGGAACCGCCCGTCCACCTGCGCCGTCGCGCTCTGCGGAATCACGTTCGTCTTGTACCCCGCGTCCAGCCTCGTGGGGTTCAGCGTGTTCTTGAGCGTCGCGCCGATCATCCGCGCGAGCGGCCCGATCTCCTCAAGGCACGCCTCCGGCCGCTCGGGGTCGAACTCCACCCCGTACGCCATGCACGCCCGTTCGAGGAACGCCCGCACCGTCTTCGTCAACCGCACCGGGAACTCGTGCGACCCCAGCCGCCCGACCGCCGCCGCCAGCGCGGTGACCGCGTTGTCCGGATGCACCATCGACCCGTGCCCCGCGGTCCCCGTCGCGGTCAGGTTCATCCACGCGATGCCCTTCTCCGCCGTCTCGATCAGGTACATCCGCCGGTCACCGGGCACCGTCAGGCTGAACCCGCCGACCTCCCCGATCGCCTCCGTGCACCCCTCGAACAGCTCCGGACGCTCGTCCACCAGCCACTGCGCGCCCCACTTGCCCCCGGCCTCCTCGTCCGCGAGGAACGCCAGGACCACGTCCCGCGGCGGCCGCCGCCCCTCCCGGAGGCGCTGCCGCACCACCGCGAGGATCATCGCGTCCATGTCCTTCATGTCGACGGCCCCGCGCCCCCAGACGCACCCGTCCGCGATCTCCCCGCCGAACGGGTCGCGCGTCCAGTCGTCCCGGCGGGCCGGCACCACGTCGAGGTGCCCGTGCAGGAGCAGCGCGTCCCGCGAAGGGTCCTCCCCCTCGATCCGCGCCACGAGACTCGCTCGTCCCGGATGGCTCTCGAAGATCCGCGACTCCAGCCCCACCTCGTCGAGCCGCTCCGCCACGTACTCGGCGGCCGCGCGCTCTCCGGGCCCCGAGTGATCGCCCGGGTTGCTGGTGTCGATCCGGATCAGCTCCTGACACAGCCGGACGACCTCGTCCTCCGCAGTCACCCGATCCCCTCCGGTCGCCTGCACGTCCCTCACCCCCGGTGTCCTTCGCACGTCCCGTCCATGGTGCCCGCTCCATCGCCGTCCCCGCGACCGCCCAACCTTTGGTATCGTGAAGCGCGCCGCAGCCGCAGTGCCGCGTGCGAAGCAAGTCCGGGTGGCGGAATAGGCAGACGCGCTAGCTTGAGGTGCTAGTGCCCTTTACGGGGCATGGGGGTTCAAGTCCCCCCTCGGACACAGACCGTTTCCTCGAATACGGGGGCATCGGCGTTACCAGGCGATCCGGGTCGAGATTAGTCTCGACCCGGATTTTTTGTTCGTCCGGGCGGTAGACGGGCCTGACGCCGAGTGCCTGGTGGACGGCCTGGTGGGCCTCTGGACTCGCGTCCTTGGGCAGGGGCAAGCGATGGACCATGCGCTGGCAGGCGTCTCTCAGCCAGGCTGAACGGCAGCGGAGAGATCTGCCGCGCTCTCGGAGTTGCAGCCGACTTCTTCGAGTCCTTTCACCGGGAAGTTGGAGCGGAAGACGTTGTGCGGGTCGTGGCGGCGCTTGATGTCTCGCAGGCGGGCGAGTGCGTCGGGCGGGAAGGCGTCGGCCACGGTCTCGCCGGGGTTGAGGAAGGTGTACGGCTTGCGTCCGCTGACCGGAAGGGTTCGGGCGAGCACTCGCTGCTTGGCGGTCACGGCTTCGGCCGTGGCGGGGTCGGCGGGGATGCCGAACAGGTAGAGCGCGTAGGGCTCGGTCAACGCACCGTGCGGCCCGTCGGAGGCCCGGGACAGCGCGCCGCCCAGGTGCCGGATCTGCACGCTGAGCAGGGGCGCGATGGGAGCGGCCAGCAGTCTCTCGGCCGCGGCGTCGTCCAGGTCGGTCAGCAGTTCGCCGCGCGAGATGCCCGCGCCCGGGTCGGTCGGTTCGGCGGTGATGGCCCCCAGCTCGGTGACCGACATGCCGCGCCGGGAATCCGACAGCGGCTTGGGAAGGCGGTCCAGCGGGGCCAGCAGGTCGCGTGCCTCGCTTTCGTCGCCGAGGTAGGTGGCGTCGATGGCGACCATGGGCGCGGAGCCGGGGAAGTGCAGCAGATCCAGCCAGACGGTCAGTTCTTCGGGTGCGGCGGCGGTGACCTGCCGGTAGGCGTCCATGACGGCCGGGGCGTCGTCGACGTCCCACAGCGATCGCCCGCCGTACAGGTGCGGCGCGGGGTGCAGAGACAGTTCCAGGGCGGTGACGATGGCGAAGTCGCCGCCCCCGCCGCGTAGGGCCCAGAACAAATCGGTGTCGGCGGTGACATGCCGCCGGCGTCCGTCGGCGTCGACGATGTCGAAGGCGGTGACGCTGTCGGCGACCCACCCGTGCGCACGACCGAACCAGCTCAGCCCGCCGCCAAGGGCGACGCCGGCGACGCTGACGACCGGGGAGCTGCCCGGCAGGCCGGTCAAGCCGTGCGGGGCGGCGGCGGCCTGCACCCGGCCGGAGGGCACGCCGGCGCCGATGCGGGCGCGGCGGGCGGCGGGGTCGATCTCCAGCGTGTCGAGCCGCCGGGTGCGTAGCAGGATCGTGTCGCCGTCGGTGCGGCCGGTGGCGCCATGCCCGTTGGGCTGGGTGGCGATGCCCAGTCCGGCGGTGCGGGCGTAGCGGACGAGCGCGGCGACGTCGTCGGCGTCGGCGGCCTCGACCACGGCCGCCACCGGCTGCTCGACGGCCAGGTTCCACGGGCGGCGCGCGGCGTCGAATTCGTGGTCACCGGGCAGCCATACCTGGCCGCGGAGGGCGGAGCGCAGGGGCTTCAGGGCGTTCATGTTTTTACTCTTCCTCGGGTGGGTCGGTCAGGCGGCGACGCGCTCGACCGGGTCGGTGAGGGTGGCGCGGCGGGCAGGGGTGAAGCCCAACGCGACCAGGGCGGTCAGGGCGATCCCGGCGGCCGCGACGAAGACGGCGGTGCGCAGGCCGTCGGTGGTGGAGGCGCGCAGAGCGGCCCCGGTCAGTCCTTCGGTGTGGCTGTGGGCGATCGCGACCAGGACGGCCAGGCCCACGGCGCCGCCGATCTGCTGGGTGGTGGAGGCGATCCCGGAGGCGACGCCCTGCTGGTCGGCGGGAATTGCGGCGGTGGCGGCGCCGAACATCAGCGTGTAGCCCGCGCCCTGCCCGACGCCGAGGATCACCAGTCCCGGGACGAGGGCCGGGTAGGAGGCGTCGGTGGTCAGGCTCGCGCCGAGGACGACGGTGCCGAGGCCGCCGACGACCAGGCTGGCGATCATGGCGGGACGGGCGCCGCGGACGATCGCCAGCCGTCCGGCGAGCTGGGACCCGGCGACGATGGCGGCCATCGGGACCAGGAACGCCAGCCCGGTGCGCAGTGCGTCGTATCCCTGCACGACCTGGAAGTAGACGGTCAGGAAATACAACAGGGTGCCGAACGTGGCCATGTACAGGAACGTGACCAGCGCGCCGGTCCCCAGATCCCGGCCGCGCAGCAGCCGCGGCGGCAGCAGCGGGTCGGCGCTGCGGGCCTCGATCACCGCGAACGCCGCCAGCAACGCCGCGCCGAGCACCGCGGCGACCGCCACGGCCGGCGCGTCCCAACCGGACTCGGGCCCCTGCACCAGGGCGAACACCACCAGCGTCGTTCCGGCGGTCGCGGTGAGCGCTCCGGCCAGGTCGAACCGGCGGCCGACCGTGCGGGTGCCGCTCCGCGGGACCAGCGGCAGGGCCAGCAGGGCGGCCGCGGTGGCCAGCGGCACGTTGACGTAGAAGACCGCGGCCCACCCGAACGCCTCGGTCAGGACCCCGCCCAGCAGCGACCCGAGGATCATGCCGCTGCCGCCGGCGGTGCCCCACACGGCGAAGGCCCGGTTGCGTTCGCGGCCTTCGGGGAACCCGGTGGACACGAGCGTCAGCGTGGCGGGGAACAGCAGCGCGCCGCCGAGCCCCTGCACGACGCGGGCCGCCACCAGTGGCAGGGGTGTGGTCGCCAGCCCGCCCGCCAGCGACGACACCGCGTACAGGACCAGCCCCAGCATGAACATCCGGCGTGGTCCGAACAGGTCCACGGCGCGGCCGCCAGCAGCAGGAACCCGCCGAACGCCACCGCGTAGGCGCTGATCACCCACTGCAGGGACTGCGCCGAGAAGTCCAGCGCGTCGGCGATCTCCGGCAGCGCCACGTACACGATGTTGTAGTCGAGCGAAATGATCAGCTGGGCGAACGCCAGCAGCGCCAGGGCGAGCCCGGGGCGAGGGAACCCGCCCCGGGCCTGGTGGACAGCGGACATCAGAGACACCTCGATGAGAGAACAGAAGAGACGGACGTGGTGTGCGACCGTCAGCCGAAGATCGCGGTGGGGTCGCCGGTGTACCAGGTGTTGGCGATGCGCATCCGGCGGACGGTCCAGCGCTGCCCGTCGCGGACCAGTTCGACGTCGTAGGGGTTCTTCAGCAGTGCGAAGGTGCCGCGGTCGGCGGTGAGCAGGTGCTGCGCCTCCACCAGCGCGGTCAGGCGGGCGGTGTCGCCGTCGACGGCGATGCGGGGGTTGGTGACCTGGTGGGTGGTGTCCACACGATCGGTGAACATGGCCAGGATCGTGGTGACGATGGCGTCCCGTCCGATCATCACCGGCGGCCGTCCGCCCCAGCGGGCGGCCGCGGGCCGGAAGTCCAGCTCGGCGTCGGCGGCGAAGGCGGAGGCGAACAGGTCCTCGTCCTTCAGGTCCTGGCCGAGGGCGAACCGGTACAGCGCGTCCAGGATCTCGGCCCGGTCCCGCAGCTCTCGCACGACGGCGTCGGTGTCGGCGGCCGGAGCGGCCACCGCTTGCCCATCGATGACGTACAACTCATGCTCCCGTGCAGGTCGAAGGGGATGTTCGAGCGGTTCCACCCTCGTCCTGCCCGGGCGGCGGAACAATGCGGTCCTGTGCAATGATCGTGAAACGAGCCTTAACGATGGGGGATCATGCTGGAGCGGCACGAGGTGGAGGCGTTCCTCACCCTCGCCGAAGAGCTGCACTTCGGCCGTACCGCCGAGCGGCTGCGCGTGTCCACCCCCCGGATCAGCCAGACGATCGCCAAACTGGAGCGCCGCGCCGGGGTGCCGCTGTTCAACCGCACCAGCCGCCGCGTGGAGCTGACCCCGGTGGGACAGCAGCTCTACGAGGGCCTGCGTCCGGCCTGGGACCAGATCAGGAGCGCGTTCGAACAGGCCGTCGCGAGCGGCCGCGGCCTGACCGGCACACTGCGGGTCGCCTTCGTCGGCGCCGCCGGCGGGCAACTGCTGGCCGGAGCCACCGAGCTGTTCCGGCAGCGCCAGCCCACCTGCGAGGTTCGGCTCCGCGAGGCACAGATGACCGACCTCATGCCATGGCTGCGCCACGGCGAGACCGATCTGGCCCTGGGCACCTTCCCCGTCGACGAACCCGGCATCGCCACCGGCCCCGTCCTGGTATCGGAGGCGCGAATGCTCGCCGTCCCGGTCGGACACCCCTTCGCGAGCCGCCCTTCGGTCCGCATGGAAGACCTGGCCCGGGTCACCCTGCTCCAACTTCCCGACACGCTGCCCGACTCGCTACGAGACGACCGCACCCCGCACACCACACCGTCCGGTCGGCCGATCGACCTCGGCCCGACGGGCGCCACCTTCAACGAGATACTCACCCTCATCGGCGCCGGCCGCGGCGTCTTCCCGGTCGGGGCCCATGCCAAGCGCTACTACGCACGCCCCGACGTGGCCTACATACCCTTCAGCGACGCCCGACCGCTGCATTGGGGCCTGCTATGGCGAGCCGACAACACCACCGCACGCGTCCGCGCCTTCGCCCAAGCCGCCCACGACCTGGTCAACGACCGCACCTGATCGCGTTCCTTGAGGTCTCACGGATCTCCCTGCCCACCTGGGCCGGACAATCTGCGACGGGCGGCACGTAGGCGGTAGCCGACTTGGGAGGGCGGGCTTGGTCCGTCCTCGGACACAAACCGTCAGCACATGTGGAGGCTATCGTCCGCGTATCGAGAATCGCATACGCGCCGGCAACGCCTCGCTGTCTTGACTGGAGGCATGGCCTACAGCGAACGGGGTTCGAGTTCTAGCGGAGTGATCGCGGACCGGCGCGAAACGATGGGGCTCACTGTATTCGGGTGCAGCCGGGACGAAGCCGTGGTGTTCCGGCGGATGGGAACGCGGCTCGGGGTATCGCCGACCATCGTCGAGGCGGCCGTCTGCGAAGACAATGCCGATCTGGCACGTGGCAGCCGATGCGTCAGTGTGAGCCACAAGACTCAGGTCACCGACTCCGCACTTCTGGCTCTTAGCAGAGTCGGCGTGGAGTACATCTCCACTAGAAGCGTCGGTTATGACCACATCGACTTGGGATATGCGGGGCGCGTCGGTATTGCCGTGGGCAATGTCGCCTACTCGCCGGACAGCGTGGCCGACTACACGTTGATGTTGATGCTGATGGCGGTGCGCCACGCGAAATCCACTGTCCGTCGCACGGACTCTCACGATTACCGGCTGAGTGAGACCCGTGGCAAGGAACTGCGCGACCTGACCGTCGGCGTGGTCGGGACGGGACGCATCGGCACGGCGGTCATCGACCGTCTGCAGGGCTTCGGCTGCCGCGTGCTCGCCCACGACAGGCGGTCTCGGGCGTCCGTTGCGCTCGACGAACTGGTGGAGCGGAGCGACATCGTCACGCTCCATACGCCGCTCACCGCGGACACCGAGCATCTCCTCGACCGCCGACGCATCGAGCGGTTGAAGGTCGGCGCGTACGTCGTCAACACGGGTCGCGGACCGCTGCTCGATACCGAGGCCCTTCTGTCCGCGCTGGAGAGCGGCAGGTTGGGGGGCGCCGCTTTGGACGTCCTCGAAGGCGAGGAAGGGATCTTCTACGCCGACTGCCGAGGCAGGCGAATCGAGAACGGGGCTTTGGTGCGGCTTCAGCGGCTGCCGAATGTGTTCATCAGTCCGCACTCTGCCTACTACACAGAGCACGCCCTGAGCGACACGGTCGAAAACAGTCTCATCAACTGCCTGGACTTCGAGAGCGGGAGGAAAGCGTGAGCAGGTTGAAGGTCGGGGTCGTCTTCGGTGGCGCTTCCGAGGAACATGCTGTTTCCATGAAGTCGGCGCGAGAAGTCGCGAAGAATCTCGACTCCGAGAAGTATGAAGTCTTTTGGATCGGCATCACGGCCGACGGCGACTGGAAGCTGTGCGAGGGACCGGACGCCGGTTGGGAGAACGGCGCCCGTCCGGTGACGCTGTCACCTGACAGAAGCGTGCACGGCCTGCTGGTCATGGGGCGGGACGGCTACGAGACCGTGCGCCTCGACGTGGTGTTGCCCGTACTTCACGGCAAGCTCGGCGAGGACGGTGCGATCCAGGGCTTGTTGGAGCTGTCCGGCATCCCCTACGTCGGCTGCGACGTGCAGAGTTCGGTCGTGTGCATGGACAAGTCCCTGGCCTACACCGTCGCGAGGAGCGCGGGAATCGGCACACCGAACTTCTGGGTCGTCGCAGGGAACGAGAAGGTCGATCCCGGCTCTCTTTCCTGGCCCGTCTTCGTGAAGCCGGCGCGTTCGGGGTCGTCCTTCGGCGTCACCAAAGTCAGCCGGGAAAGCGAGTTGTCGAGCGCGCTGAGCGTGGCGCGGGAGTACGACTCGAAGGTTCTGATCGAAGAGGCGGTCGCCGGTAGCGAGATCGGCTGTGCGGTTCTTGAGGGGTCGTCCGGCTTGATCGTGGGCGAAGTGGACCGGGTCGACCTCTCGCACGGGTTCTTCCGGATCCACCAGGAGGACTCGCCTGAGACCGGGTCGGAGAACTCCACGTTCATCGTTCCTGCCGACATCTCCGATGAAGCGCGCCTGCTCGTACGAGGAACCGCCGAGGTCATTTACCGGGCCCTGGGCTGCAAGGGGCTTGCTCGGGTCGACATGTTCCTGACTGAGGACGGGCGGGTCGTTCTCAACGAGGTCAACACGATGCCCGGGATGACGTCGTACAGCCGGTACCCGCGGATGATGGCCGCCGCGGGGTTGCCGCTCTGCGATGTGATCGACCGGCTCGTGTCGACGGCACTGCACGGGAAGAGCCGATGAACGACGACTTCGTCTACATCGATGAGTGGGTGCCCGGCATTCGGTGGGACGCCAAGTACGCGACCTGGGACAACTTCACCGGCAAACCGGTAGATGGGTACCTCGCGAATCGCGTCGTCGGCACCAGGTCGCTGTGCGCGGCCCTGAGGCAGGCACGGGAGAAGGCGGCCGCCATCGGCTTCGGGCTGCTTCTCTGGGACGGCTATCGCCCCCAACGCGCCGTCGACTGCTTCCTTCGGTGGTCCGAGCTGCCGGAGGACGGCCGGACGAAGCCGCGGCACTACCCGAACATCGGCCGGGCCGAGATGCTCAAGGAGGGGTATGTGGCCGCACGGTCGGGCCACAGCAGAGGCGGCGCCGTCGACCTGACGCTTTATCACCTTTCCACCGGTGAACTCGCTCCCATGGGCGGCGACCACGATCTCATGGATCCCGTTTCACATCATGGAGCTCCAGAAATCGCGCCGATCGAGGCTGAGAACCGTGAGCGTCTCCGTTTCGTCATGGAGGGCAGTGGATTTGATCGGTACGACTGCGAGTGGTGGCACTACACGCTCCGACACGAGCTCATCCAGATGACTACTTCGATTTCCCCATCACGTGATCGGAGTCTTCGCTGCGTCTCGCAGTGGGGACGCTTGGAGCGGAACGACGAAGTCGTCATGCGGCGTACCGGGGAATCGGGGCTGGAGCTCTTCTTGCCTCGGACCGATTCGACGATACTGCACGACTGGGCGTCTGATGGATACCGCTCGCGCGAGGAGTACCTGTTCTGGTCCCGCAAGGTCTGCGGTTTGGCGTGCCTGCAGTCGCTGCTGCATGGCTGGACCGGCGTCCGGTTGTCGATGGGAGAACTTCTCGCGCAAGCTCTTGAGGAGGGCTGTTATGTGGTGGAGCCCTCGGGGAAGGTCTTGGGGCTCATCTACAGGCCGTTCATGGAGTGGGTCGAGTCACGGTTCGGATTCGAGTGCCGGATCGTTGAGCGCACGCCGATTCATGCATCTGCCCGAGAAGTGCGTCCGGGGCAGGTTTTGATCGCTTCGGTGTCGCCCGAGATCCGCGATCCCGACATCGAAGATCCGCTGCGTGGCGGGCATCTTGTGCTGGTCTACGGGGTCGACGGCGGGGTGGTTCGGTTCCATAATCCGTCGGGTTACTCCCACAATTCGGACTCCGCATCGCTGCCCATGCGGGTGTTCGAGCGGTTTCATGCGGGTCGAGGGATCTTGATCGGCGGGGCTTCGTGATGTCGGGCGTCAAGCGGCGGGTAGCCGCACCGCGACGCGGAGCCCGCCGGAAGCCCGGGGGGTGAGCGTGAGGGTGCCGTCGTGCGCCTGCGTGATGCTCTTGACGATCGCCAAGCCGAGGCCCACGCCGACGTCGTCATGGCGGATGCGTGCGGTGCCGCGCTGGAAGGGCTCGGTGAGAGTCGCGACCAACTGGGGGCTCAACTGGTCGCCGGTGTTCTCGACCGTGAGCATCGCGGACTCGGGGCCCGCGGCGGTACTGATCCGCACGCTGCCGTGCTCGGCGAGGTTGTGGACGATCGCGTTGCGCAGGAGGTTCGTCGTCAACTGCAGCAGGAGTGCGTGCGAGCCGACGGTGGGGGCGACGTCCCCGGAGATCTCGATGGTGACGTCATGCTTCTCGGCGAACGGGAGCAGCGTTTCGGTGGCTTCTTCCGCGATGAGGGACAGATCGACGTCTTCTCGGGCGAAGGATCGCTGGTCGGTGCGGCTGAGCAGCAGCAGCGCTTCGGTGAGTTCGATCGCCCGGGAGTTGACGGCGCGGAGACGGTCGTCGAGTTCGCCGCCGTCGCGGTTCGGGTCGTCGCGGGCGACGTCGAGAAGGGTCTGCGTGATCGCCAGCGGGGTGCGCAGTTCGTGGGAGGCGTTGGCGGCGAACCTTCGCTGCTCGGCGTCGTGTGCTTCGAGCCGGGCGAGCATCGCGTCGAAGGCGTCGGCGAGTTCGCGGAACTCGTCGTGACGGCCGTCCAGCTCGATCCGGTACGAGAGCGAACCGCCCGCGACCTTGCGAGCGGCGTTGGTGATGCGCGTCAGCGGGGCGAGCATCCGGCCCGCGAGGACCCACCCGCCCACCAGACCCACCACCAGCAGGAACGCGAACATGGTGATGACCGCCGGGCTGAAAACGGCCGGGCCGAAGTTGCTGGGATCGAGGATGAGCCGGAAGTCCTCGATGCTGGGAATGTAGAGCCGCGACCGCCTTCTCAGAAGAAAGAACCATACGACCCCGGTGAGCAGGACACCGGCGAGCATGAGGAAGCCGGCGTAACTGAGGGTGAGCTTGACTCGGACGCTCAGCCCCGGTCGCCTATCCACCGCCCGCTCCCCGGTCGCCCGTGGTCGATTCGGCGTCGATGCGGTACCCGACGCCGGGCACCGTGGCGATCAGCCAGGGTTCGCCGAGCCGCTTCCGCAGGGCGGAGACCGTGATGCGCACCGCGTTCGTGAACGGGTCGGTGTTCTCGTCCCACGCCCGTTCCAGCAGTTCCTCGGCGCTGACGACACCGCCTTCGGCGGCGACCAGGACTTCGAGCACGGCGAACTGCTTCCTGGTCAGCGCGACGTACCGGCCGTCCCGGTAGACCTCGCGGCGGAACGGGTCCAGCCGCAGACCGGCGATCTCCCGCACCGGCGGCCTGTGGTGCGCGCGTCTGCGGTCGAGCGCGCGGAGCCGGAGCACGAGTTCGCGCAGGTCGAACGGCTTGGTGAGGTAGTCGTCCGCGCCGAGCTCGAAGCCGGACGCCTTGTCGTCCAGCCGGTCGGCGGCGGTGAGCATCAGGACGGGCATGCCGCTGCCGGACGCGACGATGTGCGCGGCGATCTCGTCGCCGGACGGTCCGGGGACGTCGCGATCGAGGACCGCGATGTCGTAGGCGTTGACGCCCAGCAACTCCAGGGCGGTGTCGCCGTCGGTGGCGATGTCGGCCGCGATCGCTTCCAGGCGCAGCCCGTCGCGGATGGCCTCCGCCATAAGGATCTCGTCTTCGACCACCAGCACACGCATGCCGTCGATGGTAGGAGCCGACAGATATCGCCGGCGTATGGAAAACGTCAACGGGCGGCGGCGCGCGGTGCGGGCGCCGAAGGATGATAATCTTTCATCCTCTACCGTCCGGAAGTTCATGGTATGGGCTGCGCGGACCGGCAGGCATCTCGTTGGCTCTGTGGGTTCGTGTCTCAGGGTGCGAATGGCAGGTACGGGCCGATGTACACGGCTGAACCGACAGAAGCCCGCATCGATGATGCGAGCAATATTTTGGTCGCCCCTTCGTCGCTGCGAAATGATGACTCGATCAAGGATTTCTTCGGGTTGGTGATCGCGCCGGAGGACTTCGCTTCTGGCGTGACTGATCTCGCACAGAAGACCGTATATCTGTGTGGGGACGTATCCGAGATCAGCCGTCGTCGGCTGCAGGCGGCGGCCCGGGTGTTCGTCATCCGGGAGCTGTCACACGGTTACCGCGAGGACGCCGATGAACCCTGGTCCCTCGTGGGCCTTGGCCGAGTTCCCGTCCGGGTGCACGGCGCCGGTGTTTACTACCGTCGCTTCTTCGATCTCGACGCCGATTATTTTGGACGGATCCGTGCGGAGCACGCGTTCCAGTCCTTGACGGAGTCCACCAAGCCCGGGACGGCCCATCGCAGCGGAATCTATCTGACGCCCGTCACGCGAGACGGTGACGCCCTGCATTTCCGGCTGCTCCGCTGCTCCACGAATCTCTCGGGGCCGACCGAAAGCTTCCGGCCGACCGACACGCGTATCGTCGAGGCTCTGAACCGCGAGGCCGCCACGGTCTTCCGCAATCAGGCGCCGCTGAATCACGTCCTTGCTCAGACCTACCACAACACGCCTGCGACGTCCGAGCGCAAGCAGTCGAAGGCCAAGATCTCGGCTCATGCCGACAAGACCAAGGACATGCCCTTCAACGGCATCATGGCCTTCTGTACCTTCTATGACGGGCTCGACAGGCTGAATCCCTTGGCGGAAGACGCCTTCGATTACGGTGTGAAAAGTACCAGCGGGCTGACCAGGCTTCAATTTCGTCTCAAAGAGCCGACCGAGAGCCTGCTCCCTGCCCAGTTCGCTTTGACTCTCTATCCCGGCTCCGTGTTCTTCATGCCGCTGTCCACCAACCGGTTGTATACGCACGAAGTCCGCCCTTCGACGTTGGACGCCGGGTTGCTTCCGACCCGCCTGGGATACGTGGTGCGCTGTTCGAGCACCGAGGCCGTGCACCAGAACGGCGAGACGTTCCTCAAGCGGGACGGCGGTCTGGTGAAGATGGGGCCGCCGACCACGGCGGGCATGAATGAGCTGCGCAGGCTGTATGCCGAGGAGAACAAGACCACGTCGTTCATCGATTACGGCGATGACTTTCTCTTCAGCATGAACACGGGAGACTATGTTGCCCCCCGAGTCTAGGATCCCGAACGAGATCCTTTCATACGCTCTTCCGGTTGAGATCGATTTCTTCGCGGAGTTGTCCGCTTCGACTCGTCTGGAGGACGTGGGGAAGGGGCGGCGTGGTGCCGTGATCACACGGGTCGACGCGGCGGGCGGCGTGCCTCTCGTGCGCACCACCACCCGATACGGCAGCCCGGCGCAGCGATTCGGGGCGGTGCACGAACGGCTCGCGCGGGAGATTCGGGAAGGTGCGGCGTTTTCGGTCGGCTTCAATAACGCTCTCGTCGAGAGCTACACGAACGCCTACCGGACCATGGGCAGTCATTCCGACCAGGCCCTCGATCTGGCCGATGGTTCTTTTGTCGCCGTTTTCTCGTGCTATCGACACCCGGATGCGAATCCGCCGAGGAAGCTGATTTTCGAGTCGAAGAGCGGCGATGGAAGTAAGTTCGAGATCGCTCTCGCCCACAACAGCGTCGTCGCGTTTTCCGTCGACTTGAATCGACGGCTCAGGCACAAGATCGTGCTGGACACGCCCGACCCGACGACGGACGACCGATGGTTGGGCGTCACCTTCCGAACGTCGAAGACCTCCGTTCGGTTTCGCGACGGGCAGGTATATCTCCCGGGGGGTGATCGCCTCACGTTGGCCGACGATGAGCAGAGCCGCGAGTTCTACCGGCTACGACGCCGCGAGAACAAGGAAACGGACTTCGTCTATCCCTCGCTGACGTACACCGTCAGCGAGAGCGACCTGATGCCGCCCGTCTGACCTCCGGGTCGAACGTCGGCACCGGACGGCGCGGTGGCCGCCCGGTGCCGGTCGGACGCGGGGCCTACGCGCCGGGGGTCGGTCGTCGCCCGAACGCGCTGATCGCCGCGTGCGCCTCGGGGCTCGTGATGACCCGTACCTGGTTGGCGGCCTCGGCTTCGAGCGCTTCGGCGAAGGTGACCTGCCAGGTCCGGTTCAGCATGCGTTTGGTTCCGGCCAGTGCGGCCGGGGACAGGTCGCGGAGGCGGCCCGCCAGGTCGGCCACTGCTCGGTCGGGGTCGGCGGCCACCTGTGTGATCAGGCCGGCTTCGAGTGCGGACGGTGCGTCGATGCGATCACCGAGGAGGCACAGTTCGCGGGCCCGGCGCTCCCCCACCAGGCGCGGGAGCAGCCAGCTCGCGCCGCTGTCGACCGAGAGGCCGCGGTGGACGAACAGCTGGGCGAAGTAGCCCTCCTCGGCGGCGACCACGAAGTCGCAGGCCAGCGCGAGGTTCGCGCCGGATCCGGCGGCGACGCCGCCGACCTTGGCGATCGTCGGGATGGGCAGTTCGCGCATGGCCAGGACGCAGCGGTTGGAGACGGCTATGCGTTCGGGGAGCGAATCGGGATCGTCCAGCAGTCCGGAGACGTCGGAGCCGCCGCAGAATGCCCGCCCGCCCCGGTGATGATCAGGACGCGTGTGTCGGGGAGGTCCGCGAGGATTTCCTCCAGCGCGCCCCACATGTCGTCGGTCATGGCGTTGCGTTTGGCGGGACGGTTCAGGGTGATCTCGGTGATCCCGCCGGCGCGGGTGACGTCGACGCTCATCGCGCGGTCCAGCCGCCGTCCACGGCGATGGTCTGGCCGGTGATGAAGCCGCCGGCGTCGCCCGCCAGGAGGAGCAGGGCGCCGTCGAGTTCCTCCAGGCGGCCGGGGCGGCGCATGGGCGTGTTGCGGCGGAGCCACGCCATCGACTTCTCGTTGGCGAACATCTCCTCGGTCAGTTCGCTGGGGAACCAGCCGGGGGCGATGGCGTTGACGCGGACGTTCTCGTCGGCCCATTCCGCGCCGAGCTGGCGGGTGAGGTTGACGACGCCGCCCTTGGCCGCGCAGTAGGCCGCCTGGGTGACCGGCCACGAGGCGCCCAGGCCGCAGATCGAGGCGATGTTGACGATGGAGCCGCCGCGGCCCCGCATGGTCTTCGCGGCCAGCACGCTCATCTCGAAGGTGGCGGTGAGGTCCACGTCGAGGGTGCGGCGGAAGTCCTCGATCGCCACGTCGAACGCGGGCACCGGGTCGCCGAACCCCGCGGCGTTGACCAGGACGTGCGGGCCGCCGAGGTCGACCGCTTTCTCGACGACCCGCGCGCAGTCGGCGCTGGAGGTGACGTCGCAGGTCTGGGGGACGATCCGGTCGGATTCTTTCGCCAGTTCGTCGAGTTTCGACGCGCGGCGCGCCGCGGCGACCACGGTGGCGCCCGCCTCGGCGAGGACGTGGCACATGTGCCGTCCGATGCCGGACGACGCGCCGGTGACGATCGCCACGCGGTCGTCGAGCGAGAACAGCTTGCTCATGACAGCCTCTCGATGATCGTCGCGTTGGCCATGCCGCCGCCCTCGCACATGGTCTGCAGTCCGTACCGCCCGCCGGTGCGTTCCAGTTCGTGGAGGAGGGTCGTCATGAGTTTGGCGCCGGACGCGCCGAGCGGGTGGCCCAGCGAGATGCCGCCGCCGTTGACGTTGAGTTTCTCCGTGTCGACGCCGAGTTCGCGCTGCCAGGCGAGGACGACCGGCGCGAACGCCTCGTTGACCTCGAAGAGGTCGATGTCGGCGGCGGTGAGGCCGGTGCGGGCGAGCACGTCGCGGGTGGCGGGGATCGGCGCGGTGAGCATGTCGACCGGGTCGTCGCCGACGACGGACATGCCCCGGATCGCCGCGCGGGGGGTGAGGTTCAGGCGTTCGGCGGTCGCGTCGCTCATGACGAGGACGGCGGCGGCGCCGTCCACGATCTGCGACGAGTTCCCGGCGGTCACCCGTCCGTCGGGGACGAACGCCGGCTTGAGCCCCCGCAGTGCTTCGGGGGACGTGGCGCGGATGCACTCGTCGGCGGTGAGCGTTCCGCCGGGCTCGGTGACCTCGCCGGTCTCGCGGTCGCGGACCTTCCGGGTCACCGGGACGATCTCGCGGGCGAACCGTCCGTCGGCGGTGGCGGCCGCCGCGCGTTCCTGGCTGAGGAGGCCGTAGGCGTCGAGTTCGCCGCGGGTCAGGTTCCAGCGGTCCACGACCAGTTCGGCGGAGATGCCCTGCGGGACGAGCCCGGGGGTCCCGTAGGAGACGCGTTCGGCGTACCGGGCCTGGACCTCGTCTCCGTAGACGGCCCTGATGTCGCCGCCGGGGGCGTTGGAGAACATCGGGACCGTGCTCATGCACTCGACGCCCGCCGCGACGACCACGTCCATGAAGCCGGACGCCACGGCCTGCGCCGCGAAGTGGATCGCCTGCTGGGACGAGCCGCACTGGCGGTCCACGGTCGTGCCCGGCACCCGGGACGGCCAGCCGGCGGCGAGGACGGCGGTGCGCGCGATGTTGGTGCTCTGCGGGCCCACCTGGGTGACGCAGCCCATGATCACGTCGTTGACGGCCGCCGGGGAGATGCCGGTGCGCGCGGCGAGGGCCTTGAGCGTCTCGGCCGCCAGTTCGGCCGGATGCCAGCCCGACAGCGACCCGCCTTTCTTGCCCGCGGGGGTACGGACGGCGTCCACGATGACGGGAGTCGGCACGGTATGTCCTTTCAAGGTCGGGAGGGGGCGTCCGGCCGCCCGGCCGGGACCCGGGTGAGCAGCGACAGGCATCCGGCGGTCACGGCGTCGTCCCGCAGCCGGGACGGGCGGCCGTCCATCGCCGCCGTCGCCCGCGCCCGCCGGAAGTACAGGTGGGCGTCGTGTTCCCAGGTGAACCCGATCCCGCCGTGCACCTGGACGAGCGCGTCGGCGGCGTCCGTGAACGCGTCGGACGCTTCGGCCTTCGCCAGCAGGACGGACTGGTGGGCGGCGTCGCGGTCGGCGTCGGTGCCGGCCGAGTCGATCGCCTTGGCCGCCGCGAGGACGAGCGCGCGGGCCGCGGCGATCGCGATCGCGACCCGGGCGCAGCGGTGCTGGATCGCCTGGTAACCGCCGATGACCTGGCCGAACTGGGTCCGGATCTTGGCGTACCCGGTCATCTGGTCCAGGCAGCCCTGCGCGCCGCCGACCTGCTCGGCGGCGAGCAGCAGCCGGGCGACCTGCCGCAGTTCGTCCGCGGGTGCGGCCAGCACGGTCGCCGGGGCCGCCGTCAGGTCGAGGTCGGCGGGCCGGGCGGTCAGGTCGGCGGCCCGGACGGGACGGTGGGCGACCCCGTCGCCGTCCAGCCGGACGAGCACGGGGAGCGTGCCCTGCGGCGAGTCGGCCATCGTGAGCAGCAGACCGGCGGACATGCCGTGGGTGACGGCGGGCACCAGGCCGGAGACGCGGCCGTCCGAGAGCGCCGCCCGGGGCCGCCGGGCGGCGAACGCCTGCGGGACGCCGATGATCGCGCTGCCGTCCAGGAGGTCCTCGGTGCCGTCCGGCAGGTCCGTGCCCTGCCGGTTCAGCACCCAGGCCGTCAGGACGGACGCGCACGCCGGGCCCGGGTAGAGGCGGGCGCCCGCCTCTTCGAGGGCCGAGGTCAGGTGGGCCAGGCCGAGGCCGAGGCCGCCCGCCGTTTCCGGGGCGGCCATGGCGACCAGGCCGACCTCGCCGGCCAGCGACTTCCAGCGGCCGCGGTCGAAGCCCGGGGCGGACGTGTCGTCGCGCAGCGATCGGGCCTCGTCGAGCCCGTCGGCGAAGTAGGCGCGCAGCGCCGACCTGACCTCGTCGGGGCTGAGCAGTTCCTCGGTCACTTCGCCCAGCCTCGGTCGGCGAGCCAGCCGGTGATCGTGCCGACGGCTTCGGCGAGGTGCGGGCGCTGGTCCTTGCCCGAGTAGTAGTGGTTCGCGCCCTGGATGGTGCGCATGGTCTTGTCCTCGTGCCCGACCGCGTCGTAGAGCCGCCGCGTGTGGCTGGGCGTGCAGGCGTCGTCGGCGGAGTTGCCGATGACGAGCGTGGGGATCTCCAGGTCGGCGGCGCAGCGCAGGCCGTCGCCGTTCGCGTCGTCGTAGCTCCACTGCGACAGCCAGCTCCGCAGGGTGGAGAAGCGCGCCAGTCCCACCGGGCCCATGTTCACGATCTTGGGGTCGCCCAGGTAGCACCAGCCGGGACGCCGGTCGTTGGGGTCGACGGCGGGGTCGAGCCAGCGCGGGTCGGCCATGGTGCCGTGGGTGACGAAGCCCCGCTCCTCCAGGGGGCGCCCGCTGCGGCGCAGGCCGTCCAGGGTCTCCTTGACCCACGCGGTGATCCGCCGGTTCCGGTCGATCTGGGCTCGGCGGTACCGCTGGAGGAACTCTTCGCTGTACGGGGCCCGGTTCGGGTTGTCGGGGTTGTAGAGGTCGAGTTCGGGGTCGCGCTTCTCGGGGTCGCGCTCGTCGAGGATGGAGGCGTCCATCCATTCGGTGAGCGTGCCGTGCCGGCTGATGTGCGCGGCCAGCAGCATCAGCCCGTCGGCCGGTTGCAGGCCGAGCTTGGTCAGGTCGGGCGCGTCACCGGCGGGGGTGTGCGTGACGGTGGGCGACTGGGCCTGCTGCTGGTAGTACAGCGACAGGGAGCCGCCGCCGCTCCAGCCGCCGAGGATCACGTTGCGGTAGCCGAGCCGCTCGCGGGCGTCCCGGATGCAGGCGCCCAGGTCCTGGACGACCTTCTCCATGATGAGGGCGCTGTCCGTGCCGCGGTACCGGCTGTTGCAGTAGATGACGTGGTGCCCGGCCCGGGGCAGGGCGTTGGACATCGGCAGGTAGGCGCCGCCGCCGATCGGGTGCATGAACACGATGACGGTGTCGGACGGGACGTCGCGCGGCTTGAGCAGGTAGCTCTCCAGGACGACGTCTTCCACGACGCCGCCGTAGGTGTCCTGGAAGTCGGACTTGTCCTCGAAGACCACCAGGTACGGGATGCGGTCGTACTCGTGGCGGGTGGTGGTGCTCATGACTGCGCCTCCTTCTGTGCGGCGTCGAGAAGTTCCGGGGCGGGGACGAGCCGGCGCCGCGTGTCGATCGCGATGACCTTCCACTCCACGCGTTCGTCGACGTCGAAGCGGCGGCGCGACCGCTCGCGGGCGCGTTCGGGAATGCCGTGGTGGATGCCCTGCGGGACGTGCGAGATCAGGCCCTCGGGCATGTCCACGCCGAACACGTTGCCGCCGTGGTAGAACGCGATCTCGTCGTAGTCGACGTTGCGGTGGTACCAGGGGATGCGTTCGGTCCCGGGGACGCCCTCGGCCGGACGCGGCAGGAAGTTCATCACGTACACGCCGGTGGCCTGCATGAACAGGTGGACCGTGGGCGGCAGGTGGACGCTCTCGGACGTGATGACGTCGTAGTCGTCGATGTTGAACGTGAAGGCGAAGTTGTCGCCGCGCCAGCCTTCGGCGTCCAGCGGGTGGTTCGGGGTGAACAGCGACGTCCGGCCGCCGAGGTGGCGCAGCCGGATCTCGTGCTCGTCGCGCCGCGGCTCCTCGAAAACCTCCGGCTCGGGGACGGTGATCAGGGCGGGGTCGTACGGGAAGTACCGGCCGTTCGAACCCGCCGCTGGCACCCGGAACTCCTCCCGCGCCTCGACGACGAGCAGGTGCGACGGACCGTCCGGGACCTGCCGGTACGTGGTCGACTTCGGCAGGTAGACGTAGTCGCCCGGACGGTACGGCAGGCGGCCGAACTCCGTCTCGAAGTGTCCGGTGCCGCGATGGACGAAGACGAGTTCGTCCCCGTCGACGTTGCGCTCGTAGAACGGCGCGGCCTGCGTGCGGCGGCTGAGCAGGATGCGGCAGTCGTCGTTGGCGAACAGCGGCATCGGTTCCCCGGCGGCGTCGTGGAGGTCGCCGGGTTCGAGGGTGCCGGTCAGGACGTCCAGCGGCCGCAGGTCGCCCTCGACGCGGTATCTGGACGGGTCGTTGCGGCGGTAGAAGAAGGTGGTGCGGCCGGTGAAACCGGACCTGCCCATCTCGTCTTCTTTCAGCCCATCGAGGTCGCGGTGGACTTGCCGCGGGGTGGTTCCCTTGCGCAGTTGAATGAAGGATTCCATCGTGTGCCGTCCTTTGGGCCCGTTCGGATTCAGGCCGGTCGCATTCAGGCCGGTCGCGTCGCGGCGGGGCGTGGCGGCCGGGGCAGGCCGAGGCCGCGCTGGGCGATGATGTTGAGCTGGATCTCGTCGGTGCCGCCCGCGATGTGCAGCGCCGGGGCCCCGAGGACGAACTCCGACCAGGCGTAGGTGTCGGGCTCCCCGGCGTCGGTGAACGCGTCCTCGCCGAGGACCTCGGCGGCGAGCGCCGCGATCTCGTCGACGGCCCGGGTCATGAGCATCTTCAGCACCGATCCCGACACCGGCGCGAGCCCGTGGCCCCACGAACCGTCCGGCAGTTCGGCCGCGGCCCGCATGGCGGTGACGGCGGCGACCGTCCGGGCGATCTGCGGGCGGTGGACGGGGTCGGCGGCGGCCTTCAGCCGCTCGGCCAGCGCAACGAGCCGTTCCAGCACGTACGGGCTGACGGGGCCGTCGTCGCCGGTCATGGTCTCGCGCTCGCTGCCGAGGCTGGTGCCCGCGACCCGCCAGCCCTCGCCGACGCCGCCGACGCGGTGCGCGTCGGGGACTCGCACGCCGTCGAGGAAGACCTCGTTGAACGCGGAGCCGCCGGTCATCTGCCGGATCGGGCGGACGGTGACGCCGGGGGCGCGCATGTCCACCAGGAACATCGTCAGCCCGCCGTGCTTGGCGGCCGACGGGTCGGTGCGCACCAGCGCCTCGCCCACGTCCGCCAGGTGGCCCATCGACGTCCACACCTTCTGGCCGGACAGGATCCAGTCGTCGCCGTCCCGGACGGCCCGGGTGGTGACGCCCGCCAGGTCCGAGCCGGCGCCCGGTTCGGAGAACAGCTGGCAGCCGATGATGTCGGCGCGGTAGAGCGCGGGCAGGATCCGCCGCCGCAGTTCGGTCGTGCCGTGCGCGTCGAGCGCGGGCGCGACGATGTGCAGCCCGACGAACAGCATCTCCCGGGACGGGAAGCCCAGCTCGCCGAGCAGGTCGTCGACGACCCGGTCGTGCTCGCGGCCGAGGCCGCGCCCGCCGCAGTCGGCGGGGCCGCTCGGCCAGGCGAGCCCGGCGTCGAACAGCCGCGCCTGCAGCTCCCGGGCCCGCTTGACCTGGTGCTCGTACCCTTCGCCCAGTTCCTCGACGGCGGCGATCCGGTCGGACGAGCGGCGCCGTTCGGCGAGCCCGGCGTCGGCGAACTCGCCCGCGATCGACCGCAGGAAACGCTCGGCCTCGGCGCGGAAGGCGTCCACGCCGACCGGGCCGGTGGAGTCGGTGGGGTCGGTGGGGTCGGTGGAGTCGTCAGTACTCGGCACGGGCTCAGTCCTTCGCGAGGCCGGCGAGCTTGAGGGCGAGGGCCTTGGCGTCGTCCATCGGGTAGTGCTTGCGCGCGACGAGGCGCTGCGCGTAGAGCCCGCCTCCGGACTGCAGCATGGTGACGAGCTGCCAGCCGCCGTACGCGTCGGCGGTGAAGTCGCGGATCGCGTGGAAGAGGCGGGTGCGGTACTCGCCGTCGACGCCGTCCTTGGTCCGCATGTACTTGCGGATGAAGGGGCCGACTTCCGCGTGCTCCAGGTCGCTGATGGACGGGGCGGTGACGATCGCGCCGCCGCCGATGTCGTGCAGGTGCCGGATCATCGTGCTGAACTCGGCGGCGCCGTAGTGCTTCGCGGCGTTGGTGAACAGTTCGCTGGGGAAGTACCAGCCCTCGGGGCTCGCCTCGGCGTTGGCGATGGCCGCCTCCAGCGAGCCGCGCACCAGCGTGGCGTACATGACCATCTCGGCGATCTTCTCGCGGACGTGCGAGACGCGTTCGGTGCCGTTCGCCTCGGCGATGAGCTGCGCGAGTCCCACCAGGGTGTCGCCGTACTCGGCCAGGTGCGCGGTCCCGCCGAGGCGCTCCCACAGGCCGAGGGAGTGCGCGAACGTCGCCGAGTGCTCGATCTCCCCGGCGAGGAACACGCGCTCGTTGGGGACGAAGACGTCGTCGAGGATGACGAAGCCTTCCGGCATGTTGTGCCGGGAGCTGACGGGGAAGTCCGCCTCCCGCTCGCGCGGCGCGTAGCTGGTGTTGACGATCGTCACGCCCGGGGCGTTCACCGGGATGGCGCAGGCGACCGCCCAGTCCTCCTCGCCCGGCTTCATGTTCTTGGTCGGCATCACCACCAGCTCGTGGCTCACCGCCGCCGAGGAGATGTGCAGCTTCGCGCCCCGCACCACGATGCCGTCCGGGCGGCGCTCGACGATCCGGGTGTAGACGTCCGGGTCCTCCTGGGCGCTCGGGGGGAGCCGCCGGTCGCCCTTGGCGTCGGTGATCGCCTGCACGCAGCGCAGGTCGTTGTTCTTGCAGTGGGCGAAGTAGTCCTCGATCCGCCGCGCGTACTCGGGGTTCGCGGGGCGGATCCGGGCGGCCGCGGTGAGCAGCGCCAGCAGGCCCTGGGAGGTGGTCACGGTGACCATGTCCCAGTGCAGGAGCAGTTCCAGGATGTCTTTCAGTTCCGTGGGACTGTGCGGAATCTGGAAGTAGGGTCCGCTCGCGTCGTCCCCCGGCCGGTGGTGCCGGTCGTATCCCTCGCCCACGAGCTTGAGGGCGGTGGCGAACTGCGGATGGTCCGCCAGGTCCTTGACGTACTCGCCTTCGGCGACGATCCGCCTGCCGTCGTCGAGTGAGGCGAGGTACTCCTCCCCGGTCATCATCGCCATCGGTGCGTCCCTTCGGGTGTGGCGGTTCGGTGGCGCGGCGGGCCGACGCCGCTTCCTCAATACTGATGCTAAATTCAGTTTTAGTCAACGTGTCGGAGCGGCGCGCTGAATGCGGCATCACTTAGACTCGGTCGCTCCACCACGCGCGGGAGCCGACGTCCCGCCGTCATCAGGAGGGTTGGAGGATGACCACGAGGCCGCCCACGCCGAAGGGACAGCGGACCGAGGCGGCGTTCCTCGAAGCCGCGCGGAAGGTCTTCGCCGAACAGGGCTACTTCAACGCGAAGATCGCCGACATCGCCGCGGCCGCGGGCAAGTCTCCGGGCTCGTTCTACAACTACTACGAGAACAAGGAAGAGCTGCTCCAGGCGCTGCTGAAGCAGTTCTCGCTGGAGGTTCTCGAGAACTCGTTCCGCGACCAGAGCGACGACCCGATGGAGGGCATCCGCGCCGCCGTCCGGGCGTACTGGACCACCTACCGCAAGTACCTCGCGGAGATGGTGGGCGTGTTCCAGATGTCCATGACGGACGAGGCGTTCGCCGAACGGTGGCGGGAGCATCGCGCCATCGGCATCCGCGTGGTGCGGGCGGGGATCAGGAACGCCGAGAAGTCGGGCCACCCGGCCGGAGTCGCGCCCGGGCTGCTCGCCTCGGCGATCGTCTCGACGCTGGAGTCGTTCTGCTGGGTCTGGCTCGCGGCGGGCGGCGACACCGACGTGGACGCCCCGGACGAGGAAGCCGCCATCGAGACGCTCAGCCTGCTCTGGTACCGCACGGTCTACCACCGAAGCCCCGGGGAGTGACCCCCGGGGCTCGTCCGCGCCGTTAGCGGTTCAGGGTTCGGGTCATCCCTGGGCGACGGTGTCCGCCACGGCCGCCTCTCGGGCGGTGTCCTCGGCGGCGGCCTCGGCGGTGTCCTCGGCGGTGTCCTCGACGAGGCGTGAGCGCAGGACCTTGCCGGTCGCGTTGCGCGGCAGTTCGCCGACGATCCGGATCAGCTTCGGCACCTTGTAGCCGGGCAGGTGCTCACGGCAGTACGCGCGGACCTCGTCGGACGTCAGGCCCGGGGTCCGCGGCACGACCGAGGCGCACACCCGCTGCCCCCACCGCTCGTCCGGGACGCCGTACACCGCGCACTCCTGGACGGCCGGGAACCGGACGATCGTGTTCTCGACCTCGGCGGGGTGCACGTTCTCGCCGCCCGTCACGATCATGTCGTCGGACCGTCCGCGCACGTAGACGTAGCCGTCCGCGTCGACGTAGCCGATGTCGCGGCTGTTGAGCCAGCCGTCGACGATCGTCCGGGCGGTCGCCGCGGGATCGCCCAGGTAGCCGCGGGTCATGCTGGGCGCGCGGAACCACAGCTCGCCGGACTCGCCCGCGGGCAGTTCCGCGCCCGTCGCCACGTCCCGGACGCTGAGGTCGACGCCGGGGCCGGGACGCCCGGCGGACGCGAGCCGCTCGGGGTGCGCTCCGCCGGGCCGGTGGTCCGCGGGGAACAGGAAGCAGAGTCCGCCGCCGCCCTCGGTCATCCCGTAGACCTGGCCGAACTCGCAGCCGAGCGCGTCGATCGCCTCGTCCAGCAGCGCCCCGGCGATGGCGGACGTGCCGTAGCCGACGTGCCGGAGGTGCGGCAGCGGCGTCGGTTCGGAGCGGAGCCGATCGAGGACGGCTCTGATCAGCGCGGGCACGAGGATGACGTGCGTGATCCGCTGCTCCGACAGCGTGCGGACGAGCCCGGGGGGCGTCGCGTCCGCGGAGAGCACCTGGGTCGCGCCGATTTCGAGCCCGTATTGGATCCAGGTCGCGCCCGCCGCGTGGAACACCGGCGGGACGATCAGCAGCCGGGAGTCGCGGCCGAACCCGTGCACGTCCGCGTACCGGAGGGTGCTCGCCACGGCCTCGTGGGTCAGCGGGACCACTTTGGGGGCGCCGGTCGTGCCGGAGGTGTAGTAGATCAATGCCTCGTCGCCCGGCAGCGGGGCGAGCCGTTCGCCCGCCGGCTCGTCCGGCCACGGCAGGGCGGCCTGGTCGAGGATCCGGCAGCGGTCCGCGGGCATGACCGACGGCGCGATGTCGGCGAACTCGGCGCCCGCCACCAGGTAGGCGAGGTCGACGGCCCCGGCCGAGGCCGCGAGGCCGGGGACGGGCAGGCGCCAGTTCAGCCCGACGAGCGCGGCTCTGCGGCGCCACGCGCCGAGCAGCGTCACCGGGTAGCCCATGTCGTTCTTGCCGAGCCAGCCCACCCGGTCACCGGGGCCGATTCCCCGCCGTTCCAGCAGGCCGGCGGCGCGGTCGGCGGCTTCGTCCAGTTCGCGCCAGGTCAGGTCGCGGTCCCGGCCGACGAAGGCGATGTCGTCCGGACGGGCCGCGGCGTGTGCGCGGACGGCGTCGTCCACGGTCCACGCGAGTTCGGCCACGCTCTCGGTCATGGTCGGTCACCATCCTTGATCGCAGGCCGCTCGGAGCACGCCGTCGGCCGTCCGGGACCCGGTCGTCGTCACCCGGGACACGCCGGCCGGCGCACCTCGGGATGTTGATCCTAAGTTCAGTTTCAAGATGTGACAAGACCCACTCGGACCCGATTGCGGAGTCGCTCCGATTGTGGCGCCAAGAGGTAGGCCCAGGTCAAGCCCTGCCCGCGTCCCGGCCGGAGCCGTCGAGAGCGGCGTAGCGGCCCCGGTAGAACAGCAGCGGCCGGTGTCCGGCGGAGCCGGAGAGCGCCACCACCCGCCCGATGACGATCTCGTGGTCGCCCCCGGCGTGGACGCTCTCGACCTCGCACTCGATGTGCGCCACGGCGCCCTCGATGCGGGGAGCGCCGGTCTCGCCGGGGCACCACGCGACCTCCGCGAACTTGTCGTCCCGCCGCTGCGCGAACAGATCGCTCGTCGCCCGCTGCCCGTCGGACAGGACGTTGGCGCAGAACGCCCCCGTGGCACGGATCCGGCGCCAGCTCACCGAGGTCCGGGACGGGCAGCAGGCGACGAGCGGCGGGGCGATCGACAGCGAAGTGAAGGACTGGCATGTGAAACCCGCCGGTTCGCCGTCCGGGAGGCCGGTGATCACGACGAGTCCGGAGGCGAAACGGCCGAGGACGTCACGGAAGGCGCGCGCGTCGACCGGACGGGCCGTCGCGGCGGTGGCGAGCGGGGCGGACGGGGTTCCTGCGGGCGTCGTCATCGGGATTCCTTCCACGGGGTTGACGAGGCAGCAGAAATGAAACTAACTTCAGTTCTAGTTTTCTTCAAGCCTTCCGATTGGGGCAGACATGGAACTGGGAATCCTCAGCCTGGGCGACCACCTCCCCGATCCCGGCGACGGGAAAAGGGTGTCGCAGGCCGAACGCCACCGGTCGATCGTCGAAATGGGCGTGCGGGCCGAGGAGCTCGGGTTCGCGATGATCGCGCTGGGCGAGCACCATTTCAACGACTACATCGTCGCCTCGCCGCAATTGCTCCTCGCCGCGATCGCCGAGCGCACCGAACGGATCCGGCTGGCCCCGGCGGTCGTGCTGCTGCCGATGACCGACCCCGTGCGGGTCGCCGAGGACTACGCCACCCTCGACCTGCTGTCGGGCGGGCGGATGGAGCTGATGGTCGGCCGCGGGATCTCGCCCGACCACTACCGCGCCTTCGGCTTCGACCCCGCGGAGGACCGCGCGAACCTCGACGAGAAGCTCCTGCTGCTGGACGAGCTGTGGTCGGCGGCGAAGCAGCCGGTCACCTGGACGGGACGGTTCCGCGCCCCGCTCGACGGGCTCACCGTGCAGCCCCGTCCGCTGCAGGCGTCGCCGCGGATCTGGATGGGCAGCGGGCTGAGCGAGGACTCGGTCCGCCGCACGGCGGAGCGGGGCAGGCCCCTGTTCCTGCCGAGCATCCTGCGCCGCCCGGAGAGCTACGCCGACCTCGTCGCGCTCTACCGGGAGATCATGGAATCGTCGGGCAACGGGGACCGCGCATTCGTCGGCGCGTGCAGCCATCTGCACGTCGGGCCGACGAGCGGGGCGGCCCGGGAGAAGTGGCGCCCGCATCTGCTGCAGTACGCGACCTGGGTGAACGGCATCCGCGGCGTCGACGCGGAGGTCGATTTCGACCGCGTCGTCGACGGCCCGGCCGTCTGCGGCAGCCCGGCCGAGGTCACCGAACGGCTGCTACGGATCAAGGAACTGCTGAACCCGGACGTTCACCTGTCGGTGTTCGACATCGGCGGGCTGCCGCACGACGACGTGCTGCGGTCGATGGAGCTGTTCTCCGCCGAGGTCATGCCCAAGGTCTCGGGTTGAGCGAGGGAGCACCGACGATGCGCACCACCGAAGCCCTGGTCCGCGGGCACGCGAAGCGGCGGCCGGACGCCGTGGCGTTCGCGGGCCACGGCGGGCCGCCGCTGACCTACCGGGACGTGGACGCCGCCGCCGACCGGATCGCCGCCGGGCTGGCGGCCTCCGGCGTCGGTCCCGGCGACCGGGTGGCCTGGCTCGGCCGCAACCACCCGGACTACGCCCTGCTGCACGTGGCGGCCGAACGCGTCGGAGCCGTCACCAACCCGCTCAACTGGCGGCTGTCCGCCCGGGAGCTGACGGCCGTGATCGCCGACGCGGGCCCCGCGGTGTTCGTCGTCCAGCGGGAGTTCGAGCCGCTGCTGCGGGACTCGCTGCCCGCAGGCTCGTCCGCGACCGTCGTGGTCGTCGGCGCGAGCGAGGCGGCGGACGGCTTCGACGCCTGGTACGGGGCCTTCCCCGCGGAAACGGACGGGCGGGGCACCCGCGCGGGCGATCCCACCCTGCTGTACTACACCTCGGGCACGAGCGGCCGGGCCAAGGGCGTCGTCTACGAGGCCGAACGCTGGGTCATGGCCCTCGACGCCCATCCGGGCTGGGAGTGGCCGGAGTCCCCGGTCCTGCTGATCGTCGCGCCGGTCTTCCATGTGGCCGGGGGCATGTGGACGATGTACGGGCTGCGCCTCGGCGCCCGGATGACGCTGCTCGCCGACGCGTCCCCCGCGCGCGTCCTCGGCACGCTGCGGGAGCAGGGCACCACGCACGCCCAGCTCGTCCCGGCGATGCTGCGGATCCTCGTGGACAGCGGGCGGGTCGGCGAGTACGACCTGTCCGCGCTGCGGCTGGTGGCCTACGGCAGCTCCCCGATCTCCCCGGCGCTGCTGACCGCCGCGCGGGACGCGCTGGGCTGCGACTTCGTCCAGGTCTACGGGCTGACGGAGACGGGCGGGATGGTCTGTACCCTCGCCGCCGAGGAGCACCGCGAGGCGGGTCCGCACCTGTCGTCGGCGGGCCGCGCGGTGCCGGGCGCCGAGGTCCGGGTGGTCGATCCGGTGGACCGCCGCGTCCTGCCGCCGGGCGAGGTCGGCGAGGTGGTGGTGCGGATGCCGTGGCTGATGGCGGGCTACTGGGGCCGACCGGAGCAGACGGCCGAGGCGGTGGACGCGGACGGCTGGTTCGGCACCGGCGACGGGGGCTACTTGAACGAGGCGGGCTTCCTCTGGCTGACCGCCCGCATCAAGGACATGATCGTCAGCGGCGGCGAGAACGTCTACCCGGCCGAGGTCGAGAACGTCCTCGCCGAGCATCCGCGGATCCTGGAGGCGGCGGTGGTGGGCGAGCCGCACGACCGGTGGGGCGAGTCGGTGCTCGCCGTCGTCGTCCCCCGTCCGGGCGCCGAGCCGGTGGCGGACGAGGTCATCGCCTTCTGCCGGGAGCGCCTGGCGCACTACAAGTGCCCGCTCCGCGTCCTGGTCGTGGACGCCCTGCCGCGCAACGCGTCCGGCAAGGTCCTGCGCCGGGAGCTGCGCGGGCCCCGCTGAGCGGCGCCGCCGCTCACTCGCCGGCGGGTTCCGGGGCCGGGTCCGGCGCCCGGACCCCGCCGGCTTCGGTGTGGAACACCGTCCGGTACCAGATCGCGGCCAGCGTGCGGATCGCCGTCTCGTCGTCCGGGGGCGGGACGTCGTCGTCGCCTCCGCCGACCATCCACACCCAGCAGAACGATTCGAGGGTGGACACCAGCGCGGACGCGAGCACCTCGGTGTCGAGGCCCGGCTCGTACCCTTCGGTGCGGGCCCTGGCGATGCCCTCGACGATGCTGCGGACGCCCGCGGCGCGGTTCCGCCGCCACCGGCGCGCGTACTCGGGGTCGGTCATCGACATCTGGAAGACCCCGATCATCTCGGGCAGGTACTTCCGGTAGCCGTGCCAGTAGGCGCGTACCGCCTCGACGATGTTCTCGTAGGGGTCGCCCTTGTGGTGCAGGCGGGCGGTCGTGCCCTGCACTTCGGACGAGAACTGGCCGAGCAGCGCTTCGAGCAGTTCTTCCTTGTTCTCGTAGTAGTTGTAGAACGATCCGGCCGAGCGGCCCGCGGCCTCCGCGATGTCGGAGATCTTGGCGTTGAAGTAGCCCTTCTCGGCGAACACCTTGCGCGCCGCCTCGATGAAGGCCGCCTCCGTTCGCCGGCCCTTCGGGGTGTTGGGCATTCCGCTCGGTCCTCCACAGGATGGCGTGGCCGTCCTGACGGCCGCCGTTACCGGTTCCACAACATTCTGAAACTAAATGTATCATCAGGAAAAGGCCGGGCCGGACGCACGCCGCGTCCGGCCCGGCCTTCGCCCGCCCCCTTACCGCCGCCCGAGCCCGGACGGCCGGAAGCCGTAGATCCGTTCGGCGTTGGCCACCCGGAGCTTGTACTGGTCCTCCGCGGGGAGCCCGGCGAGCTGGGCGTCGATGGCCTTGCGGACGTCCGGCCAGATCGAGTCCCCGTGCGGGTAGTCGACCTCGCACATCACCGCGTCCACGCCGAGGTCCGCGAAGAACCGGGTGCCCACCTGGTCGTCGATGAAGGCGCCGAAGACGTTGCGTCCGAAGTACTCGCTGGGCCGGTGCTCCAGCGTCGAGTCCACCCAGTGCGGACGGTCGTCGTAGTACCGGTCCATCGTCTGGAGCTGGTACGGAATCCAGCCGATGCTCGCCTCGGAGTAGACGACGCGGAGGTTCGGGAAACGGTCGAAGGTCCCCGAGAAGATGTACTCGGTCATGGAGTAGGGCGCGTTCAGCCACACCTCGCTCATGTGGGTGAGGTAGTCGCCGTCCGCCGGGGAGTCCACCCGGGACGACGAGCCGATGTGGCAGGAAAGCGGGAGGTCCATCTCCTGGGCGGCGGCGAACAGCGGATCCCAGTAGCGGTCCCTGTCGTAGAGGGACGGGAAGCCCTGGTGGTGCGGCCGCTCGGAGAAGACCACGCTGCGGACGCCGCGCGGGGCGACCCGCTCCAGCTCCTGCACGGCCAGCGCGGGGTCCCACATCGGGACGAGGACGGCGGGGATGAGCCGTCCGGGGGCGGCCCCGCACCACTCCTCCGTCATGAAGTCGTTGTAGGCCCGGATGCAGGCGTAGGACAGGTCCCGGTCGGGGTTCAGGTTGAGGTAGGTCCCGCCGAAGCCCGGCATCGTGGGGAAGCACATCGAGGCGAGCACGCCCGCGGCGTCCATGTCCTCGATGCGCCGCTCGACGTTCGCGCAGCCGTCGTACAGGTCCTCGAACCGGGGGACGATGCGCCGCCGCTCCTCCGCCGAGAGCCGGTCGACCGAGCACATCATCCCGGAGAAGAACCGGACGTCGCCGTCGAAGTCCCAGGCGATGCCCTCGTCCCCGCGCTCGACCACCTTGGGCGCGCGGTCCCGGTACCTGGCCGGGACGCGGGACGTCCAGGTGTCGGCCGGCTCGATGACGTGGTCGTCCACCGAGATGACGGCCCATTCCTCTGCTGCTTCCGCCATGGCGGGCGCTCCTTTCGACGTGTCGGGCGAGTGGGGAACCGCGGCGCGGGCGGTCAGAGCCGCAGAATCCGCTCGGCATTGCGGTGGGCGATCTTCGCGCGGTCGGCCGCGCAGATCGGGGCGTCGTCGAGGAACCGCACGGCGACGTCGGTGCGCTCGAAGGGGTAGTCGACGCCGAACATGATGTTGTCGGCGCCCACTGCCGCGATGGCTCCGGTGAGCGCCTCCGCCGAGCACACCCCCGTCGTGGTGATCATGACGTTGCGCTCCAGGTACTCGGACGGCCGCTTGCCGAGCCCCAGCGTCATGAACTCGTACCGGGCGTCCAGCCTGGCCTTCTGGAACGGCAGGAACTCGCCCATGTGGCCGAGGATGAGGGTCGTGTCCGGGAAGTCGTCGAAGACGCCCGCGTAGATCAGGCGGAGCGTGTGCGCCGCGGTCTCCGCCGCCCACCCGAAGGTGGGACCGGCGAGGTAGGGGTGCCCCCGGAACACCTGCCAGTCGTCCTGCGGCGGGGCGCCCGGGTGCAGGTACAGCGGGACGCGCAGTTCCTGCAGCTTCGCCCAGACGGGCCGGAACTCCTCCTCGTCGAGGTACCGGCCGAAGGTGTGCCCGTTGACCAGGGCGCCGTTCAGGCCGAGCCCGCCGATCGCCCGGTCCAGTTCGGCGCAGGCCGCCGCGGGGTCCTGGAGCGGCAGCGCCGCCAGGCCGGCGAACCGGGTCGGGTGGGCGGCGATCGTCTCGGCCAGGAAGTCGTTGGCGGTGCGCGCGTTCCTGATCGCGGCGGCGGTGTCGGGTTCGGCCTGGATTCCGGGTGCCGTCAGGGACAGCACCTGGACGTCGATGCCGTGCGCGTCCATGTCGGGAATGCGGAACTCGGTGAAGTCGGTGAGCCTGCGGTTCCAGCCCTCGACGGCGTCGGCCCGGTAGTGCGGGTCGCCCACCATCGTGCCGACCTTGCTTCCCATGCCGGGCAGTGAGAACGCCTCTTCGAGGGCGATCTTCTTCGGCTTGCCGTTGGTCGTCATCGCGCACAGTATGAAGCTGAATTTAGAATTAGTAAACCCCTCGGCGGACCGGCGCCGCCCGCTCGCCCGGCAGAGCGCCGTCCTTCGGCACCCCGCCCGACCGGCCGCCGAAGCCGGACCCCTTGTCCGTCCCGAAAAAACTGAGTATAAAACCACTTTCAGGGAATCAATCTGTCATCACCGCAGGTGGCACCGGACGGCGCGGGATCTCGCCCAGAGAGAATCGGTGGTCGGAGCATGAAGAGACGGATGGCGATCGCGGTCGCGGCGGTCCTCGGACTGACCGCCGCCTGCGGCCCCCAGGACGGCGGGACCAAGGCGAGCGACGGGGTGCTGAAGGTCGGCGCCACCTTCGCCCAGACCACCCTCGACCCGGCACTGCTGCCACTCCGGCAGATGGCCATGTACACCGCTCCCCTGTACGACTCGCTGACCTTCCTCGCGGCCGACGAGAGCGTGGAACCGCTGCTCGCGACCGAGTGGACGTCGGGCGAGGACGACAAGGGCCCGTTCCTCGACATGACGCTGCGCGAGGGGCTGACGTTCCCGGACGGCACGCCGTTCACGTCCAAGACCGTCGCGGCCAACATCGAGCGGTCGCAGACCCTCAAGGGCAGCACCAACGCGCCGCAGCTCGCCGGGGTGAGCGTCGAGGAGCGCGGGGCCGCCGAGGTCAGGTTCCGGGCGGACGCCGGGGTGGGCGCACTGCCGCGCGTCCTCGCCGGGTCGGCCGGGCAGATGATCTCCGACAAGGCGATCGCCGCCGGGACCGACCTGAGCCGGGAGCCGGCCGGAATCGGCCCGTACACCCTCCAGCGCGTCCAGGCCAACCGGGTCGTCTACACGGCGAACAAGGGCTACTGGGACGAGAAGGCCGCCGCCACTCCGACCCTGGAGATCGACTACCTCGCCGACGACGCCAAGCTCAACGCGGTCCGCTCGGGAGACCTGGACGTCTCCATCCTCCCCGAGAAGATGATCGAGTCGGCCGAGAGCGCCGGCTACAAGATCGAGCGCAGTACGGGCTCGGAGAACTACCTCTTCTCGTTCAACACCGCCATGGAGCCGTTCGACGACGTCCGCGTCCGCCGCGCGGTCAACCTGGCGCTCGACCGGGAGGCGATCTGCCAGGGCCTGCTGGACGGCAAGTGCACGCCCAACGGGCAGTTCTTCGGCGCCGGAACCAAGGCGTACGCCCCCGACCTCGGGCTCAAGCTGGTCCCCCACGACGTCGAGAAGGCCAAGTCGCTCGTGACGGAGGCGGGCGCGGCCGGGGCGAAGGTCGAGATCGTCACCGTGGCGGGCAACCAGGTCTTCGAGCAGCTCGCCACGATCGTCCAGGAGCAGATGAAGACGATCGGCCTGGACGCGTCCGTCCGCACCATGGCGCCGCCGCAGGTCGTCAGCCGGTTCACGGCGGAGAAGAACGTCGCGGTGGCGTTCGGCGCGACCGGGAACGCGTTCGACCCGTCCGACACCCTCAACCGCTACGGGCTGGCCAAGGGCCTCTACAACCCGGGCGGCCTGAAGAACGAGGAGGTCGAGAAGCTGGCGAAGGACGCGCTGCGGGAGACCGACCAGGACGAGCGCATGAAGATCTACCGGAAGATCTCCGAGGTCGTCACCGAGAGCATGATCAACGTGCCGGTGCTGACCCCGGAGACCGCGTACGTCATCGCGCCCGGCGTCTCCGGCTGGAAGGCGCCCTGGGCGCCGTCGTTCCCGTCGTTCCGCGGCGTCGAGGGGTGAACCGATGCCACCGACCGTCCGGAGGGTGACGCCATGGCGGCACTGATCGTCAAACTCGTGATCAGGCGGCTGCTCGCGGCCGTCCCGATCCTGCTCGTGGTCACGTTCGCCACCTACGCGATGCTGTTCTCCATCGGCGACCCGGCGTCGGTCGTCGCCGGGGAGAGCGCCACCCCGGCGCAGGTGGAACAGGTCCGGGAGGATCTGGGCCTCGACCGTCCGCTGGTGGTGCAGTACCTGGCGTGGCTCGGCGACGCGGTCGGCGGCGACCTCGGCGAGTCGCTGCACCACCGGGGCTCGGTCACCGACCTGATCTGGGAGAACCTGACGCCGACGCTGCTGCTGTCGCTGCTGGCCATGGTGATCGCCGTGGTGGCGGCGCTGCTGATGGGCTCGGCGATCGGCATGCGGCCCGGCGGTCTCCTGGACCGCGGCCTGCGCGGCATCGCGGTGCTGGGCATCGCCGTCCCCAACTTCCTCGTCGGGCTCCTGCTCATCCTGGTGTTCGCGGTGTGGCTGCCGTGGTTCCCCTCCGGCGGCTACCGCAGCCCGTCCGAGGTGGGCCTCGGCAACGCGCTCTGGTACCTGCTGCTGCCCGCGCTGGCCTTGGCGCTGTCGCTGATGTGCCAGCAGATGCGGACCTTCCGGACGTCGCTGGCCAAGGAGTACGGCGCGGGCTACGTGGACACGGCCCGGATGAAGGGCGTCTCGCGCCGCGGCGTGTTCTTCCGGCATGTCAGCCGGAACGCGTCCGCGCCGCTGGTGACGGTGATCGGCCTGGAGGTCGGGGTGCTGATCACGGGCGCGCTGCTGGTGGAGGTCGTGTTCGCGATCCCCGGCATCGGGACGCTGACGCTGGACGCGGTGCGCGGCCAGGACTTCCCCGTCGTGCAGGCGCTCGTGGCGCTGTTCGCCATGGTCGTGATCGGCGCGAACCTGGTGGCCGACCTGGTCGCGTCGTGGCTCAATCCCGAGGCGAGGAGCCGGTCATGAAGGTCGACGCGGAGAAGACCGTTCCGGAGAAGCCCGCGCCGGACAGGCCCGCGCGGGAGAAGGCCGCCCGGGAGAAGGCCCGGCCCGTACGGCGGCTCGGGCGGGGACGGACCGTGGCGCTGGGCTTCGTCGCGCTGTGCCTGCTCATCGCGGTGCTGGTGCCGGTCCTCCCGGTGGCCGACCCCACCGACCAGGACGTGGCCGAGACGCTCGCGGGCATGTCCGGCGACCACTGGCTCGGCACCGACCAGCTCGGCCGCGACTCGTTCAGCCGCCTGCTGTGGGGGATCCGCACCTCGATGTTCGCCGCGCTCACCGCGATCGGCGTCGCGGCCGTCATCGGGGTGCCCACCGGGCTGCTCGCCGGGTACCGCCGGGGCTGGATCGACGCGATCACCGGACGGGTCGCCGACGCGGTCCTCACCGTGCCCGCGCTGATCCTGCTGCTGACGGTGCAGTCGGCGCTGCGCACCGGGATCCAGGGGCAGATGGTGACCCTCGGGGTGATCTTCGCGCCCCGGATCTACCGGGTGGTCCGGGCGGAGACGCTCCGGCTCGCGGTCAGCCCGTTCGTCACGTCCGGGCGGATGTCGGGCTGCTCGCACACCCGGATCGTGCGGCGCTACCTGCTGCCCGGGGTGCGCGACCAGGTGGCCGTGCAGATCAGCTACCTGCTGGGGCTCGCCCTCGTCGTGGAGGCGGGCATCAGCTTCCTCGGCGTCGGCGTCCAGCCGCCGGGCGCGAGCCTGGGCACCCTGCTGACCGGCGCGTCGGCGATGCTCGCGGCCGAGCCGCGGGTGGTCCTGATCCCCGCCGCGGTGATCACCGCGCTGATCCTCTGCCTGAACCTGCTCGGCGACGTCGAGGACAAGGAGACACAGCATGGCTGACCGCGCGGACGCCGGACCCGCGCTGCGGGTCGAGGGCCTGACGATCGGCCTGGACCGCGGCCCCTCCCCCGCCCCGCTGGTGACCGACGTGTCGTTCGCGATCCGTCCCGGCGAGATGGTCGGGCTCGTCGGCGAGTCGGGGTCGGGCAAGAGCCTGACCGCCGCCGCCGTCGCGGGGCTGCTGCCGCGCGGCGTCCGGATGTCCGCCGGGCGGATCGAGCTCGCCGGTACGGCGGTGGCCGGGGACGGCGTCCCGGCGCAGCCGCGCGACTCGCTGGCGATGGTGTTCCAGAACCCGATGACCAGCCTCAACCCGTCGATGCGGGTGGGCGACCAGGTGGCCGAGGCGCTGCGGCTGCGCCGCCCCGGCCTGTCCCGCCGCGACGCCCGCAAGGAGGCCGTCCGGCTCCTGGACGAGGTGGGGATCGGACGGGCCGCGGAACGGGCCCGGCAGTACCCGTTCGAGTTCTCCGGCGGCATGCGGCAGCGCGTCATGATCGCGATCGCGGTCGCCGGGGACCCGGCGGTGCTGATCGCGGACGAGCCGACCACGGCCCTGGACGTGACGGTGCAGCAGAGCGTGATGGACCTGCTCGACCGGCTGCGCCGCGACCTCGGGCTCGCGACCCTGCTCGTCTCCCACGACCTGGCGCTGGTCAGCGAACGCTGCGACCGGCTGCTGATCATGTACGCGGGGGAGCTCGTGGAGACCGGCGACACCGGCGCCGTGCTCGGCGACGCCCTGCACCCCTACGTCGACGCGCTCGCCCGCTGCATCCCCGAACGCGCCATCGAGCTCGGCACCGTCCACTCCCTGCCCGGGACGGTTCCGCAGGCGGGGCAGATCGCGTCCGGGTGCCGGTTCCGGCCGCGCTGCTCGTTCGCGGTCGACGCGTGCGGCGGCGACCATCCGCCGCTCGCCGAGCACGCGCCCGGCCGGGCCGTCCGGTGCCTGCGCGCCGGAGACCCCGCGCTCGCCGCCGAACCCACCGACCCCGGCGAACCCGGCGGCCCCGGCGAACCCGGCGGCCTGCCCCGAAGGCTCCGATGAAGGAGGACGCCGATGTCTGAGGCACTGCTCGACGTCGAATCGGTCACCAAGACGTTCCGTGCCGGGAGTTGGCCGCGCCGCGGCACCCCGACCGTCGCGGTCGGCGGGGTCGGTTTCACCATGGCCGCCGGGGAGTCGCTGGGGATCGTCGGGGAGTCCGGGTCGGGCAAATCCACCCTGGCCGGGATCATCTGCGGCCTGACGCGGCCCGACTCCGGCCGCGTGCGGATCGCCGGACGGGACGTCCACGCGGGCCGCCGCGTCGACCCGCGGATCTGGCGCACGGTCCAGATGGTGTTCCAGGACCCGTACACCTCGCTGAACCCCTACATGTCGGTCGAGGAGATCGTGGCGGAGCCGCTGCGGCTGTGGCGGGACGTGCCCGCCGGGCGGGCCCGCCGGGACGCGGCGGAGATCCTCGACCGGGTGGGGCTCGGTGCGCAGGTGGCGTCGCGGCGCCCGTCCAGCCTGTCGGGCGGGCAGCGGCAGCGGGCGTCGATCGCGCGGGCGCTCGCCGTCTCGCCCGAGCTCATGGTGCTGGACGAGTCGGTGTCGGCGCTGGACGTGTCGGTGCAGGCGCAGATCCTGCGGCTCCTGCTCGACCTGAAGCGGGAGGAGGGGATGGCCTACCTGCTGATCAGCCACGACATCAGCGTCATCCGGCTGGTGTGCGACCGGGTGCTGGTGATGAACAAGGGCGAGGTCGTCGAGGAGTGCACCGCCGAGGGGCTCACCGAGGACGCCGTCCAGCACCCCTACACGCGCCGGTTGCTGTCCGCGGTGCCCGAGCTGAAGGTGGGCTGAGCGTCCCCGCCCGCCCCTCGCGCACTCAGGTCGCGAGGCCGTTGCGGTAGGCGTAGACGACCGCCTGCACCCGGTCGCGCAGGTCCAGTTTGGTGAGGATGCGCGACACGTACGTCTTGACGGTCTCGTGGCTGATCACGAGGGTCGCGGCGATCTCGCCGTTGGACCGCCCGTCGGCGATGAGGCGCAGCACCTCCAGCTCGCGGGGGGTCAGCGGGACGTCGGCCGGTTTCTCCTCGGCGGGACGGATGCGCGCGGCGTACCGTCCGACGAGCTTGCGGGTCACCTCGGGCGCGAGCAGCGCGGCGCCCGTCGCGACGGTGCGGATGCCGTGCAGGAGCTGCGCGGGCGGGGCGTCCTTGAGCAGGAAGCCGCTCGCACCGGCGCGCAGGGCCTCGTAGACGTACTCGTCCAGGTTGAACGTCGTCACGACGAGCACCTTCACGGGGTCGGCCACCCCGGCGCCGGCGAGCAGGCGGGTCGCCTCGATGCCGTCGAGGACCGGCATCCGGACGTCCATCACGACCATGTCCGGCTTCAGTTCGCGGGCGAGGTCGACGGCGGCGCGCCCGTCGCCGCACTCGCCGACGACCTCCAGGTCGGGCTGCGCGTCGATGATCGTCGAGAAGCCCATCCGGATCAGCGCCTGGTCGTCGCAGACCAGGACGCGGACGGGCGCGGCACCGGCGGGCTCGCCGGGGACGGGGCCGCCGGGGACGGGCGCGGTCACGAGGTGCTCCCCGCGGGGATGCGGGCCCGCACGACGAAGTCGCCGTCCGGTGCGCGGTCCGCGCTGAACTCGCCGCCGAGCGCGTCGACGCGTTCGCGGAGCCCGGTGAGGCCGCGTCCGCTGCCGCCGGGCGATCCGGTGCGCGAGCCGGGGGCCGTACTGACCTGCACGGTCGTCTCCTCTTCGCCGTAGTGGACCTCGACCACGGTGCGGCCGCCGTGGGCGTACTTGAGGGCGTTCGTCAGGGCTTCCTGGACGACCCGGTAGAGCGTGAACCCGGTGACGCCACCGGACGTGCCGTGCTCGGTGAACTCCACCGGCTGCCCGGCCCGGCGGGTCTGCTCCACGAGCGTGTGCAGTTCGCCGGCGGTCGGCGCCTTGGGTTCGGCGTCGTGGTCGGGGTTGAGCAGGTCGAGCAGGTGCCGCAGGTCGGAGATGGCCCGGCGGCCGGTGTCGGTGACGGCGCTCAGCGTCTCGTCGAGACGGTCGGGCGCGGCGGTCAGGTAGCGCGCGGCCTCGGCCTGCACGACCATCGCCGTCACGTGGTGCGTCACGACGTCGTGGAGTTCCCGGGCGATGCGGGTGCGTTCGGCGGCGCGGGTGGCCTCGGCGACGCGGCGGCGGCGGTCGGCCTCGGCGGCCCGGGTGGTGCGCAGCCAGGTCCCGATGACCCACATGACGCCGAGCGCCAGGAAGAAGACCAGGTATTCGGTCGGCGGCTCGTCCGCGCCGCTCTGGTGGATGCCGACCGCCAGCAGCACGTACGCCGCGGAGGCCGCGGCCATGACGGGGCGGCGGTGGCGCTCCAGGTGGGCGCCCGCGCTGATCAGCGCGACCGGCAGGGCGATGGTCGAGAAGGCGTGGTAGCCGCGGAGCTGGTCGATGGCGAAGCCGAGCGCCACCAGGGCGAGGCAGACGGCGGGCCAGCGGCGGCGGACGGCCAGCGGGAGGCATTCGAGGGCGATCACGAGGATCGCGAGCGCGTCGAAGGGGACGGTGGGCACGCCGTCGAACCGCGTCCCGCTGCCCCGGAACCCGGGCAGCAGGGACAGGGCGATCAGCAGCAGGGGGAACGGGAGATCCCGGACCGTGACGTCGCAGCGCCGCCACAGGTCGACGACCCGTCGGAGCTTGATCACTGGGCGAGCGTAGCGGCCGGAGCGGGCGTCCCGGTACGCCGCCGGGGGACCACGTTGCCGCGGCGGCGGGCCAGCCGCATGAACACGACCGTCAGGACCACGCCCGCCAGGACCGCGAACAGGCTGCCTTCCGGCCCGAAGTCGCCGCCGGCGAGCAGCATCGGGCCCGAGGTGGCGCCGTCGAGCAGCCCCGCGTGCTCGCTCTTGCCGGAGACGTCGGTGCCGAAGAGGCCCGCTCCGGCGAAGTTCCAGGCGAAGTGCAGGCCGATCGGCACCCACAGGGTGCGGGTGGCGGCGTAGGCGGCGGCGAGCATGCCGCCCGCCTCGACCGCGATGGCGAGCGCGCCCCACAGGCTCGCGTTCGGGTTGGCCAGGTGCGACAGGCCGAACACCAGGCCGGTGAGCCCCAGCGCCCACCAGGTGCCGATGCGTCCCTCGACGATCCGGAACAGGACGCCGCGGAACAGCAGCTCCTCGGTCACGGCCGCGGCGGCCATGAAGCCGATCAGCGCGATCGCCCCGGAGGCCGAGCCGAAGCCGTCGATCCCGTAGCCGCCGCAGACGGCGATGGCCGCGATGACGGCGGTGAACATGGCGAAGCCGATCGCCATGCCCCGTCCGACGGCGGCGGGGGCGCCGTCCGCGCCCACCTCGGCGGGGGCGCGGCGCTCGGTCCGCCGCACGACCCAGGCGTACGTCCACACGGCGAGCACGGCCGTCGCGAGGCCGAAGACCAGGGTGAGGAACGTGTTCCCGTGTACGGCGCCGACGGCCGCGCTGCCGGCGAAGGCGACCACCGCGACGGCGGCGAACTGCTTCAACAAACGCATGAGAATTCCTCCGGGGAGATCCGCGGTCAGGGCGCCGCGGCCACCACGAACGCTATGGATTCGGCGTCCGGGAATCTTCACCGCTCGGAGGACACTCTCGGGTAGCTCGCACGGGGGACGGGCGGCCCGATCAGGCCGCGGTCGGCTCCGCGTCGAGCGCGTCCATCATCAGCGGCCAGGCCTTCCGCATCTCGGGGATCCACTCCGGCCACGCGTGCCAGCCGTTGCCGTAGATGTGGGTGGTCACGGGGATGCCGAGTTCGCGCAGGCGGGCGACGAACGAGTGGTTCATCTGGCCGATGAGGATCTCGCTCAGCTGCGTCAGCCGCCACTGCCCGCCCGGCGGGGTGTACGGGCCGTTCAGGCCGGTGGTGCCGCTGGAGACGTACAGCCCGACGCCGCGCAGGTTCGGCGCGAGGTGGTACGGGTCGTGGGCGCGCCAGTTCGCGTCGTCCGGGCCGGGGACGCCGAAGATGCGGAACGCGTCGAGGCCGGAGCCGATCAGGTTGATGAACAGCAGGAACGCCTGCATCCCGGCCATGGTCAGGTGGGTCGAACCGCTGAACGACGCCGCGTACTCGAACATGCCGGGGTGGCGTCCGGCGTACGCGATCGCGCCCTGGCCGCCGGACGACGCGCCCATCACGGCGCGGTGCGTCCCGGCGCGGTAGCGCTCCAGCACGTCGAGGAGCTCGACGGTGTGGAAGGTCTCCCAGCGCGGGACGCCGCCCTCGCCGCCGTTCCACCAGTCGGTGTAGCTGCCGTTGTTCCCGCCGGACGGCATGACGACCATGACGTCCCAGCGTGCGGCGAGCCCTTCGATGTCGGTTTCGCGCGTCCAGGACGTGTAGTCGTCGCGGCCGCCCTGGAGCGCGAAGACCACCGGCCACGTCTCGCGGGTGGAGCGCGTCCAGCCGTCCGGCAGGAGGAGCCGGACGTGGACGGTCTCGGCGACGTTCGCCGAATGCCAGCTCAGGTCGAGGGTGCGCGGCCCGATCCACGTCTCGGTGACGGGGGCGGCCGCCGCGGCCCGCGCCGGGGCGTGGGGGACGTGGGGGGCGAGGACGGCGAACAGGAGGAGGAACGCGGCGAGGAGGCGGCCGAGGCGTCGGGAGTGGCTCATCCGGGGTTCTTTCTGGCCAGGACCCGGTAGGCGTTGGTGTTCCTCCGGGCGATCGGGACGGTCAGCAGGTCGAGCAGGACGGCCGCGCCCATCAGCGGGGCGGCGAGGACGAGCGTGCCGATGACGCCCGCGTACTCGCGGGGCCCCGGGACGCGCGGCCACCACGGGCGGTCGACGTCGAGGCCGAGCGTGTTGACGACGGCGGCGGCGGACGCGGCGAAGTCGGGACCCTGGTCGGCTTCGCGGCGCTCCTCGGACACGACCTCCAGGCCGCGCTGCTCCAGCGCGGCCCGCAGGTTGGCGAGCGGGATCATGTGCAGGTGCTGCGGCGCCAGCCACGGCACCCAGAAGCCGCGCAGCACCCGGCCGAACCACGACTCGGGGTCGGGCAGCTCGATCAGCAGGTGCCCGCCGGGGGGCAGCACCTTGGCGGCGGTGTCGAGTTCGGCGAGGGGGTCGGGGGTGTGCTCCAGGTAGTGGTGCATGCTGATGACGTCGTAGCGTCCGGCCAGGTCGGGGGCCAGCGCGCGGAACTCGCCCCGGTAGGCGCGGTCGATCCAGCCGCGGCGGCCCCCTTCCGCGACGGCGGAGCCGAAGTCCAGGCCGTCCAGGCGCGTGTCCGGCAGGACGGTCCGGGCCGCGCGGCAGAAGTGGCCCTTGCCCGTGCCGACGTCCAGCCACGAGCGGGGTTCGGTGGCGCGCCGCACCATGGCGGCGCGCGCGAGGTACCAGGACGTGTTCGAGCTGAGGATCCGTTCGGCGAGCACGTCGCCGAGCCCGTCGTAGACGTCCTTGTAGTAGAACGCGAGCCCTTCGGGGGTGACGCGCGGGTTCTGGAAGACGTGCCCGCAGTTCCCGCAACGCTCCAGGGTGAAGCGTCCGGGTTTGCCTTGCAGGATGTCGCGGGCGACGACGTGTCCGCGTAGTTCGTCCGACCCGCACCAGGGGCATTCGGTGGCGCGCGGCCCGACGAACCGTCCGACGCCGCGGTCGATCTCCGCCCGGTACCAGGCCCGCGCGTCCTCCCGGCGGTCCAGCAGGGCCCGTTCCCAGCGGGTCCGCGGGGCGATGAGCGTGCGGACGATCGACAGCGGCACGTGGACCGCGCGCAGCAGGCAGACGCGGCGCAGGTCGCGGGGCCGCACCGGGGTGCCCGCGAAGATCAGCAGGGGCGCGCAGGAGTACCAGAGCGCCAGTCCGGCACCGGCGGCGGGCGCGACGGCCAGGGCGGCGGCCACCAGCAGGTATCCGGCGGCCATGGCCCCGAGGGTCTGCGGCAGCGCGAGCGTCTGCGGGATCACCAGGGCGAGGGAGCGCATCCGCGCGCGCCGGAAGGCGGTCTGGTCGTGCCCGGCGATGCCCGCGACGACGACGATGTCGGCCCGTTCGACGTAGAGCTTGAGGCGGGCGGTGGCCGCGCCGAGTTCGTCCGGGTCGAGGTCGTGGACGCTCTCGACCCCGGCGGCGGACACGGCGTCGCGGGACGCGAGCACCGCGTGGCAGGCGCCCCGCCCCATCCCGAACGCGTCGTCGCGGTACGCGTCGAAGTCGGTGTGGCGGGCGAGGTCGAGGGCGCCGTCGACCGGAATGTCGCGGGGCATCAGATCCACGAGCCCAAGTTCGTTCTGCCGGGCGTAACGCGCGGCGGCGCGAGCTATTTCCGCGGGCACTTCCACGTTTCTCGCGGTGAGCAACACGAATTCCGGATCGGACGGTTCGTCACCGTTTCCCGACGGGAGTGTGCGCAGGCCGCGAAGCCTGGACCGCAGCCGCCACGCGTTGGCGGCCATGCAGACGGCGATGATCGCGATCAACCCAACGGCCATGCCGGAGCCCTTTCCACGCAGCCCGGACGGCGCGCCGGCGAAGGCGCGCCGAAATGACAACTTCGGTCAGATGTTCATCTCTCGGGAGAGGATCGTTTCAATCCGGACGGCGACATAATTTCCGGTCATGGAAATCGAGGTCCTCGACGAGGAGAAGGCCGGCGAACGGCTCCGGGTGCTGACCGTCCGCGCCCGCACGGTGTCCCCGGACGCGCTGGCGATCCGCGTCCTGCTCCCCCGCCGCTGGTCGGCGGACCGCACCTGGCCGCTGCTCACGCTCCACCACGGCGGGCTGGACGACTCGTCCTCGTGGATCGCCCGCACCGACGTCGAACGGCTCAGCCGGGACGACGACGTCCTGATCGCCATGCCGGACGGCGGCCGCGCCGGGGGATACGCCGACTGGCGGCGCGGCCCGCAGTGGCAGACCTTCCACGTCCGTCACGTGCACGAACTCCTGCGCGCGCGCTACCGCGCCGGGGAGGTGCGCGCCGTCGCGGGGGTGTCGGGCGGCGGGTACGGGGCGCTGCAGGGCGCCGCCGCCAACCCGGGCACGTTCCGCTTCGCGGCCGCGCTCAGCGGCCCCTGCACCGTCCGGACGGCCGTGTCCGCGACGACGCTCCTCGCCGCGACCGGCGTCGCGGGCCGGACGAACCCGTTCGCGATGTGGGGCGTGCCGTTCGTCCACGATCGGCACTGGCGCGCCGCCGACCCGCTGCACCTCGCCGCCGGGCTGCGGGGCACGGGCCTGTTCGTGTCGTGCGGGCTGACCGGACGCCCCGGCCCCTCGACCCGCGCGGCGGCCCGTGGAGCGCCGCGAACGTGGCGGAACCGCTCGTCCGGTCGACGGTCCGCCCGTTCCTGCGCCGCCTCGCGCGCCTCGGCATCCCCGTGACCACCCACCTGTACCGCGACGGCACGCACAGCTGGCCGTACTGGGAACGCGAACTCCACCGGGTCTGGCCCCGGCTCATGGCGTCCCTGCGCACACCGTGACGGCACTGGACGGCCTCCTCCCGCACGGTTCGAAGTGTGCGAGAGTCTGTATCAAACAGTGTTCGTACACATAGCGGCAGAGCAGTGGACTTTCGTGTCCGTACTACTCACCGGAGTTAAGAAGACGCGAGGCGGTCGCGGAGGCGCCCCAGGGCGACGGCGTGCCAGTCGTCGAGCAGCGCGAGCGTTTCGCGGGCGAGTTCCGCGTCCGTGTTCTCCCAGGCCGTGACCACGTTGCCCCAGAACCAGACGTGCTCGGCCGCGTCCCCGTAGAGGGCCTCCAGGACCTCCGGGACTTCGGCCAGGACGTCGCCCATCGAGTTGAGCAGGCCGAGCGTGACGCCGCCGCCGAGCCCGGCGAGGACGGCGCGCAGCACGCCCAGCACCCCCCGGTGCACGTCGGACGCCCGGACGGCGTCGCCCTCGGCGAGCAGTTCGAGCTGCGCGAAGGCCCGCCGCGCCGGGGCGGGATCGGCGGACGCCGTCTCGGACACGAGCTTGACCAGGGCCGCCTGGTAGAAGAGCTGCAGCGTCTCCAGGATCTCCTGGACGTTGCGCACGGTCAGCTCCGGGAGCTTGCTGGAGAACCGGAACAGGTACTGCCAGGTCTGGATGCCGCCGTACAGCCGGATGTCGCGGACCACGACGCCGACGCCGTGCCGCGGTTCGACGAACCCCGCCATGCGGAGCCGTCCGATCACCTGCTGGATGCTCGACGGGGTGAGTTCGTACCGTCCGGCGAGCCGCCGGATCGAGGGCAGCGTGTCGCCCGCGCGGAGCCGGCCGGTGGCGATCTGCAACGCGAGGTCGTCGGCGACGGCGTCCAGATCGTTCGTACGCGCCATCCGGGACAGTGTACGGACGGGCGCGGTGTACGGGCGGGTGCGCCGCCGGAACCGGCGACCCGTCTTCGGCGACGAACCCGGGCCGCGCCGATTGTCACCGTTGGACGGCGACGCGCACCCCTCAAATAGATACGTTCGTCCATATGAGCTGTCCACCGGGAAGAGGGAGTCATGGGACGACGGTTCCGGCGCGGCCTCGCCGCTGCCGCCATCGCGGCGTGCACCGCCCTGTCCGCGGGCGTCACCGCACCCGCCGCGGCGGCGGACACCACCTATCCGGTGGGCGACCTGCACACGGCGATCGGTAACTTCGCCTTCAGCCCGGACGCCGTCGCGGGCGCGAACGACTGGACGTGCGAGCCGTCCGCCGAACACCCGAATCCGGTGGTGATCGTGCACGGGACGACGTCCAACTTCGGCTTCGCGGGGGCGACGCTCGCGCCGACCCTGGCGACGCCGGGTACTGCGTCTACGGGTTCAACTACGGCGAGACGTCGGCGAGCTTCGGCCGCGTCTACGGGCTCGGCGACATCGCGGAGTCGGCGCGGACGATGAGCGCGTTCGTCGACCGGGTGCTGGCCGCCACCGGGGCCGCCGAGGTCGACGTCGTCGGCGGCTCCCAGGGCGGCATGATGCCCAACTACTACATCAAGCGGCTCGGCGGCGCGGCCAAGGTGCGGACGCTCGTCGGCCTCGCCCCGACCAACCACGGCACCACCATGGGCGGCCTCGTCGACCTCGGCCGTACCCTCGGCGTGCTCGGCCTGGTCAACGACTTCCTCCGCCTCATCGGGTCGCCCGCGCACGTGCAGCAGGAGGCGGGCTCCGACTTCCAGGAGGCCCTGTTCGCCGACGGCGACACCGTCCCCGGCGTCCGCTACGTGACGATCGCGACCGCGCACGACACCACCGTCACGCCGCTCACGAACTCGTTCCTGCACGGCGGCGACTCCACCAACATCCTGTTGCAGGACCTCTGCCCGGACGACCCGGTGAGCCACTCCGGCACCTGGTTCGACGGGCCGATCATGCAGCTCGTCCTCAACGCCCTCGGCCCGGACGAGCCGGGCTTCCGGCCCGAGTGCACCGGCTACGGCCCGTCGATCTGACGGTCAGCGGAGCGACGCGGCGAACTCCAGGACGCGCGCCGCGTCGCCCGCCGGACCGTACGGGCTGATCAGCAGGTCCGTGGCGCCGGCGGCGGCGAACCGGCGCAGGTGCGCTTCCACCTGCGTCTCGTCCCCGGCGATCACCGTCTCGTGCACGCCCGCCAGCCCCTGCCGTTCGAGCACCGCGCGGTAGGCGGGGAAGTCGGTCGCGGCGCCGAACCGCTCGGCGACCTCGCGGCGGACGCCGTCCGGGTCGGTGGTGAGCGCGACCATGACGCCCGCGAGCACGCGCGCGCCGGACGCCCGGCGGCCTCGGCGGCCCGGGTGATCGCGGGCACCACGTGGTCGCCGATCGCGGCGACGTCCGTCCAGGTCGTGACGGTGCCGTCGGCGAGCTCGCCCGCGACGCGCAGCATCGCGGGGCCGAGCGCCGACACGATCACCGATGGCGGGGTCGCGCCGGGCGCGTCCACGGTGCCCGCCGCGGTCAGCGTCTCGCCGCGGTACGCGACGTCCTCGCCGCGCAGCAGCGGGCGCAGCGCGGTCAGGTACTCGCGGACGTGCCGCGCGGGGCGCTCGTACGGCAGGCCGTACCAGCCCTCGATGATCGGCGGGTGGCTCGGCCCGACGCCGAGGGTGAACCGCCCGCCCGTCATCGCCTGCGCGGCGAGCGCCTGGCCCGCGACGGTGAGGGGGTGGCGCGGATAGGTCGGGACGATCGCCGTGCCGACCTCGATGCCGGGCACCTCGCGTCCGGCGAGCGCCGCGGTCATGAGCGCGTCGAAGGACGAGGCGTGCCCGTAGAAGGTGCTGGCGAGCCCGGCGTCGCGGGCCGCGCGGGCCTGGCCGACCAGATCGTCCAGCGGGGCCCCTCCGGCGACGGTGAACAGTCCGATGCGCATGTGCGTACTCCAACCTGAATCGGATCTTCCGGTTCCGTTACGGAGTTCAGGGTAACCTGAATCTGACATTCCGGCTGCCGGACGGAGGACGATGCGAGCCGACGCGCAGCGCAACCGCGAGCGGATCGTCGCCCGCGCCCTCGAACTGTTCGCCGAGCGCGGCCCCGGCGTGGGCATGGAGGACATCGCGCGCGGCGCCGGGCTCGGCGTGGGCACCCTCTACCGGCACTTCCCGGACCGGCGCGCGCTCGTCGAGGAGATCGCCGTCGCCGCGCTCCACCGGCTGGGCGAGCGGATCCGGCTGCTGTCCGCACAGGACGTCCCGGCCTGGGACGTGTTCACGCAGGTCATCGACTTCTCGATCGGGCAGCCGCTCGCCCTCGTCAAGTCGATCGCGCAGACCGGGCCCGTCCCGGACGAGCGCGTCGCGCTGCAAACCGAAGTCGACGGGCTGCTCCGCGACGTCGTCGAACGGGCGCAGGCCGAAGGCACGGTACGCCGCGACATCAGCGCCGCCGAGGTCGCCGAGATCCTCGGCACCGCCGTGTGCCGCCCGGGCGCGCGCGTCGACGACGCCGTCTACCGGGTCGTCCTGGACGGCCTGAAACCCGCCCCGCCGACCGCCTGACCGCAAGCGTCGCCGGACGCTTCGCCGGATGGGTCGCCGGGGATTTCAAAGATCGTTCCGTGCGGTCGCGGGCGCGGCAGAATGAAGATCGTCAACCGGTATCCCGGCATGGAGCGACCCGTGAACGACATTCCCGGCATCGACCCGACCGTCCCCAGTTCGGCGCGGGTCACCAACTACTGGCTCGGCGGCAAGGACTACTATCCGGTCGACCGCGAGGTCGGCGACACCATCGCCCGGATCCACCCCGACATCGCGGCCCTCGCCCGGCACGACCGGGCCTTCCTCGGCCGTGCCGTCCGCCACCTGGCGGGCGAGGCGGGCGTGCGGCAGTTCCTCGACATCGGGACGGGCCTGCCTACGCAGGACAACACGCACGAGGTCGCGCAGCGCGTGGCGCCCGAGTCGCGCATCGTGTACGTCGACAACGACCCGATGGTGCTCGCGCACGCGCGGGCGCTGCTGACCTCGACGCCCGCGGGCGAGACCGCCTACATCGACGCCGACCTGCGCGAACCCGGCGCCATCATCGCCAAGGCGGGCGAGACGCTCGACTTCGCCGAGCCCGTCGCGGTCATGCTGATCGGGATCCTGCAGCACATCGTGGACGACGCGGAGGCGGAGTCGATCGTCCGGCGGCTCATGGAGCCGCTGCCGTCCGGAAGCTTCTTCGTGCTCGTGCACGACACCGCCGACTTCCACGGGCAGTCCGTGCTCGACGCGATGGACGCGTTCATGGCGGAGGGCGGCGCGCCGATCTGCGCCCGCGACCGCGGGCGGATCGAGCGGCTCATGGACGGGCTGGAACTCGTCTCCCCCGGCATCGTGTCGACCTCGCACTGGCGCGTCGGCCTGGACAGCCCGTGGGGCGAGGCGGAGCCGGTCGCCCACTACAGCGCGGTCGGCCGCAAGCCCTGACCGTCAGGTCAGGTCCCACATCAGGACGGCCCGGTCCTCGCCGCCGCTCGCCAGCGCCGTGCCGTCGCGGTGGAAGGCGAGCGCGTTGACGGCACCGGTGTGCCCCTCCAGCGTCCGGACGACCTCGCCGGACGCGACGTCCCACAGCATCGCGTTCCCGTCGGCGGCGTCGGTGGCCAGGTACTTCCCGTACGGGGACAGGGCCATCGAGACCAGCGGGGTGGGGTACTCGCCGCGTTCCTGGGTGGGAATGGCGCCCGTCACCCGGCCGGTCGCCGTGTCCCACGTCCGCACACTCTCCGCGCCGGAGACCATGGTCCCGCCGTCCGCACCGAAGATCATCGCGACGGGCGGGTAGGTGTGGCCCCGCAGGGCGCGGATCCGCTCGCCGGTCGTCACGTCCCAGAGCAGGATGGACCCGTCGGCGCCGCCGCTGGCGAGCGTCGTGCCGTCCGGGCCGAACGACACGGCCGTGACCACGGCGCCGTGCCCCTTTCGAGTACGCCCTTGTAGAGCTCGCGGGCCGACGCCGAGGGGGTCGAGGGGCGGGCCCCCGGGGCCGCGCCGGCGTCGGAGGAGCGCGTCGACAGGACGACCGCCGGGACGACCGCCGGGACGGCCACCGCGGTCGTGCCCGCGAGCCCCGCGAGGAGGAACCGGCGGCGCGCGTTCGGGGCGTCCGCGAGGTCGGACCGGATGACCTTCACCACGACCTCGCGGCCGCCGGGCGAGACCGCCAGGTAGACCTCGCCCATGCCGCCCGCGCCGAGCCGTCCGCGCAGCCGGTACGAGCCGATCCGCTCCGGATCGTGTGGTCGCAGTGGGTCCATCGTCTCCCCCGAAGGCACGCCGAGGTGATCACGCTAGGCCCCCGCGCGCCGCTCCCGGCTTCCCAGACGAGCATCGACAATCGGACAAAGTTGTCCTATATTCGCGACAACACTCGACCCTAGGAGAGCGATGCCGTACTACCGGGCCGTCGGAGCCGTGCCCAGCAAGCGCCACGTCCTGTTCTCGCTCGACGACGGGACCGAGTGCTTCGAGGAGTTCATCGGAGAGGAAGGATTCTCCGGACCGAGTTCGCTGCTGTACCACGTGCGGGTGCCGTCCAACCTGGTCGACTCCCGGCCGTGGGACCCGGGCGACACGGCGACGGAGCCGAACAGGCCGCTCCGGCCGCACCACTTCCGGTTGCCCGACCTGTTCCCGGACGGCGCGGAACGCGGCAACGACCTCGTCCGGCATCGCCGTCTCGTCCTCGCCAACGACGACGTCCGCATCTCCTACGTCGTCGCGGACTCGCCGTCGCCCCTGTTCAGCAACGGCGTCGGGGACGAGGTGGTGTTCATCGAGAGCGGCGCCGCCGTGCTGGAGAGCGTGTTCGGACGGCTTGAGGTGCGGCAGGGCGACAACGTCGTGGTCCCCCGGGTCGCGATCCACCGCTGGATACCGGTGGACGTCGAGAAGAACGGGCCGCTGCGCGCGTACTGCGTCGAAGGTTCGGGGCACATCCGGCCGCCGCGGCGGCACCGCTCCGAGTACGGGCAGTTCCTCGAAGGCTCCCCGATCACCGAGCGGGACCTGCGCGTCCCCGAAGGCCCCCTGGTCGCCGACGCCGACGTGCTGGACGCCGACACCGAGGTCTACGTGAAGCACCGCGACCCGTCCGGCGTCTCCGGGTCGGTCGTGGTCTACGACCACCACCCCTTCGACGTGGTGGGGTGGGACGGGCACCTCTACCCGTACGCGCTGAACTACCGCGACTTCTCGCCCGTCGTCGGCGAGCTGATCCAGCGGCCGCCGAGTACCAGGTCTTCGAGGGCGACGGGTTCGTGGTGTGCAACTTCGTGCCGAGGCCGCTGGAGTTCCATCCGCGGGCGATCAAGGTCCCGTACTACCACTCGAACGTCGACTCCGACGAGGTCATGTTCTACTTCGCGGGCGAGACGGCCGCGCGGAAGGGCGCGGGGATCGTCACCGGTTCGGTGTCCCTGCACCCGGCGGCGTACACGCACGGGCCCGTCCGGGCCGCCTACCTCGACTCGGTCAACCATACGAAGGCCACCGAGATGGCGTTCATGGTCGACACGTTCCGTCCGCTGGGCATCGGCGAGGGCGCGCGGGCGTGCGACCTGCCCGACTACCCGTGGACGTGGGCAGGCCGCGGCCCGCGGAAGGAGACGAACGAATGAACACCGGCTTCCAGCGCGTTCCCGTCATCCTGCACACCGAGGAGCGGTCCGCGGTCGTCGAGACCTACGGCTTCGCGGGCAGCCAGGGGGTGACGCTCGAAGGCCAGCTCCTGCGGCCGGACACCGGCGGGGACGCGTCGACGCTGTTCGTCTTCATGCACCCGACCTCCACCCTGCAGCTGCTGCCGATGCCGGAGGCGATCGCGGGCCGGGGCCACCACGTCCTGTGCGCCGCGAGCCGCTACCCCAAGAACGACGCGGCGCTGATCATGGAGAAGGTGCTGCTCGACCTGGCCTCCTGGATCCGCTGGGCCCGCGAGACGGCCGGCTACGACAAGGTCGTGCTGGTCGGCTGGTCCGGCGGCGGCTCGCTGTCGCTCTACTCTACCAGGCCGAGGCCGAGGACCCGTCCGTGACGCACACGCCCGCCGGGGACCCGGTCGACGTGGCCGGCGCCGGGCTGCTCCCCGCCGACGCGGTCGTCTTCATCGCGGCGCACCTGTCGCGGGCCGAGACCCTCACCGAGTGGACGGACCCGTCCGTCCTCGACGAGAACGACCCCGGCCGGCGCGACCCCGAACTCGACATCTACGCGCCGGACGCCCGGCACGTCCCGCCGTTCGGCGCCGAGTTCGTCGCGCGGTTCCGGGCGGCGCAGCGGGCCCGCAACGAGCGGATCACCGGCTGGGTGCTGGCCGAACTCGAACGGCTGCGCGCCGCCGGGGGCGTCGAACTCGAACGCCCGTTCATCGTGCACCGCACGATGTGCGACGTCCGCTGGCTCGACCCGTCCGTCGATCCCAACGACCGGCGCCCGAACTGGACGTACCTGGGCGATCCGCGCACGGCCAACGTGGGGCCGGTCGGCCTGGCCCGGTTCACGACGCTGCGGTCCTGGCTGAGCCAGTGGAGCCTGTCGCACACCCGGGCGCGCGGCGCCGTCAACGCCGCCCGCATCACCCGGACGCCCGTCCTGCAGGTCGAGAACTCCGCCGACGACGCCGTCCCCGCGACCCACAACCGGATCGTGCGCGACGCGCTGGGCACCGCCGACGCGTCCTACCACCTCATCAAGGGCGCCACCCACTACTACAAGGGGCAGCCCGAGCACATGCGGGAGTGCCTCGACGTCGTCGAGAGCTGGTGCGCGGAGCGCGGTCTGCTCCCCGGTTGAACCGTCGCTAGGATTTCCGGCATGCCCAAGCGGCCCGAAACGTCCCAGACCCTGAGCCGGGGCCTGGACGTGCTGCAGCTCCTCGCCGCGTCCGAGACGGCGCTGTCACCGGCCCAGATCGCGACGGCGCTCGGCCTCAGCCGCACGATCGTGTACCGGCTCGTCTCCACGCTCGCCGAGTACGGCCTCGTCCGGCGCGACCCGGACGGTTCGCTAACCATCGGCCTCGGCGCGCTGCGCCTCACCCGCAACCTGCACGCCGGGCTGCGGGAGACGGCGGGCGAGCACCTAGACCGGCTGGCGAACGCGGCGGGCGCGACCGCCCACCTGGTCGTCGCGGACGGCGGCGAGGCGCTCGCGGTGGCGGTGGTCGAGCCGCGCGCGACCACGTTCCACGTGGCGCACCGGGTCGGGAGCCGCACCCCGCTGGGCGTCGGCGCCGCCGGGAAGGCCCTGGTGGCGGCCGCCGAGGGACGCGACGGGCTGTTCTTCAGCGAGAACGAACTGGCCCCCGGGGCGCACGGCGTCAGCGCCCCGCTGCGGCGGGTGCGCGGCATCGCCGCGGCGGTCGGCGTCGTCACCCTGGTCGGCACCGCGACCCCGGAGATGCGCACGCTGGTCGAGCGGGCCGCGGCCGCCCTCGACGACGCCCTGGACCCGGACGACAAGTCCGGCGCGACACCCGCCCAGGCCCCAGGTTCGTTGACCTGCGGCGTGTTGCCCTTATCCGGGCGGGCGCCCATAAGGGCAACACGCCGCAGATCAACGGAGGGGCGGCCGCGACCGGCTGGGGCCTCGGCGGCGTCGGCTCGTCCGGCTTCGAGGGCGAGGTCGACGAGTTCCTCGAAGCGTTCCTTGGCCGGGAGTTCCATGGCGAGCAGCAGGGACAACCGGGTCAGGAAGACCGGGCTCGCGACGCCGGTCTCTTCGGCGGCGTCGATCGCGCGGCCGAGCAGCCGCCACGTCTCCTTCTTCTCCGCGACGTTCACCGGCCGGTCTCCTTCGTGTCGTTGACGATTCCCGTCCCCGCGATTCCCGACCCCGCGGGCCCTGTCCCCGCGATTGCCG
>NZ_MKJY01000223.1 GCF_001942465.1 Actinomadura sp. CNU-125
CGTCCCGGCCGGGACACCGAGGTTGAGCGTCCCGGCGCCCGTCGCCGACCCGAAGTGCGCGGCCGCCTTCGCGGTCATCTGCGGCTCCCGGCCGCCCCCGCCGGGCGCGGCCGGGTACCACAGGCTCACCATCAGCTCCCGTGCCCGGCCGGCGCCCACGGATCGCGGCGGTCCCGGTCGACGAGGTGCACCGCGACGGTGCCGACCCGGAACCGTCCGGTCGGCGCGGGCAGCCGGACGACCGGGTCATCGGCGGCGGCCGCCGCCCCCGGCGGCGCGAGGGCCAGTAGACAGCAGGTGGCGGCGAGCAGAGCACGGATGCGCATGTCGCTCATGCTCGTCGGCCGGACGGTGCCGCCACGAGAGACCACGGTGCCATTCCGAGGTGCTACCCAGGTGCGACACGAGCCCCACGCCGCGCCGCTCTCCACGCCGGGGCCCGTCGACCGATCCCGAGCCGAGGGCCGGTACCGACTCGCTGCGGACGCCCGGACGCCCGGACGCGTCGCCGTTCCGAGCGAGAGGCGACGGACACGGCGTCCGGGAGCAGTTGTGCCTTCAGTCACGTGACGCAGCTCATTCGGGCCCGTCGAGCCGCGCGCGTTCCGCCCGTTCGGAGGGTCTGACCAGCGCTTGCAAGGGGCCCTCGGGCCCCTCGCGGAGGGCGGATCTGCAATCGGTACGTGACTGTCAGTGTGGTAGCCTCGTCAGGTAACTGATAGGCAAGTATCACTTGTGCTTCCCGCCGCGGGCCGAACACGGCCGGGCGCGGGCGCCGGAGGCGTCCGGGCCATGGCCTCGTCCGAGTGATGCGACCCGCCCGCCCGAGCGTCCGGCGTGAGCCGGGCACGGGCCGCGGGGCGCGGCGCGAGCATTCGACCGCTCCCACGGAGGCTCGTCTTATGACCCATGCACAACCCCGATCCGCCGGGGAAGGCGCGGCGGCGCCGCCGCGCACCGGGCCCGTCGTGGCGGTCCTCGCGTTCGCCGGGATCGTGGTCGCGCTCATGCAGACCCTGGTGATCCCGATCGTCCCGGAGCTGCCCGGGCTGCTGCACGCGTCCGCGTCCGACGCCACCTGGGCCGTCACCGCCACGCTGCTCGGCGGCGCCGTCGCCACCCCGGTGATGGGACGGCTCGGCGACATGTACGGCAAGCGGCTGCTGCTGCTGGTCAGCGTGTTCATGATGGTGGCCGGGTCGGTCGTGGCGGGGTTCAGCGAGTCGCTCGTTCCGATGATCGTCGGACGGACGCTGCAGGGGCTCGCGGCCGGGGTCATCCCGCTCGGCATCAGCATCATGCGCGACGAGTTGCCGTCCGACCGGCTCGCCTCCGCGACCGCGCTGATGAGCGCCTCCCTCGGCGTCGGCGGCGCGTTCGGCATGCCGGCCGCCGCGCTCATCGCCGACAACCTCGACTGGCACGCGCTGTTCTGGGTGTCGGCGGGCCTCGGCGCGGTCGCGTTCGTGCTGGTCCTGGCCCTGGTGCCGGAGTCGCGGGTGCGCACCGGCGGACGGTTCGACCTGATCGGCGCACTGGGGTTGTCGGCGGGCCTGGTCTGCCTGCTGCTGGCGATCTCCAAGGGCGCCGACTGGGGCTGGACGAGCCGCACCACGCTCGGCCTGCTCGGTGCGGCCGTCGTCGTCTTCCTGGTGTGGGGCCTGTGGGAGCTGAAGGTCCGTGACCCGCTGGTGGACCTGCGGACGACCGTGCGCCGCCAGGTGCTGGTCACCAACATCGCGTCCATCGCGATCGGTTTCGCCATGTTCGCGATGTCGCTGGTCATCCCGCAGATCCTCCAGTTGCCGGTGGCGACCGGGCACGGTCTCGGCACCTCGCTGCTCGTCGCGGGCCTGGCCATGGCGCCGTCCGGCCTGGTGATGATGGCCTTCGCGCCGGTCTCCGGCGCGGTCTCGCGGTCCTACGGCCCGAAGGTGACGCTGATGATCGGCGCCCTGATCGTGGCCGCCGGTTACGGCCTGAACATCGTGCTGATGTCGGAGATCTGGCACTTCGTACTGATCTCCTGCATCATCTCGGCCGGTATCGGGTTCGCGTACGGCGCGATGCCCGCGCTGATCATGGGCGCGGTGCCCGCGTCCGAGACGGGCGCGGCCAACAGCCTCAACACGCTGATGCGGTCCCTCGGCACGTCGACCGCCAGCGCGGTCGCGGGCGTCATCCTGGCCGAGATGACCACGACGATGGGACCGGCCGAGGTGCCCACCGAGGACGCCTTCAAGACGGTCATGGCCGTCGGCGCGGGCGCCGCCGTCCTGGCCTTCCTCATCGCCTCCCTCAACCCCCGCCACCGCAGGCCCGCCGCCGGATCCGCCGGGTCCGCCGGGCCGGTCGAGCCCGCGGAGGCGACGGGGGCCGCGGAGGCCGCCGTCCCGGAGAAGGTGCTGGTCAACGCCGCCCAGGTCGGTGCGGACGGCGCGGCCCCGACCCGCCGCGCCCGCGCCGCGCCGCGCACGTCCGGGCCGAGGGGCCGGGCGGCTCCGCCGACGGCGGCATCCCGATCGGCGGGCACGTCCGCGCGCGGAGAACGCGCCCGTGACGGGGGCCGCGGTGACGCTGATCTCGCCGGACGGACGGCAGGCGGGCCGCGCGGTCGCGCACGCCGACGGTTCGTACCGGGTGCGCGCGCCGGGCGCCGGCTCGTACGTCCTGATCGCCTCGGCCGACGGGCACCAGCCGCAGGCGTCGACGATCGCCGTGACGGGCACGGCCGTCTCCTACGACATCCTGCTGGGCGGCATGAGCGGGCTGGTCGGCGTGGTGCGGTCGGCCGGTTCCGGGGCCCCGGTCGCGGACGCCGTGGTGATCGCGACCGACGTGCGCGGCGACGTCCTGGCGACCGGCCGGACCGACGTCCGGGGCGGGTTCTCCATCACCGAACTGGTCCCGGGGACGCTGACCCTGGCGGTCAACTCCGCCGGGCACCGGCCCTACGCGACGCCCGTCGAGATCGGCGCCACCGGCGTGACCTCCGTCGAGGTCGCGCTGCGCCCCGGCGTGCACATGCGGGGGACGGTGCGCGGCGCGGGCACCCCGCTGAGCGGCGCGCGCGTGACGCTGCTGGACGCCGCGGGCAACACGGTCGCCACGACGACGACCGGCCCGGACGGTGCGTACGCGTTCGCCGACCTGGACGGCGGGGCGTACACGGTCATCGCGACCGGCTACCCGCCGAAGGCGACGGGGCTGACCGTGCCCGACGGCGGGATCGACGGCCACGACATCGACCTCGCCCACGGCGATTAGCCGGGGTCAGGCGCCGGGGGTACGGCGCCGCATGGGGGCCGCGGGCGGCAGCGGGCTCGCGGCCTCCGGGGCCAGCGCATCGAAGATCAGCACGGTGTAGCGGTGCCAGCCGCCCTCCCGCGGGTCCATCGTCCACAGGACGCTGACCAGCATCTGCATGATGCGGCGGAGGTCGTCCACGACGAGGTCGGCGCGGACGACCCCCTGCTGCTGGCCGCGCCGCAGCAGGGGGGCGAGCGTCTCGAAGAAGCGTTCACCGGCCTCCGCGGTCAGGGCGCCGACGTCCCTGGCGGCGGCGAGGGTGTTGTAGTTCCGGGCCGTGTGGGCGACGGCGCTCTCCACCGCGTCCATCAGGCCGCGCCGGGGGTCGTCGTCGGCCAGGGCCCGCTCGATGGCGGGCGCGAGTTCTTCGGTGAAGCTCAGGTCGAGGGCCGCGCGGACGAGCGCCGCCTTGTGCGGGAACCGCCGGTACAGCGTCGCGATCCCGACGCCCGCGCGGCGGGCGATGTCGTCGAGCGGCGCATCGGGGCCCTGCTCGGCGAAGACCTCCCGCGCCGCCCGCAGGATCTTCTCGGAGTTGCGCGCCGCGTCCGCGCGCAACGGCCTGGACGCTCCGCCGCTCATCGGCACACACTATCAAACGATAGTCAGCTATCGGTTTCCCGTGCGCCTCCGGACTCCTTCAGCATCCGGACGGCGATCCAGGTCAGCCAGCCGAGCCCGACGGTGACGGCCGCGCGCTGCAGCAGCCCGCCGTGCTCGACCAGCGACTCGTGCTGCTCGAAGGCGAGCCCGGACAGTTGCAGCAGGACGGCGAACGCGACACCGGCGGCCGCGGACGCGGCGGCGCGCCACGGCGAGCCCGCGCGCGCGAACCGGCGGGCGAAGACGAAGCACGCCACGATCAGGGCGGCGAATCCCATCATCGAGAACGCGTCGTGCAGGAGGCCCGGCGTCGTGTAGTCGATGCGGGCGGGCGTCCCCGGGGGATAGCCGCTGATCGGGTCGGAGCGGAAGAGGCCCGCGCCGAGCAGCCCACGCCCCACACGCCGACGAGCAGGGGGCCGAAGATCGGGCCGCCCACCGGTCGAGGTACCCGCCACATCCCGGCGGCGAACGCCAGCGTGAGGAGCCCGGCCACGAGGAAGTTCGCGACCTGCGTCCAGCCGTGTTCGCCCAGTGCCAGCGAGCTGACCGGGTGCCGGGCGGCGCTGTAGTCGGCGCGCGCGGCGCCTTCGAGGAGGTAGGCGGCGGTGAACAGGGGGCCGGTGAGGACTCCGCAGCCGAGCAGGAGGCCGCGCGCGTCGAGGGTTCGCATGGATGTCAACGTAAGTTGACGCGGTGGAGATGTCAACGTCGGTTGACGTGATCGGAGGAGGGTGCCCGTTTGCGGTCGTCTTCTGGCGGAATAGTCGACCGCGAGGCATTGGGGGTGTCTGTGGCGGTCTACCAGTACCGATGCGCGGAGTGCGGGACGTTCGACGTCGCCCGTCCGATCGGGACGGCAGGGGCCGCGGAACCCTGCGCGGGGTGCGGCGCCGAGGCGCCGCGCGTCTTCACGCCGCCGCACGTCGGCCGCACGCCGGGCCCGCCTCGCGCGGGCGCTGGACGCCGGGGAGGCGAGCGCCCACGAGCCGCGGGTCGTCGGCCGGCGGCCCGGGGCGCCCGGGGCGCCGCGTCCACCGGCCGATCCCCGGCACGCCCGGCTGCCCCGTCCCTGAACCGAGGAGGAAGCCATGCCCGATGTCGTGTTCAGCGTCGATCAGGCGCGGTCGATGCGCGATCAGGATGTTCCGGGGCACAACCGGTGGCACCCCGACATCCCGGCCGCCGTCACGGTGCGTCCCGGGGCGGAGATCCGCGTCGAGAGCCGCGAGTGGATGGACGGCCAGGTCGGCAACAACGACTCCGCGAACGACATTCGCGACCTCAACCTGAACGTCAACCACATGCTGAGCGGCCCCATCGCGGTGGAGGGCGCCGAACCGGGCGACCTTCTCATCGTCGACATCCTCGACATCGGCCCCGTCCCGCAGGAAACCGGGAACATTGCTGGGCAGGGCTGGGGCTACACCGGCATCTTCGCCAGGCACAACGGCGGCGGCTTCCTGACGGACCGGTTCCCCGACGCCTACAAGGCCATCTGGGACTTCCACGGGCAGATGGCCACGTCACGGCACATTCCCGACGTCCGGTTCACCGGCATCACCCACCCCGGGCTGTTCGGCACCGCGCCGTCCGCCGACATGCTGGGCCGCTGGAACGCGCGCGAGCAGGCCCTCATCGACACCGACCCGGACCGGGTGCCGCCGCTCGCCCTGCCGCCCGAGCCGACGGACGTCCTCGCGGGCACCCTCACCGGCGCCGACCTCGACCGGATCGGACGGGAGGGGGCGCGGACCGTCCCGCCCCGGGAGAACGGCGGCAACCAGGACATCAAGAACTTCAGCCGGGGCTCGCGGGTCTTCTTCCCCGTCTACGTGCCGGGCGCGCTGCTGTCCGGCGGCGACCTGCACTTCAGCCAGGGCGACGGCGAGATCACGTTCTGCGGCGCCATCGAGATGGGCGGTTCATCGACCTGCGCCTCGACCTGATCAAGGGCGGCATGGACAAGTACGGGGTGACGACGAACCCGATCTTCATGCCCGGCAACGTCGAGCCCCGCTACGACGAGTTCATCTCGTTCATCGGCATCTCGGTCGACCACGACAGCGACACGAACGCGTTCACCGACGCGACGCTCGCCTACCGGAACGCCTGCCTGAACGCGATCGAGTACCTGAAGACGTTCGGCTACACCGGCGAGCAGGCGTACCTGCTGCTGGGCGCCGCACCGATCGAGGGACGGCTCAGCGGCGTCGTCGACATCCCGAACGCGTGCTGCTCGCTGTACCTGCCGACGGCGATCTTCGACTTCGACGTCCGTCCCACGGCGGACGGCCCGCGCCGCGCCGACCGCGGACAGTGCGCCGTGACGTCCTGACCGCGTACCGCCTGCCGCCTAGCCGTCCTGACCGCCTACCGCCTGGTCGTCCTGGTCGTCCGACCCGCTCCACATGGGGTCGCCGACGCCCGCGAGGTACTCCTCGTAGATCTTCACCTTGCGGGAGATGACCGTCAGGCAGGCGTCCAGTTCCTCGATCTGGGCGGCCACGCGGTCGCGGTGGCGGCGCATGAGCTCCAGCCGCCGCGGTGCGCTCGCGTCGCCCTCGCGGATCAGCGCCGCGTACGTGCGGATCGCGGGCAGCGGCATGCCGGACGCGCGCAGCCGTGTGCACAGGAACAGCCAGTCGAGGTCTTCCGGACCGTAGACCCGCCGCCCGCCGACCCGCCGCACGGGGTGGAGGAGGACCCCCTCCTTCTCGTAGAAGCGCAGGGTGTGGACGCTGAGGCCGGTGCGTTCGGCCGCCTCGCCGATGCTGAGCGCGGCGGTGTCGTCCGGCATGGTCCCGCCCTTCCGAAGTTGATCTAGAGTCGACTCTAGGGTCTAACGTCCCGGCGCATGACCGATTCTCCAGTCACACTGATCACGGGCGGCTCCAACGGGATCGGCGCGGCGGCCGCCCGCCTGCTGCTCGACCGCGGGCACCGGGTCGCCGTCACCGGACGCGACCGCGGCCGCCTCGACCGCTTCGCCGCCGACCGCGGGAACCCGTCCGGCCTGCTGACCTTCGCCGCGGACGCCGCCGACCCGGACGCGACGCGGGCGGCGGTGGACGCGACCGTCGCCGAGTTCGGACGCCTCGACGCGGTCGTCGCCAACGCCGGGTTCGCCACCCACGACAGCGTCGTCGACGGCGACCCGCACGCCTGGGGCGAGATGGTGCTGACGAACGTCCTCGGCCCGGCGCTGCTGATCCGGTCCTCGGTGGAGGCGCTGAAGGCGACGCGCGGCCGGATTGTGCTCGTCGGCAGCGTCGCGGGCTTCGTCCACACCCCCGGCAACCTCTACGGCGCGACCAAGTGGGCGCTGACCGGGCTCGCCGAGAACACCCGCCGGGCGGTGACGGCCGACGGCGTCGGGGTGACGCTGATCGCGCCCGGCCGGGTGGAGACCGACTTCTGGGACGGCGCGGGCGGCCTTCCCGAAGGGACGCTGCTGACCGCCGACCAGATCGCCGAGTCGATCGCGTGGGCCGTCGGCCAGCCGGCCGGGGTCGACGTCAACACGGTGGTGATCCGCCCGACCGGCCAGCCCAACTGACTCAAGGGGCGGGGTGGACGCGGCCGCGGACCTCCCCGAAGCCGAGGCGGGAGCCGTCCGCCGCCGGGGCCGTCGCCGACAGGACGACCTCGTCGCCGTCCATCAGGAACGTGCGGGGCTCGCCCGCGACCTCCATCGGCTCGCGCCCGCCCCACGTCAGCTCGATGAACGCGCCGCGCTGGTCCTTCGCCGGGCCGGAGACGGTGCCGGACGCGAACAGGTCGCCGGTGCGGGACGCGGCGCCGTTCACCGTCATGTGGGCGAGCATCTGCGCGGGCGACCAGTACATCTCCCGGTACGGCGGGCGCGAGACGAGCTGCCCGTTCCACTCGACCGACAGTTCGAGGTCGAGGCCCCACGGGTTCTTCTCCCGCAGGTAGGGGAGGGGGTCGGGGTCCTGCGGCGGGGTGGCGACGCGGGCCGCTTCGAGCGCGAGAAGCGGGACGACCCAGGGCGAGACGGACGTCGCGAAGCTCTTCCCCAGGAACGGGCCGAGCGGGACGTACTCCCACGCCTGGATGTCGCGCGCCGACCAGTCGTTCACGAGGACGGCACCGAAGACCCGCTCGGCGAACGCGTCCACCGGGACGGGCGTGCCGAGCGGGGACCCGGTGCCGACGACGAACCCGACCTCGGCCTCGATGTCGAGGCGGCGCGACGGGCCGAACCCGGGGGCGTCGTCGTCCGGGGCCTTGCGCTGCCCGGACGGCCGCACGATCGGGGTGCCGGACGGCACGACCGTCCCGGCGCGGCCGTGGTAGCCGACCGGGAGGTGCTTCCAGTTCGGCATCAGCGGCGCGGAGTCGGGGCGGAACAGCCGCCCGAGGTTCGTGGCGTGGTGCTCGGACGCGTAGAAGTCGACGTAGTCGCCGACGTCGAACGGCATGTGCAGGGCGACCGCGTCGACGGAGTGCACGGCACCGGACGGGACGTCGCCGGTGACGGCGTCGAGGATCCGTTCGCGCGCCTCGACCCACCGGGCGTGGCCCCGCGCCATGAACGGGTTCAGCGACGGGTGCGCGAACACGTCGTCGCGGAGGACTTCGGCGAGGTCGACGACGGAGTCGGCGACGCGGACGCCGACGCGGGGGCTCGTCCCGGGGGCGGAGAACACGCCGTACGGGAGGTTGGCGAGCCCGAACGGCGAACCGTCCGGGATCGCGATGCGCGTCGTGGCCGTCATGCGTACTCCTCGGTGAGCGCGGCCGGGAGGAGCCCGAGGTCCGCGAGTTCGGTCAGGGGGTCGGTGATGCTGCACGTGCCGAACGAGCGGAACGCGGCGCGGGCCGCGGCCGTCCGGTCGGCGGGCAGGGCGGCGACGGTGCGC
>NZ_MKJY01000224.1 GCF_001942465.1 Actinomadura sp. CNU-125
GTGGCCGCCCGAGGGCGCGCGCCCGTCGACCTCGCCGACCCGTACGGGCGCTCGCCGCGCGCGGCCACGGGTACGGCCCCGCGTTCCGGGGGCTGCGCGCCGCCTGGCTGCGCGGCGGCGAGGTGTTCGCCGAGGTGGCGCTCCCGGACGACCTGGACACGGGCGGGTACGGCGTGCATCCCGCGCTGCTCGACGCGGCGCTGCACCCGATCGCGCTCGGCCTGTTCGGCGAACGCGACGGCGCCCTGCTGCCGTTCGCGTGGTCCGGGGTGCGCCTGCACTCGTCGAACGCGCGGGTGCTGCGCGTCCGGCTGACGCGCGCGGGCGGGGACGGCTCCGCCACGGACGCGGTCGCGCTGGACGCGGCCGACACGGCGGGGCGGCCGGTGCTGTCGGTCGCGTCGCTCGCCGTCCGTCCCGTGGACCCGCGCGCGCTGGCGCGGTCGTCCGGCGGCGGGGACCTGTACCGGGTCGAGTGGCGCCCGAGCGCGCCCGTCCCCGGCCCGCGCCCCCGCGTCCGGCTGCTCGGCGACGAGGGCGAACCCGGCGACGCCGCCCCCGACGCGTTCGTCGCGCCGATGGCGCGCGCCGGCCCCGAACGAGCGCTCGAACTGGCCCTCGACTGGCTCGCCGACGAACGCCGCGCCGGTCGCCTGCTCGTGTTCGCGACCGAGGGCGCGACGGCCGTCCGTCCCGGCGACGACGCCGACCCCGACCAGGCCGCGATCTGGGGCTGGTGCGGGTCGCGCAGAGCGAGCACCCGGGCCGGTTCGCGCTGGCCGACCTGGACGGCCCGCCGGACCCGGCCCGCATCGCCGCCCACCTCACCGCCCCGGACGGCACCGACCCGCAACTCGCCCTACGCGGCCCGGCCGCCTTCACGCCGCTACTGACCCGCCTCCCGTCCGAAGGCCCCCGGTCCGGAAGCGGGACTCCCGGCAAGGTGTCCGACGGCTCCCCCCGCGACGGCTCTCCAGACGACACCCCCGACAGCACGTCCGACAGCACCTTCATCAACGGCACCTCCCGCAGCGGGGCATCCGACAGCGAAGCATCCGACAACCGCGCGTCCGACAACGGGGGACCCGCCGGCGGCGGGGTGTTCCGGGACGGGGGGACGGTGCTGATCACGGGGGGCACGGGCGGCCTCGGGGCCGTGCTGGCGCGGCATCTGGTGCGGCGGCACGGGGTGCGGCACCTGGTGCTGGCCGGCGGCGCGCGCCGCCGCGCCCGGCGCCGCCGAGCTGGCGGACGAGCTCGACGGGCTCGGCGCGCGCGTCACGCTCGCCGCCTGCGACGTGGGCGACCGCGCGGACGTGGCGCGGCTGCTGGCCGCGATCCCGGCCGGGCACCCGCTGACGGCGGTGATCCACGCGGCGGCGTGCTGGACGACGCGACGCTGACCGCGCAGACCCCCGAGCGGGTCGCCGCGGTGCTGCGCCCGAAGGCGCACGGGGCGCGGCACCTGCACGAACTCACCGCCGACGCGGACCTCACCGCGTTCGTCCTGTTCTCCTCGCTCGCCGGGACGATCGGCAGCGCCGGGCAGGCGCCGTACGCCGCCGCGAACGCCCACCTCGACGCGCTCGCCGCGCACCGCGCGGCGGCGGGCCTGCCGGCGCTGTCGCTGGCGTGGGGCCTGTGGGAGGAGGGCAGCGGGCTGACCGAGGGGCTCGACCGGGCCGACCTGGCGCGGCTGGCGCGGGGCGGCACGGCCGCGCTGTCCACCGAACGGGCCCTCGAACTGTTCGACGCGGCGCTCCGCATGGACGAGCCGGTGCTCGTCCCGTTCCGTCCGGACGTGTCGGCGCTCGGCGCGGCGGACGTCCCGCCGATGCTGCGCGGGCTCGTCCGCGCGGGACTGCCCCGCGCCGCCGCACCGGACGCCGCCGGGCCCGAGCGGACGGGCGGGGCGTCTGCGCTCGCGCGGCGGCTCGCCGGGCTGCCGGAGGCCGAACGCGCGGCCGAGCTGCTCGGTGTCGTCCGCCGCCAGGTCGCCGCCGTCCTGGGGTATTCCGGCGCGGACCACCGTCGCGGCCGACCGGGCGTTCCAGGAGCTCGGTTTCGACTCCCTCACCGCACTGGAGCTGCGCAACCGGCTCGGGACGGCCACCGGGCTGCGGCTCCCGGCGACCGCCGTGTTCGACCATCCCTCCCCCGAGGCGCTTCGCGGCCGTCGGCGCCGAACTCGCGGGCGACGCCCCGGCGGCCGCGGCGCCGGACGTCCGGACGGCCGCGGCCGACGGCGACCCGGTCGCGATCGTCGGCATGGCCTGCCGGTTCCCCGGCGGCGTCCGGTCGCCCGAGGACCTGTGGCGGCTCCTGCTCGACGGCTCCGACGCGATCGGCGACTTCCCCGCCGACCGGGGCTGGGACCCGGACCTGTACGACCCCGACCCCGACGCCCAGGGGAAGTCGATGACGCGGCGGGGCGGCTTCCTGGACGGTGCGGGCGACTTCGATCCGCGGTTCTTCGGGATGAGCCCCCGGGAGGCGCTGGCGGCCGACCCGCAGCAGCGGCACCTCCTGGAGGTCGCGTGGGAGGCCGTCGAGCACGCCGGGATCGACCCGCTGTCGCTGCGCGGCACGGAGACGGGCGTGTTCGCCGGGCTGATGAAGAGCGAATACGACGCGCGCGCCGACAAGCCGGAGGAGCTGGAGGGCTATCTCGGGACGGGCAACACCGGCAGCGTCGCCTCCGGCCGGATCGCCTACGCGCTGGGTTTGGAGGGGCCCGCGATCACGGTCGACACCGCGTGCTCGTCGTCGCTCGTCGCGGTGCATCTGGCCGCGCAGGCGCTGCGGAACGGCGAATGCTCCCTGGCCCTGGCGGGCGGCGCGACCGTGATGTCGTCCCCCACGACGTTCGTGGAGTTCAGCAGGCAGCGGGGCCTCGCCCCGGACGGCCGCTGCAAGCCGTTCGCGGCGGCGGCGGACGGCGCGTCCTGGGCCGAGGGCGCCGGGGTGCTCGTCGTGGAGCGGCTGTCGGACGCGCGCCGCAACGGCCACCGGGTGCTGGCGGTCGTCCGCGGCTCGGCCGTCAACCAGGACGGCGCGAGCAACGGGCTCACCGCGCCCAACGGCCCGTCGCAGCAGCGGGTCATCCGGCAGGCGCTGGCCGCCGCGGGACTGGCGGCGCACGAGGTGGACGCCGTCGAGGGGCACGGCACCGGCACGGCGCTCGGCGACCCGATCGAGGCGCAGGCGCTGCTGGCCGCCTACGGGACCGGCCGGGAGCGGCCCCTGCTGCTGGGCTCGATCAAGTCGAACATCGGGCACACCCAGGCCGCGGCGGGCGTCGCGGGGATCATCAAGTCGGTGCTGGCCATGCGGCACGGGCTGCTGCCGAAGACGCTGCACGTCGACGCGCCGACCCCGCACGTCGACTGGAGCGCGGGGACGGTCGAGCTGGTCACCGCCCCGACGCCGTGGCCGGGCACCGGACGGGCGCGGCGCGCGGCCGTCTCGTCGTTCGGCATCAGCGGCACGAACGCCCACCTCGTCCTCGAAGCGGAACCGCCCGCGCCGGCGCCGGAGGGCGAGGCGGAGCCCCGGCCCGCGATGCCCGTGCCGTTCCCCGTCGCCGCCGCCACCCCGGCCGCGCTGCGCGACCAGGCCCGGCGGCTGCGCACCCACCTGGCGGACGCCCCCGCGGCGGGACTCGCCGACATCGGGCGCACGCTCGCCACCGGACGTCCGCGGCTGGAGCACCGCGCCGTCGTCGCCGCGTCCGACCGCGCCGGGCTGCTCGACGGGCTCGACGCGCTGGCCGCCGGACGTCCGTCCCCGCAGGTCGCGCGGGCCGGCCGGGGACGCGTCGCGTCCTGCTTCACCGGCCAGGGCAGCCAGCGGGCCGGGATGGGGCGCGGCGCTGTACGAGGCGCACCCCGTCTTCGCCGCCGCGTTCGACGAGGCCGCCGACCTGCTCGACGCGCACCTCGACCGTCCGCTCCGCGAGATCGTGTTCGGCGCCGACGCCACGGCGCTGGACGGCACCGGGTACGCCCAGCCCGCCCTGTTCGCCGTGGAGGTCGCGCTGTTCCGGCTGCTGGAACACCACGGCGTGACGCCCGACCTGCTGATCGGGCACTCGGTCGGGGAACTGGCCGCCGCGCACGCCGCGGGCGTGCTGTCGCTGCCCGACGCGGCGCGGCTCGTCGCGGCCCGGGGGCGGCTCATGCAGGCGCTCCCGGCGGGCGGCGCGATGGTGTCGCTGGACGCGCCGGAGGACACCGTCCGCGACCTGCTCCCCGGGGACGGGACGGTGGCGGTCGCGGCGGTCAACGGCCCGGCCGCGACGTCGTGTTCGGCGCCGAAGCGGCCGTCCTCGCGGTCGCCGACGCGTGGCGGGAGCGCGGCGGGACGGCGCGGCGGCTGCGGGTGAGCCACGCGTTCCACTCCCCGCTGATGGACCCGATGCTCGCCGAGTTCCGCGCCGCGGCGGAGGCGCTGGAGTACCGGGCGCCGTCCGTCCCGGTGATCTCCAACCTGACCGGGGACGTCGCCGACGACCTCACCGACCCCGAACACTGGGTGCGGCACGTCCGGGAGACCGTCCGGTTCCGGGACGGGGTGCGCACCCTGCACGAGAAGGGCGTCACCGCGTTCGTGGAGCTGGGGCCGGACGCCGTCCTGTCCGCGCTGGTCGCCGACTGCGTCGGGGACGGCGCCGTCGCGGCGGCGACGCTGCGCCGCGACCGCCCGGACCCCGACGCCTACGCGCTGGCGCTGGCCACCGCCGTCGCCGCCGGGGCCGAACCGGACTGGTCCGTCCTGCACCCCGGCGGCCGGATCACCGACCTGCCCACGTACGCGTTCCAGCACGACCGCTACTGGATCGCCGCCCCCGCCGCCCGGCGTCCGCTGCTCACCGCGTCGGTCGACCTGGCCGACGGGGCGGGGCGCGTGCTGACCGGACGGGTGTCGGCCGCGGACCACCCGTGGCTCGCCGACCACACCGTCCGGGACACGGCGCTGCTGCCCGCGACGGCGTTCCTCGACCTCCTGCTCGGCGAGGGCGACGTCGCGGAACTCACCCTCGACGAACCCCTGCCGGTGCCCGCGCACGACCCGGTCGAGCTGCAGGTCACCGTCTCGCCGCCGGACGAACCGGACGCCGGGACGGTCGCCGACCACGCCCGTCCGGAGGGCACCGCCCCGTGGACCCGGCACGCCGCCGGGGCGCTGGCCGCCGCGCCGGAGGTGCGCCGAGCCGATCGGGGCGTGGCCGCCGCCGGGCGCGGACCCGATCGACCTGGCCGGGCTGTACACGCGGCTCGCCGACCTGGGCCTCGGCTACGGCCCGGCGTTCCGTGGCCTGACCGCCGCCTGGCGGGCCGGCGACACGCTGTACGCCGAGGTCGCGCTCCCGGCCGAGCCGCACGGCGCCGGGCACACCCTGCACCCGGCGCTGCTGGACGCGGCCCTGCACCCGGCCGCCGGAGGCGACGACCTGCGGCTCCCCCGGGCGTGGCGGGGCGTGACCGTACCGGACGTCCGGGCCGCCCGGGAGGCGACCGCGCTGCGGGTCCGGCTGTCCTTCACCGGCGAGGGCACCGTCGCGATCGCCGCCGAGACCCCCGACGGACGGCCCGTCCTCACCGTCCGGGCGCTGGAGACCGCCCCGGCGGGCGCCCTGCCCGCCGCGTCCAGAGGCGCGCTGTACGGCGTGGAGTGGACGCCCGCGCCGGCGCCCAACGGGCACCCGACCCCGGACGCCGCCGTCGTCCACGTCGAAAGCCACCTGATCGACGCGGACGCCGGGGCAGAGAGCGGTGCGGGCACGGGCGCGGAGGCGAGCCCGGAAACCGGCCCCGCGAACGGCAGGAGGACCGGCGCAGAAAACGGCGCGGGTGTCGGCACGGGGACCGGCGCGGCGAGCGCCCCGGGGATCGGCGCAGAAAACGGCGCGGGGACCGGTGCCGATGTCGCCGCGGCGGTGCGGGAGGTTGTCGGGCGGGTGCTGGCGCTCGTCCGGGAGCCTCGGGACGGCGCCGCGCCGCTCGTGATCGGGGTGCGGGAGTCGGACCTGGCCGCGGCGGCGGTGCGGGGGCTGGTGCGGACGGCGCAGGCGGAGAACCCGGGACGGTTCGTCCTCGTGCGGCACGACGGTGCGCGGCTGTCCGGACGGGACGTCGAGGAGGCGCTCGCCGCGCGCGACCGGAGGTCGCGGTGCGCGGCGGGCGGGCGCTCGTGCCGCGGCTCGCGCGGGTCGCGGCGGAGCGCCCCGGCGGACGTCCCGTCCCTCGGGCCGGACGGGACCGTGCTGATCACCGGCGGGACGGGCGCCCTCGGGGCGCTGACCGCGCGCCGGCTGGTCGAGCGGCACGGCGTCCGCGGTCTGCTGCTGCTGAGCCGCGGCGGTCCGGACGCGCCCGGCGCGGCGGCGCTGGCCGCCGAGCTGCGTGAGCTGGGCGCCGACGTCACCGCTCGCGGCGTGCGACGCCGCCGACCGGGACGCCCTGCGGGAGGCACTGGCGGCCGTCCCGGACGAGCGCCCCTCATCGGGGTCGTGCACGCCGCCGGGGTCCTGGACGACGGCGTCATCGGCTCGCTCGACGCCGGGCGGCTCGCCGGGGTGCTGCGCCCGAAGGCGGACGCGGCGTGGAACCTGCACGAGCTCACGGCGGACCTCGGCCTGCGGGCGTTCGTGCTGTTCTCCTCCCTCGCGGGCGTGCTGGGCAACGCGGGGCAGGCGGCCTACGCGGCGGCCAACGCGTTCCTCGACGAGCTCGCCCATCGCCGTCGGGAGGCGGGCCTGCCGGGGGTCTCGCTCGCGTGGGGCCCGTGGGCGGGCGCGGGAATGGCCGGACGGCTCGACGGCACACCGACCGGGCCCGGATCGCCCGCGCGGGCGCGTCCCCCTCACCGAGGAGGAGGGCCTGGCACTGCTCGACGCGGCCCTGTCCGGCGACGGCGGCGTGCTCGTCCCGGCGGCGTTCGACACGGCGGTGCTGCGGGACCTCGCGGCGCGGGGACGGCTCCCGTTCCCGCTGCACGGCCTCGTGCGTCCGGCGGACGCGCGTCCGGCCGCGAACGGCCACGGCGGTGCCACCGACGACCTGGCCGGGCGGCTCGCCGGGCTGGCCGAAGCGGACCAGGCCCGGCTCCTGCTGGACCTGGTGCGGGCCGAGGCGGCCGCCGCGCTCGGGTTCCCGGACGCGGCGGCGATCGACCGGGAGCAGGGCTTCATGGACATGGGCTTCGACTCGCTGACCGCGGTGGAGCTGCGCAACCGGCTCGGGGCGCGGACTGGGCGGCGGCTCCCCGCCACGCTGCTGTTCGACCATCCCACCCCGGACGCGCTGGCCGGGCATCTGCGCGCCGTCGTCGCCCCCGCGTCCGGCGACGGGACGGACGGGCTGTCGCAGCTCGACCGGCTGGAGGCGGCGCTGCCCGCCATCCTCGGCGACCGGGACTCCCGGGGGCGGGTGGCGGACCGGCTGCGGGACATGCTGACCCGCCTGGACGGGGCGGTGGCGGCGGAACTGCGCGAACGCGCCGCCGACCGGCTCGACGGCGCCTCGGACGACGACCTGTTCGACCTCATCGACAAGGAGCTCGGCGGCACATGACGAACGAGGAACGGCTCCGCGACTATCTCAAGCGGGTCACCGCCGATCTGCAGGCGACCCGGGAACGGCTCCGCCGCGCGGAGTCGGCGTCCCGCGAACCCGTCGCGATCGTGGCGATGAGCTGCCGGTATCCGGGCGGGGTCGGCTCGCCCGAGGACCTGTGGGAGCTCGTCGACGGCGGCGTGGACGCGATCACCGGGTTCCCCGAGGACCGCGGCTGGAACGTCGACGAACTCTACGACCCCGACCCGGACCGTCCGGGCACGAGCAGCGTGCGGCACGGCGGTTTCCTGCACGACGCCGCCTGGTTCGACGCCGACTTCTTCGGGATCAGCCCGCGCGAGGCCCCGGCCGTCGACCCGCAGCAGCGGCTGCTGCTGGAGACGTCGTGGGAGGCGTTCGAACGCGCCGGGATCGGCCCGGACGAGCTGCGCGGCAGCCGCACCGGCGTGTTCACGGGCGTGATGTACGACGACTACTCCTCGCGGCTGCGGCCCGTCCCCCGGGAGATGGAGGGGCTCGTCGGCACCGGCAGCGCGGGGAGCGTCGCGTCGGGCCGGATCGCGTACACGTTCGGGCTGGAGGGACCGGCCGTCACGGTCGACACCGCGTGCTCGTCGTCGCTGGTGGCGCTCCATCTGGCGGTGCGGGCGCTGCGCGACCGCGAATGCGACCTGGCGCTGGCGGGCGGCGTGACGGTGATGGCCACACCCGCCAGCTACGTGGAGTTCAGCCGCCAGCGCGGCCTGTCCCCCGACGGCCGCTGCCGCGCCTTCGGCGCCGGCGCGGACGGCACCGGCTGGAGCGAGGGCGCCGGCCTGCTGCTGGTCGAGCGGCTGTCGGACGCCCGGCGCAACGGGCACCGGGTGCTGGCGCTCGTCGCGGGCACCGCCGTCAACCAGGACGGCGCGAGCAGCCGGCTCACCGCGCCGAACGGGCCGTCGCAGCAGCGGGTCGTCCGGCAGGCGCTGACGGCGGCGGGCCTGGCCCCCGGGGACGTCGACGCGGTCGAGGCGCACGGCACCGGCACCCCGCTCGGCGACCCGATCGAGGCGCAGGCGCTGCTGGACGTCTACGGCCGCGACCGCGACCGGCCGCTGTGGCTGGGGTCGATCAAGTCGAACATCGGGCACACGCAGGCGGCGGCGGGCGTCGCGGGCGTCATCAAGA
>NZ_MKJY01000225.1 GCF_001942465.1 Actinomadura sp. CNU-125
GGTGCCCTGCACGCCGGGCTCACCGCCTTTCCGTGCTCCGCGGACGACGACCACCTCTGGTCGTTCGCCTGACCGTGACGATCATCGCCCTGAGGGTGTGGGAATGAGCGAGCAGGACGGCACCGACCGGCCGGTGCGGCGCGTCGTCCGCCGCGAGAACGCCGAACTGCGCGCGCTGCTCGCGCAGCCGCGCCGCCCCGGCCGTCCGCACCGACTCCGCCGACCGCCCCGGGGGCCGCCGGGACGGTCGGCGGCCCGCACGTCCGTCCTCCCCGCCCGCCGGGGCCGTCCTGCAGTTCGTGACGAACGCCTTGCCGAACACGAACGCCGGCTATACCGTCCGCACGCACCGCATCGCGCTGGCACTGCGCGAGCAGGGCCGGGACGTGCACGTCGCGACCCGGCTCGGCTACCCGCTCAGCCAGGGCGTCGGCGACGCCCGGCCCCGCGTGGACGTCGACGGCGTCGCCTACCACCGGCTGCTGCCGTGGCTGCCGCCCGCCGATCCGGTGCGGGCCGTCGAACGGGCCGCCGACCTGGCCGGACGACTCGTCGACGAGGTGCGCCCGGCCGTCCTGCACGCGGTCAGCAACCATCTGAACGCGGCCGTCGCGCTGGAGCTCGGCCGCCGCCGCGGGCTGCCCGTCGTCTACGAGGTGCGCGGCTTCCTGGAGGACTCCTGGCTGTCGCGCGACCCGTCGCACCGCGAGACCGACGACTTCTACCGGCTCACGCGGGAACTGGAGACGCGGCGGATGGCCGAGGCGGACGCGGTCGTCACGCTCGGCGAGGCGATGCGCGCGGAGATCGCGTCGCGCGGCGTCCCCGCCGAGAAGATCTTCCTCGTGCCGAACGGGGTGGACGAGGCGTTCCTGGAGCCGCTGCCGGACGCGTCCGGCCTGCGGGCCGAGCTGGGCATCGCCCCGGACGCGTTCGTGGTGGGGCTGACCTCGTCGTTCTTCGGCTACGAGGGCATCGGCACGCTGATCGACGCGGCGGCGCTGCTGCGCGACCGGGGCACGCCCGTCACGCTGCTGCTCGTCGGGGACGGGCCGGAGCGCGGCGCGCTCGAACGGCGCGCGGCCGGGCACGGCGTGCACGCCGTGTTCACCGGCCGGGTTCCGATGCGGTCCGTACGCCGCCACCACGCGCTCCTCGATGTCTTCGCGGTCCCCCGGCGGGCGGACCGGGTCTGCGAGCTGGTCACCCCTCTCAAACCGATCGAGGCGATGGCAGGGGGAATCCCCGTTATAGCCAGTGATGTCAAGGCTCTTCGCGAAATCGTGGAACCCGGCGTGACGGGGACGTTAACAGTTCCGGAAGACCCGGAAGCATGGGCCGATCATCTGGATGAGCTGGCTTACAGTCCAGAAAGAAGGCGAAAAATCGGTCAGGCCGCCCGGGAATGGGTCGGTGCCGAGCGAACCTGGGGCGCCGTCGCGTCCGGATACACCGCCGCATACGCGTACGGAACCCGGTGATCGCCATTTCAACGTAAAAGTCCGTGAAGTTCGTGAAGGGAGCCGAGTGATGGATCTGGTCATCATCGGACTCGGCTATGTGGGGCTTCCGCTCGTCCGGGAGGCGTGCCGCGCGGGCCTGCGGGTCGGCGGGCTCGACCTGGACGAGCGCGTCGTCACCGGCCTGCGCGAGGGCCGCTCGCACGTCGACGACGTCGCGCCGGACGAGGTCGCGGAGATGCTCGCGGCCGGGTTCGTGCCGAGCACGTCCGAGGACGTCCTGGACGGTGCGCCCACCGTGGTCATCTGCGTCCCGACGCCGCTGTCGCCCGAGGGCGGGCCCGACCTGACGGCCGTGCGCGGCGCGGCCGGCGCGGTCGCCCGGCACCTGGCGCCCGGGGCCCTCGTGGTGCTGGAGTCGACCACCTACCCGGGCACGACCGAGGAGGTCGTGCGGCCGATCCTGGAGGAGTCCGGCCAGGTCGCGGGAGTGGACTTCCACCTGGCGTTCTCGCCGGAGCGGATCGACCCGGGCAACCCGGTCTACGGCGTCCGCAACACCCCGAAGATCGTCGGCGGGCTCACCCCGGCGTGCGCGTCCGCCGCGTCGGCGTTCTACGGCAAGTTCGTGGACCGGGTCGTCGAGGCCAAGGGCACCCGCGAGGCCGAGATGGCGAAGCTGCTGGAGAACACCTACCGGCACGTCAACATCGCCCTGGTCAACGAGATGGCGGTGTTCTGCAACGAGCTCGGCATCGACCTGTGGGACGCCATCGACTGCGCGGCGACCAAGCCGTTCGGCTTCCAGGCGTTCCGGCCGGGGCCGGGCGTCGGCGGGCACTGCATCCCGATCGACCCGAACTACCTGTCGTACAAGGTCCGCTCGCTCGGCTACCCGTTCCGGTTCGTCGAACTGGCGCAGGAGATCAACGACCGGATGCCCCGGTACGTGGCCGAACGCGCCCAGCAGCTCCTCAACCGGGAGGGACGCGCACTGAAGGGCGCGAAGGTCCTCCTTCTCGGCGTCACGTACAAGGCGGACATCGCCGACCAGCGCGAGTCCCCGGCCCGTCCGGTGGCGCGCCGGCTGGCCCGGCTGGGCGCCGACCTCGCGTTCCACGACCCGCACGTGACCGGCTGGTCGGTCGACGGCGTCGAGGTGCGCGACGCGGGCGACGACCTGCCCGCCGCGCTCGCGGACGCCGACCTGACGATCGTCCTCGCCGACCACGCCGGCTACGACGCGTCCACGCTGGCGCGGCACGCGCGCCTGCTGTTCGACACGCGCGGCCGGACCCGGGGCGTCGAGCAGGAAACCGTCGAGCTGCTCTAGCGGTTCACGGGACGGCCCGGGCGCCCATACCAGAGATCGGGGAATCGCCCGGTGCCGTCCACGCGGTGGTGGGCGGGAATTCATCCGCCATTTCCATCGCGGCCCCAGGATCGGGAGCGGAAGCCGGTTAGGCGGGTTGGTTCGGCAGGTTGCGGAGTGTATGGAATGCGGGTCTGTGTTTGCACGATCGTGCACCATCCGGAAGATGCACGCATTCTGCACCGGCAAATCCGGGCACTATTGGACGCCGGTCACGAGGTCACCTATATGGCCCCTTTCCGGGCGTGCAATGTGGCGCCGTGGCGCGAGATCAGCCCCGTGGACGTGCCCCGCGCGACCGGACGGCACCGGCTGAAGGCCATGCGCGCCGCCCGCCGCGCCCTCGCCGACCACGCCTCCTACGCGGACGTGATCCTCCTGCACGACCCCGAACTGCTCATGGCCCTGCCCCGCGAGCGCGCGCGCGGACGGTCGTGTGGGACGTCCACGAGGACACCGCGGCCGCGCTCGGCATGAAGGGCTGGCTGCCCGCACCCGCCCGCCCCCTCCTGCGCCCGGCCGTCCGCCGCCTGGAGCGGCGCGGCGAACGCCGGCACCGCCTCCTGCTCGCCGAAGAGGGCTACCGCGCCCGCTTTCGCGACGACCACCCGGTCGTCCCCAACACCACCTACGTCGCCGACGAACCGCCCGGCGCCCCCGACGACAACCGCGCCGTCTACGTCGGGCACATCTCGGCGGCGCGCGGCGCCCACGAGATGATCGAAGCCGCCCGGCTGCTCGCCGCCGAAGGCGTCACCGTCGAACTGATCGGCTCCGCCGACGAGTCGGTGAAGCCCGCACTGCGCGACGCCCAGCGCCGGGACGTCCTGCGCTGGTACGGGTTCGTCCCGAACGACCGCGCCCTGCGCATCGCCGAAGGCGCCATGGTCGGCCTCGCGCTCCTGCACGACGAGCCGAACTACCGCCACTCCGTCCCCACGAAGATCATCGAGTACATGGCGCGCGGCGTCCCGGTCGTCGCGACCCCGAACCCGCCCGCGGTCGAGATCGTCGAACCGGCCGAATGCGGCTTCATCGTCCCGTTCGGCGACGCCGCGGCCGCGGCCGAGGCCGTCCTGCGCCTGCGCAAGGACCCCGACCTGCGCGCCGAGTTCGGCCGCCGCGGCCACAAGGCCGCCCGCGAGCAGTTCCACTGGCCCGTGCACGCCGCCCGGTTCGTCTCCCACCTGGAGTCCTGGGCCGGGCAGGCCCGGCCGGCCGCGATCATGGAGCCCGCGGCGGATCACTGACCCGCCGTCCGGCCTCCTTCTCCCGCTCCTCGGCGAGCCGCTTCGCCTCCGCCGCCCGCAACGCCCGGTCGCGCTCCTCCAGCCGGACCGCGACCGACTTCGCCAGCCGCGCCGCCGCACCCGTCGGGCTGCCCGCCTCCACCACCGCGATGACCCGCCCCACCCGGACCGCGATCACCCCGGCCGTCGCCCCGATCTCGTACATCTCGTCGCCGCCGAGGTTCTCCCGCCGCCGCACCTGCGCCTGCACGGACTGGAACGCGTCCAGCATCTGCGACGCCGCCTCGTCGGTCTCCGCCACCCACCGCACGCTCACCGTCAGCCCCCGCACGGCGGTGGCCCGTTCCCCCGACTCCCCGCCGGGCACCCCGGTAGGCGGTGGCGGACTGGTAGCCCGAGCCCCACCCGACCCCGACCCGCCGCCATCGCCACCCGCGCCGGAACCGTCGCCGGCGCCCACATCGCCGCCCGAGCCGACCCCACCGTCCGAGGCCGATCCATCACCCGCGTCGGTTTCGCACCCGCGCCCGCCCCATCACCGGGACCCGTTCCGTCACCCGTGCCGGGTTCGCTCCCCGCGCCCGATCGGCCGCCGCTCGCGCCCGACCCGTCGCCATCGCCCGTGCCGTCGCCACCGCTCGGTTCGGGGTCGGTGCCGGGGGTGTCGCCGTCCGCCTTGTCGTCGGGTTTCTTCGCGACCGGTTCGTAGGTGCAGGAGACCGGGTCGGGGAGGTCGGCGGTGCCGACCTCGGCCCCGTCGGGGTCGGTGGTGTAGTCCTCCAGTCCGACCCGCGCGAGGTCCTCTTCCTTCAGCAGTTCGCAGGCGTCCGGCCAGTCGGATTCCGGGACGCCGCCGAGTTCGTCGGGTCCGGGGCCGATGCGGCCGCCGCGCAGCGCGACCAGCCGCGACTCGCCCGCGGGGCGCGGCACCGCCTCGGCCACCGCGACGTACAGCAGGCCGCCCGCGGCGGCGATCCACGGGCGCTTGCCGGGCAGGTCGGGGTCCATCGTGAACGGCGCGGGCGCGGTGGTGGCGGTCCCGTCCGCGGGGGACACGACGTCGATCCCGGCGGGCAGGAGCAGGTCGGACAGGCGGGGGCGCAGCGCGTAGAGGGTGCCGCCCGCGCGCGCCAGCGCCGTGTAGGACGGCACCTCGCGCGCCCACGCGACGTTCCCGGACGGTACGTCGACCGCTTCCATGAGCGTGGTGCCCCGTTTCGTCCCGTTCGGGTGGTAGACGACGATGAGCCGCCCATCCGCGAGGACGCTCGGGCACATGCCGTCGCCGCACACCGCGTCGCCGTCCCAGGAGGCGAACTCGGCGCCCTCCTCGTCGAACGCCCGCAGCGCGGTGCCGTCCGAGACGAGCGTGACGCCGTCCAGCATCGTCACCTCGGGCGCCTCCTCGGCCCCGAGTCCCTCGTCCCAGCGGATCTCGCCGTTCTCCGGGGCGAGGGCGAGCAGTCGGCTGGGCCGGTTCTGCCGGGCGCAGTCGAGGGCGAGCGCGACGAGCGCGTCGCGGTCGCCGGACGGCTGGGCGGCGCCCTCGAACAGCCGGCAGCCGTGCCGCACCGACCGCTGCCACAGCGGTTCGCCGGTCGCGGCCGCCAGGCCGATGAGCTTGCCGCGCTCGTCGTCGGTGGCCAGGACGACCCCGGACCCGGCGGGGAACCGCAGCGTGGTGCGGGACACGGCGGCGGGGCGCGGTCCCTCCCGCTTCCACAGCAGCGAGCCGGACAGGACGTCGAACCCGACGAGGACGCGGTCGGCGCGGTGCCCGTCGCGTTCGAAGTAGCCGACGAGCTGCGAACCGGTGGACGTCCAGCCGAGCAGCGACCAGTCCGACCGGCTGTAGCTCCACCGTTTCGCGCCGGTGCGGGCGTCCACCACCTGGACGCCCTGGCCGGAGACCGTGACGATCTGCCCCTTGGTGACGTCGTAGGAGACGGTGTCGTATCCGGCGACGGGCCCGCGGTGCACCCGGGTGGCCCGTTCCCAGCTCACGGCGAGGGGGCCGGGCGGCGGGCCGACGTCGCCGAGCGGCGAGACGGCCTCGGAGGTCACCCTGTGCCGAACCTCCCACCACTCGGCGTGCAGGACGAACCGGTCGATGAGGACGACGCACAGCGCCACGGCCAGCCCGCCGGCGATGAGCCCGAACACGATGCGGATCCTGCCCGCCGGCTCCGGCCGGTCTCCGGGCCGCTGCCGGCTCCCGACCACGACCGCGCCGCCTCCTTCCGCTTAAGGTGAACCTCCACCATGCCCTGTCGCGGGGCGCCCGCGCGACACGACCAGAAAAAGAAATACCGGTACGGAATGGGAGGAATGCATGGAGGTGTTCGACCGCTGGCGCACCTGGGACGACGCCCGCGCGGACCTCGCGGAGAACCATCCCGCGCTCGACGCCGATCGCATCGGACGAGCGGCGCGCGCGGCCGTCCGCTGGCACGGCGACCAGACGCGCCCCACCGGCGCACCCTACCTGGAGCATCTGCTGGAGGCGCTCGAAGTACTGGTGCGGGGCGTGGGCGAGACCGACCCCGACATCCTGGCCGCCGTGCTGCTGCACGACGTCGTCGAGGACACCCCCGCCACCATCGGCGACGTCGAGGACGAGTTCGGGCCGCACGTCGCCGAGCTGGTCGACTGGGTGACCAAGCCCCCGGCCGGTGGGACGGGACGGCAGGCGAAGCGAGCCGCGAAGTCGGCGTACCTGCGGCGGCTCCGGGACGCGCCGCGGGAGGCCGTCCGGGTGAAGCTCGCCGACCGGGTGAGCAACGTGCAGACCCTCGACCGGATGCCGCCCGACTTCCAGCGCCGGTACTACGCCGAGACCCTCACCTACATCGTGCCGCTCACCGCGGACGAACCGTGGTTCGCGTCCTGGTACGCGTCGTGGCGGGAGCGGTACGCGCACCTGCTCTGAGGGTGCGGGATGATTCGGGCCATGGAACGCGAGTGGGGGTCGAGGAGAGCGTCGCCATCGACGCCGGTCCGGACCGGGTCTACACGGCGGTCGCCGATCTGCGGCGGATGCGCGAGTGGAGCCCGGAGGTGTTCGCGACGTGGATCCGCGGGCGGACGATCGTCCCGGGCACCCGGTTCGTCGGGTTCAACCGGCTCGGGTGGCGGCTGTGGTTCACGACGTGCCAGGTCACCGTCGCGGAGCCGGGCGGCGCGTTCGCCTTCCGGGTGTCGGTCTTCGGCATCCCGACGGCGCTGTGGGGCTACCGGTTCGAGGGGTTCGACGTGGACGGGACGCCGCGCACCCGGCTCACCGAGTACTGGGAGGACCTCCGGCGCGGCCATCGCGGCGCCGGGTTCGCCTCGTGGCTCGGGCGCGTGTTCACCGGCGTCCCCGCCGAACGGCGCGCGGCGGCGAACCGGCAGGGGATGCGCGCGACCCTCGACCGGATCCGGACGGGCGTCGAACGCGCGTCCGGCACGTGACAGAAAAACAAGAACCTGTTCTACTAAGGAATGTGACAACCGACTACGCCGTGCAGGGCGAACGGGTCGCCATGCCCGTCCGGATCCGCGAAGCCGCCGTGGCCTCGGCGATGTTCGCCGTCCCCGCCCCCGCCGCCCGCGCCCTGATCGCCTACTCCGGCCTCGACGTCTTCGAACCCCTCCGCGGCAGGGCGATCTGCTCCCTGGCGTTCGTCCGGTACGTCGACGGCGACCTCGGCCCGTACCACGAGTTCGCCGTCGCGTTCCTGGCCCGCCCGCCCGGCGGCAAGGTCGGCGCGTTCATCCACTGGCTGCCCGTGAACCAGGAGTTCACCCTGGAGGCCGGGCGGAGCATCTGGGGTTTCCCCAAGGAACTCGCCGACATCCCCATGCACCTCGCGTCGCGCGTCAAGCGCTGCGCCGTCCGCTTCGGCGGCCGGACGGCGATCGAGCTCGCCGTGCGCCCGGGCGCGCCCGTCCCGTCCGGGTCCCGCAGCCCGCGCGTGGAGGCGTACGCGCACCTCGACGGCGTCACCCGCCGCATCCCGTGGGAGGTCACGCCGGGAGACGTCCGGATGCGCCCGGGCGGCGCCACCCTCCGGCTCGGCGACCACCCCGTCGCGGACGAGCTCCGCGCACTCGGCCTCGACGGGGCCCGCGCGCTCAGTGCCAGCACCGTCGGCCACCTGCAGATGACGTTCGAGGCCGCCGAGGAGGTCCGTCCATGAGACCCACCGCGCTCGTCACCGGCGCCGCCCGCGGCATCGCGCCCGCGCCGCCCAGCGCCTCGCCGCCGACGCGTGGGACGTCGTCGCCGTCGACACCGACGAACCGGGGCTCGCCCGCACGGCCCTGCGCTCCCCGAACACGCACACCCGCGGCTGCGACGTCACCGACCGCAAGGCCGTCGCGGCCGTCCTCGCGGTCACCGGCCCGGTGCACCGGCTCGTCTGCGCCCCCACCGCCGCCCCGTCCGTCGAACTAGAACGCGTTCTACGGCTGGAGCTGCTCGGCGCGTCCCACGCGATCGAGGCGGCCCTCCCCGGCATGCTGGAGCCGGCGGCCGCGGCGAGATCATCGTGCTCACCGACCCCCCGTCCCGCTCCCCCGCCCACGCCGCCGCGTCCGCCGCCGTCGCCGCCTCACCTGCCGCGCCCTCGCCGCCGAACACCCCGCGCCCGGCGTCCGCTT
>NZ_MKJY01000226.1 GCF_001942465.1 Actinomadura sp. CNU-125
ACCGCCGAGGCTGGACGGCGCGTTCGTGCGCTGCGACGTGCGCGAGCCCGCCGACAGCGAGCCGCCGTCGCCGCCGCCGTCGACCGCTTCGGGGGGCTCGACCTCGCGTTCCTCACGCGGGCGTCGCCGGAGGCGGCGGCGTCGGCGACGACTTCGACCCCGTCGCCTACCGCCGCGCCATGAGCATCAACCTCGACGGCGTCGTGTACGGCGCGCACGCCGCCCTCCCCGCGCTGCGCGCCGGCGCGGCGGCGACATCGTCGCCACCGCCAGCATGGCCGGGCTCACCGCCACCCCGTTCGACCCCGTCTACGGCGCCAACAAGGCCGCCGTCGTCGGTCTCGTCCGCGCCCGGCCCCACCTCACGCGCCCGAGGGGATCCGCGTGAACGCGCTGTGCCCGTCCTTCGCCGACACCGACATCCTCGAAGGCATCCGCGGGCACCTCCAGGACACCGGCTTCCCGATCCTGGAGGTCGCCGACGTCGTCGAAGCCTTCATGTCGATCCTGGCGGGCGACGCCGCGGGCGAAGCCTGGTACGTCGTCCCCGGCCGCACGTCCGAGCCCTTCCGCTTCCGCGGCGTCCCGGGCCCCCGCTGATCGCCGACCGCCGACCCATCGCGCCCCGCCGCCCGACCCGAACCGTCCGAACGGAGAACCATGCGAGCCGTACAGATCACCGAGTTCGGCGGTCCCGAGGTGCTGCACGTCACCGAGCTGCCCGACCCCGTCGCCGGGCCCGGGCACCTGCTCGTCGACGTCGCGCGCGCCGGGATCAACTACGCCGACACCCACCAGGCCGAGAACAGCTACCTCGCCGAGTCGACCCTGCCGATGGTGCCGGGCGGCGAGGTCGTCGGCACCAAGGCGGGCGGCCGCGTCGTCGCGCTCGTCGGCACCGGGGGCTACGCCGAGAAGGCCGTCGCGCCCGAGACCCTCGCGTGGGACGTGCCCGACGCCGTCGACGACGTCACCGCCCTCGGCATGATCGTGCAGGGCGCGTCCGCGTGGGTGCTGCTGCGCCGCAACGTCCACCTCGCGCCGGGCGAGTCCGTCGTCGTGCACGCGGCCGCGGGCGGCGTCGGCACCCTCGCCGTCCAGCTCGCCAAGGCGTGGGGCGCGGGCCGCGTCATCGCCACCGCCTCGTCGGAGGAGAAGCGGGCGCTCGCCCTCGAACTCGGCGCCGACGTCGCCGTCGACGCGAACGAGCCGGACATGAAGGCCGCGCTGATCGACGCCAACGGCGGCCGCCGCGTCGACACCGTCCTGGAGATGACCGGCGGCACCGTCACCGACCAGAGCATGAAGGCCCTCGCCCCCTTCGGCCGCCTCGCGTTCTACGGCATGGCGTCCCGCAAGGAGCCGAGCCCGGTCCGTCCGGCCGCGCTCATGTCGCACTCCACGACGATCTCCGGCATGTGGCTGGCGCACGTGTTCCAGTTGCCCGGGGACGTCATGCGCACCGCCCTCACCGAGCTGTTCGGCCTCGCCGCCGACGGCCGGCTGCGGGTGGTCGGGGGCGGCGAGTACGGCCTCACCGAGGTCCGCCGCGCCCACGAGGACCTGCGCGCCCGCCGCACCAGCGGCAAGCTCGTCCTCGATCCGTCCCGGTGACGGGTCAGCCGCCGACGAGGCCGTTCTCGTACGCGTAGACGACGGCCTGCGTGCGGTCGCGCAGCGCCAGCTTCGTCAGGACGTGCCCCACGTGCGTCTTGACGGTCTGCTCGGCCAGCACGAGTTCGGCCGCGATCTCCGCGTTCGACAGTCCGCGGGCGATGAGCCGCAGCACGTCCCGTTCCCGGGGCGTCAGCCCGGCCGTCGCCTGCGGGCTCGGCCGCTGGTGCCGGCGGCGCCGCGCGAAGTCGCCGATCAGCCGCCGGGTGATGGACGGCGCCAGCAGCGCGTCGCCCGCCGCGACGACCCGCACCCCGTTCACCAGGTCGGCCGCGGACGCGTCCTTCAGCAGGAACCCGCTCGCGCCCGACCCCAGCGCCTCGTACACGTACTCGTCCAGGTCGAACGTGGTGAGGACCAGCACCTTCGGCCGCACCGCCGCGGCGTCGGCGTCGCCGCGCGCGTCGCCGAGGGGCGTGCCGACCAGCTCGGCGGTGGCGGCCAGGCCGTCCATCTCCGGCATCCGGATGTCCATCACGATCACGTCGGGGTCCAGCTCGCGGGCCATCGTCACGGCCTCCCGGCCGTCGCCCGCCTGCCCGACCACCTCGATCCCCGGATCGGAGGACAGCAGCGCCGCGAGCCCGTCGCGGATCATCACCTGGTCGTCGGCGATCAGCACCCGAATCGTCACGACGCCACCTTACGGCGTCAAGCCCCCCGCCAGGAGATCAATCGGCGTCCCCGTAGGGGAGTTCGGCGACGACCGTCCAGCCGGAGCGGCCGTCGGCGTCCCCTTCGCCGTCCCCCTCCCCGCCGATGGGGCCGGCCTGCAGGTCGCCGCCCAGCATCATCGCGCGCTCGCGCATCCCGACGAGCCCGTGGCCGCCGCCGTGCGACTCCGCCGGGGTGCTGCGGGCGCCGTCGTCGGTGACCGTGACCCGCAGCGACTCCGTCCCGTACTTCACCTCGATGTGCACCCGCGAGCCCGGCGCGTACCGGGCGGCGTTGCTGAGCGACTCCTGGACGATCCGGTACGCCGACAGGTCCACGCCCGCGTTCAGCGGCCGCGGCAGCCCGGTGACCACGGTGGCGACCGACAGCCCCGACCGGCGGGCCGTCGACACCAGGTCGTCCAGCAGGTCCAGGCCGGGCTGCGGCGTCCGCTCGGCGCCCTCGTCGGCGGAGCGCAGCAGCCCCACCACCCGCCGCGTCTCGGTCAGCGCCTCGCGCGCCGCGTCCCGCACCACGCCGAACGTCTGCCGCGCCGCGTCCGGCAGCTCGGGGATCTTGTAGGGGGCGGCCTCCGCCTGCATCGCGATCACCGACATGTGGTGCGCGACGACGTCGTGCAGCTCCCGCGCGATCCGGGCCCGTTCCTCCAGCACCGCCTGCCGGGCGAGGTCCTCGCGGTGCTGCTCCTCGCGGCGGCGCAGCTCGGCCATCGCCGAGTGCCGCCCGCCGACCGCGTCGCCGAACGTCAGCGCGAGCGCCGCGAGCCCGGCCAGGATCGTGCCGAACCAGCCGGGCGTCCCGAACAGCACCGCGGGCGCGAACACCCCCGCGATTGTGACCGCCCCGACGCCGACCGTCGTCTCCCGGTCGCAGCCGACCCCGACGAAGAACAGGATGACCACCATCGCCAGGATCGCCGTGACCGGCCACGGCATGAACCCCTCGCCGTGCCGGACCAGCACGATCAGCAGCATCCCCGCCGCCGCCGTCCGCCACGCCCGCAGCGGCCACCGCGCCGCGAAGATCAGCGGTGCCGCCTGCAGGACGCCGAGCGGCCAGGCGACGCCCGGGTCCATCTCGTCCGCGACGACGGAGATGGCGATGGATCCCGCGGTGAACCCGATCGTCAAGGCGAGCAGGAACGCCATCAGGGGGTAGCGCAGCGCCGGGTGCGCGGGCAGCAGCGTGACGCCCGGCTCGTCCCCGCCCGGCAGGACGGCGGAACGCACGCCCGCCGTCAGCCGCGGCCGTCCCGCCTCGAAGTGGTCGGTCTCGTTCATTTGTCAGGAAGCCTAGGACGTGCGGTGACGCGCCCGCCTGCACCCGGGGAGGGATTTTCGGACCGGGCCCCCAGGTATCGGACGGGCGGCGCCGGACGGGCGCCCGACGGGGGCCGGACGGGCGCGGCGATCTTGCGCATGATCGCTTCGCGGCGGACACTGCGGGCATGACGGACCTGAGGCATCCGATCTTCGCCCGGCTCTACCCGCGGATCGCAGCCGCGTCCGCGCGGGCGGGCGTGGACGCGCACCGCGCGGAGCTGCTCGCCGGCGCGTCCGGCCGCGTCCTGGAGGTGGGCGCCGGGCACGGGGCCAACTTCCCGCACTACCCGCCGGAGGTGGCCGAGGTCGTCGCGGTCGAGCCGGAACCGCGGCTGCGGCGCGGCGCGATGGCGGCCGCGGCGCGCGCGCCCGTCCCGGTCTCGGTCCGGCCCGGACGCGCCGAGGAGCTCGGCCTGGACGACGCGTCGTTCGACGTCGTCGTCGCGTCGCTCGTGCTGTGCTCGGTGCGCGACCCGCTGCGCGCGCTCGCCGAGATCCGGCGGGTGCTCAAGCCCGGCGGCGAGCTGCGCTTCTACGAGCACGTCCGGGGGAGCACGCCGCGCAAGGTGCGCTTCCAGCGGTACGCCGACCTCGTGTGGCCGTTCCTGGCCGGGGGCTGCCGGCTGGCCCGGCCGACCGACGAGCTCATCGCGCGGCTCGGTTTCACCGTCCGCGGCGCGCGCCGGTTCGATTTCCCCGATTCGGGGCCGCCGAACCCGGCGTCGCCGCACGTCCTGGGCGTGGCCGTCCGCGACTGAACCGGCGCGCGCGGGGGCCGTCGGCCGGGGCCCGGGCGTCCGCATAAGGTCACCGCTCCCGGGAAGATCGCCGGGCATGACCCCATCGAACAGCGACGGCCCGGCGCCCCGCGACGATCCGTCCCCCGGGCAGGCCCCCTCGCATTCGGCCGCGACGGCCGCGCTCCTCGCGGGCGCGGCCGCCCTCGGCGGCTTCCTCTTCGGGTACGACTCGTCGGTGATCAACGGGGCGGTCGGCGCGATCGAGGACGAGTTCGGCCTGAGCGACTTCACGGTCGGTTTCGTCGTGTCGTCCGCGCTGCTCGGCTGCGCCGTCGGCGCCTGGTTCGCGGGCCCCCTCGCCGACCGGCTCGGCCGGGTCCGGGTCATGCTGATCGCCGCGATCCTGTTCGTGGTCAGCTCGCTCGGCTCCGCGCTGGCCTTCAACGCGGTCGACCTGACGTTCTGGCGGGTCGTCGGCGGCCTCGCGATCGGCGCGGCGTCGGTCATCGCGCCCGCCTACATCGCCGAGATCGCGCCCGCCGAGCTGCGCGGGCGGCTCGGCTCGCTGCAGCAGATGGCGATCGTCCTCGGCATCTTCGCCGCGCTGGTCGTCGACTACGTCATCGCGGAGGTCTCCGACGGCGGCGCGAGCGGCGCGTTCCCCTGGGGCGGGACGGCCTGGCGGTGGATGTTCGCCAGCGCGATCGTGCCCGCCGTCGTCTACGGGGTGATCGCCACGACCATCCCCGAGTCGCCGCGCTACCTGGTGAAGCGGCACGAGACCGAGCGGGCCCGCGACGTCCTGGCGCGGCTCATGAAGCCGAGCGAGGTGGACGCCAAGATCCGGCAGATCGGCCGGTCGATCAGCGCCGACCGTCCGGTGCGCCTGCGCGACCTGCGCGGCCGCACGTTCGGCCTGCTCGCGGTCGTGTGGGTCGGGATCCTGCTGTCGGTGTTCCAGCAGTTCGTCGGCATCAACGTGATCTTCTACTACTCGTCGTCGCTGTGGCAGGCCGTCGGCTACACCGAGAGCGACGCCATGTTCACCTCCGTGATCAACTCGGTGGTCAACGTGGTGTTCACACTGGTGGCGATCGCACTGATCGACCGGATCGGGCGGCGGCCGCTGCTGCTGATCGGCGCCGCCGGCATGACGCTGTCGCTCGGCACCCTGGCCGTCTGCTTCTCCACGGCGACCGTGGTGGACGGGGAGCCCGCGCTCGGCGACGTCGCTGGCCCGGTCGCGCTCGTGGCCGCCAACGTCTTCGTCGCCTCGTTCGCCGCGACCTGGGGTCCGGTCGTGTGGGTGATGCTCGGCGAGATGTTCAACAACTTCATCCGCGCGGCCGCGCTCGCCGTCGCTACCGCGTCGCAGTGGATCGCGAACTGGATCATCACGACGACGTTCCCGGAGCTGTCCAGCGTGTCGCTCGTCCTCGCGTACGGGCTGTACACGTTCTTCGCCGCGCTGGCGTTCCTGTTCACCTGGCGGGTCGTCCCGGAGACCAAGGGGCGGGAGCTGGAGGACATGGACAAGCTCACCATGAGGGCACGGGCGTGACGGGGCACCGTCCGTTAGAGTGGGACACATGCGAGCCGTGTTCGGGAACGTCTTCGAGACGACGACGCCGGGTCTATCCCGGCGCTACGGCCGCATGCACTGACATTGCACGCGGTGAGGCCCCGGGAGCGATCCCGGGGCCTCACCGCTTTCCGGGACCGCGCCGGAGCCCGCCCCGCACGAAGGAGGCAGGCGAATGGACGAACGGAGAGGACGGGACGCGTCCGGCGGAGCGCCCGACTCGATAGCATCGGAACCCGCCGAATCCGATCCGTCATCGCGAGGAGTACCCGTGTCCACCGTGTCTGAGCTGCGCATCACCCTCGACGGGAGCGAACGGGTGGTGCCGGCCGGCTCGACCGCCGGGCAGGCCCTCGACGCCGACGGGCGCACCGTCGTCGCCGCCCGGGTCAACGGCGAGCTGCGCGACCTGGCCGGCGAGCTCCAGGACGGCGACAGCGTCGCGCCCGTGGAGATCGGCTCCGCCGACGGGCGCGCGATCATGCGGCACTCGGCCGCGCACGTGATGGCGCAGGCCGTCCAGGAGCTGTTCCCCGAGGCGAAGCTCGGCATCGGCCCGCCCGTGGAGAACGGCTTCTACTACGACTTCGACGTCGCCGAGCCGTTCACCCCCGAGGACCTCAAGCGCATCGAGAAGAAGATGCGCGAGATCGTCAAGCAGGGGCAGCGGTTCGCGCGGCGCCCGGTGTCCGACGACGACGCCCGCGCCGAGCTGTCCGGCGAGCCGTACAAGCTGGAGCTGATCGGCCTCAAGGGCGGCGGCGCCGAGGACGCTGCGGAGGGTGCGGCCGTCGAGGTCGGCGCCGGCGAGCTGACCATCTACGACAACCTCGACGCCAAGTCCGGCGAGCTGCGCTGGAAGGACCTGTGCCGCGGCCCGCACCTGCCGACCACCCGCGTCGTCCCGGCGTTCAAGCTGATGCGCTCCGGCGGCGCGTACTGGCGCGGCAGCGAGAAGAACCCGCAGCTCCAGCGCATCTACGGCACCGCGTGGGAGTCCCGCGAGAAGCAGGACGAGTACCTGAAGTTCCTTGCGGAGGCCGAGAAGCGCGACCACCGCAGGCTCGGCGCGGAACTCGACCTGTTCTCCTTCCCGCCGGAGCTCGGCAGCGGGCTGCCCGTCTTCCATCCCAAGGGCGGAATCATCCGCAAGGAGATGGAGGACTACATGCGGCGGCGGCAGCAGGAGGCGGGCTACGAGTTCGTCAACACCCCGCACATCACCAAGTCGTCGCTGTTCGAGATCTCCGGGCACCTGCCGTACTACGGCGACGACATGTTCCCGCCCTTCGAGGTGGACGAGGTCGAGTACCGGGTCAAGCCGATGAACTGCCCGATGCACAACCTCATCTTCCGGTCGCGCGGCCGGTCCTACCGCGAGCTGCCGCTGCGGATGTGCGAGTTCGGCTCGGTCTACCGGTACGAGAAGTCCGGCGTGGTGCACGGCCTCACCCGCGTGCGCGGCATGACCCAGGACGACGCCCACATCTACACCACCAAGGAGGAGATGGGCGACGAGATCAAGTCGCTGCTGAGCTTCGTGCTCAGCGTGCTGCGCGACTTCGGTCTCTCGGAGTTCTACCTGGAGCTGTCCACCAAGGACGACTCCGACAAGTTCATCGGCGACGACGCCGACTGGGCGGAGGCCACCGAGGCGCTGCGGCAGGCGGCCGAGGAGTCCGGCCTCGACCTCGTCGACGACCCGGGCGGCGCCGCGTTCTACGGCCCGAAGATCTCGGTGCAGGCCAAGGACGCCATCGGCCGGACCTGGCAGCTGTCGACCATCCAGCTCGACTTCAACCAGCCGAAGCGGTTCGGGCTGGAGTACCAGGCGTCCGACGGGACCCGGCGGCAGCCCGCGATGATCCACCGGGCGCTGTTCGGGTCGATCGAGCGGTTCCTCGGCGTGCTGGTCGAGCACTACGCGGGCGCGATGCCGCCGTGGCTGGCGCCGGTGCAGGCCGTCGGGATCCCGATCGGCGACGCGCACGTCCCGCACCTGGAGAAGGTCGCGGCGGCGCTGCGCGAGCGCGGGATCCGGGTGGAGGTCGACACCTCCTCCGAACGCATGCAGAAGAAGATCCGCAACGCGCAGAAGCAGAAGATCCCGTACATGCTGCTGGCGGGCGACGACGACGTGGCCAAGGACGCCGTGTCGTTCCGCTACCGCAACGGGGAGCAGAAGAACGGCGTGCCGATCGGCGCGGCGGCCGACGAGATCGCCGCGGCCGTCGACGCCCGCGTGCAGGTCTGACACCGCCCGTCCGGGGGCGGTCGTCGCCGCAGCGCGGGCGTCCCCGGGCGTTGGTAGCCTCGACGCTCATCGCGCGGGGGAACGCGCGGGAGCAGAGAGGGCTGGACGCGGATGAACACCAGGAGGCCGGGGCGGCGCGGCCGGTCGATCTGGGGACGGATCGCCGGGTACGGGGTCGCGGTCCTGCTCGTCGCGGCGCCGCCGCGGTCGCGCGTCCCGCTGCTGGAGAAGGACGGCGGCGCCGGTGCGGCGGGCGCCCGGACGCCCGCGGCCGGTGCGACCGCGCCGTCCAACGCGCCGCACCCGGCACACCGCGCCGCCCACGGTCCTCCCGACGCCCGGCCGGACCGGGCAGGGGGCCGGCGGTGCGCAGGGCGGCGGGCAGGGAC
>NZ_MKJY01000227.1 GCF_001942465.1 Actinomadura sp. CNU-125
CGGAACGCCCGCGCGTTCGCGGTGCCGCCGTCGCCGCATCTGCGGGGCGCCGACGCGGCGGAGTTGCGCGCGGCGCTGCGGCGGGCGCGGACGCTCGAACCCGGGCGGACCCGCATCGTGCGGACGCAGCGGGTCGTGCACGGCGCGACCGCGGGCGGCTTCGCGGACGTTCTCGTGGCGGCCCGGTTCGCGCTGCTGAACGACGTGCTGGCGGACGGCTTCGACCACTGGTGGCTGGACCTGTTCGCGACGGTCGACGAGCTGTTCCGCCTGCTCGGCGAGCGTCCGGACCTGTTCGGCGCGGATCGGGTGGACGTGCTGTGGCGGGCACTGCCGACGGCGGCCGAACGGGCCCTCGCCCGTCCCGGGACGCTGCTGCGGCAGGTCCGCGATCTCCTCGACCGGGCGGAGCCGCACTGCCGCCCGGGGACCGAGGACCTGCACCGCGTCCGGTGGTTCCGGGCGGAGGCGGCGGCGGCGGACCGGGGACGCCGACGCGCTGCGGGCCGCGTCGGCGCAGTTCCGCCGAACTGCCGGAGGCCGGACGGTACGCGGGGCGGGCGGCCCTCCTGCGGAGCGGCGCGGTGGTGGATCGACGTGGGATGCGACGAGGAGGCGTTCGCGGTGATGGCGCCGCTGGTGGCGGACGGTGACGAGCGTGAGGACCTGCTGTTGATGCCTTACCTGCGGGCCGGGCTCGCGGAGCGGGCCCGGGAGGTGCACGAGCGCACGTACCGGACGGCGTCGGGGGGCCCGGAGGTCGCCGCGCACCTGGCGTACTGCGCGGAGACGGACGAGCCGGAGCGCGGAGCGGAGATCATCCTGCGGACGCTCGACCTGCTGGACGTCCCGGACCACGACGAGTTCCCGTTCGACCGGCTGGCGGTGACCGCCGCCGCCGTCCGGGTGAGCGAGTCGGTCGTCGCGAAGGGCATCGACCGGACGTGGACCTGGACCTACCCGGACGAACCCGACCAGCCCGACGAACCCGACTGGAGCTTCGCCCGGCTGGCGGACGACTGCCGCGTCACCCTCCGGCTGTACGCGCGGCGGTGGGACGAGATCGCCGGCACGTCCGTCCACACCCGCGCCGCCGACGCGGTCGGGGACGCGCTCGGGGACGCGGTCGGGTGCGGAGCCGGAGGCGGGAGCTGATGGCGGCGCTCGACCGGGAGGAACTGCAGCGGCGGCTCACCGCGGCCCGCAAGCTCGACCCGAACAAGCCCGGCGGCGCGAGCAAGGAGACGGTCGTCGCGACGATGGAGGCCGTCCTCGCCGACGCCGAGGCGCTCGGCGACCCCGAGATGCTCTTCAAGGCCCGCATCGACTACGGGTACACGATGCGCTGGAAGAGCTGGGAGGACAGCTCGTCCGAGCAGGTCATCGCCGAGGTGCTCGGCGTGCTCCGCAAGTGCCTGCTGGCGTGGCACGCGACCCGCACCGCTACCCGGCGAACTACGTCACGGCGATGTGGACGCAGATCTTCAACGTGGTCGACTGGTACACCCGGTTCGACGTCGAGCCCGCCGACCGCGTCCACCGGCTGATCGACGAGCTGGAGCGGTACTGCACGCCGATGCGCCCGTGGGTGCGGTACGCGCTCGACGACGCCCGGATGAAGCTGGCGGCGCGGTGCGGGAACGTCGCCGAGGTCGAGCGGCTGTGGCGGCGGCTGCGGGTGCAGGGGACGCCGCAGGAGCACTACGTGCCCGACGGGCACGCCGCCGCGAACGTGCGCACACTGGCGCGGTTCGGGCTGCACGACCTCGCCCTCGCGGCGGCGGTGCCCGTCCTCGCCGGGCACATTCCCACGCGCGAGGACAGGCTGTTCGAGACGGTCCTGCTGATGCCGTACCTGCATCTGGGGCGGCTGGACGACGCGGTCGAGGCGCACCGGCGCACCGACGCGCCGACCGGGATGCTGTACGAGGACATCGCGGCGCACCTGGAGTTCTGCGCCCGCACCGGGAACGAGCGGCGGGGCATGGACGTGCTGCACCGCAACCTGCGGCTGGCCGGTCTCGGCTGCCGGTACCTCGTCCACTTGTGGACGGCGGCGGCCGCGGCGCTGCTGTGCCGGAGAGTGTGCGAGCTGGGGCTCGACCGGGAGTGGTTCTGGCCGTGCGGATGCGACGAGGACGACTGCGACGACCTTCCGCTCATCAGCTACGCGAAGCTGGGCCGGCAGCTCCGGTGGGACGCGGTCAACCTCGCCCGCGAGATCGGCGAGAAGGACGGGAACACCTACCTCGCCGACCGGGTCGAGGCGCTGATCCGGGCCGAGCCCGTCGTCGACCGGCTCGAACTCGCACCGCCGCGCGCCGACCCGTCCGGCGCCGCAGGCGCGACGGACGCCGCCGTTCCGCGCGCCGACCACCTGGACGTCTCCGACGCGGCCGGGCTGCGCCGTGAGCTCGAACGGGCGAAGACGATCGAGAAGGCGCGGCCGCGCATCGGGCGGACGCAGCGGGTGCTGCAGAACGCGACCGCGGGCGGCCTCACGGACGTGGTCGTGGAGGCCCGGTTCGCGCTGCTGGACGAACTGCTGGCGGAACGCCGCGAATCGTGGCGGCAGGACCTGTTCTCGACGGTGGACGAACTGTTCCGCCTGCACGGCGACCGTCCGGACCTGTTCGGCGCGGAGCGGTCCGGTGTGCTGTGGGAGGCCGTGCCGGTCACCTTCGACCGGGTGCTCGCCTCCCCCGGGCCGCACCTGCGGCAGATCCGCGACCTCCTCGACCGGGCGGAGCCGCACTGCCGCCCGGGGACCGACGACCTGCACCATGTGCGCTGGTTCCGGGCGGAGGCGGCGGCTCGGGTCGGGGACGCCGACGCGCTGCGGGCGGCCTGGGAAGAGTTCCGCGAACTGCCGGGGGCCGGACGGTACGCGGGGCGGGAGTTCGTGTCGCGGAGGGCGCAGTGGTGGATCGACGTGGGATGCGACGAGGAGGCGTTCGCGGTGATGGCGCCGCTCGTGGCGGACGGTGACGAGCGGGAGGATCTGCTGTTGATGCCTTACCTGCGGGCCGGGCTCGCGGAGAAGGCGCGGGAGGTGCACGAGCGCACGTACCGGACGGCGTCCGGGATCCCGGAGGTCACCGCGCACCTGCTGTACTGCGCGGAGGTCGGTGCGGTGGAGCACGGGCGGGAGATCGTCCTGCGGGTCCTCGACCTGTTCCACATCAAGTACGACGAGGATTTCCCGTTCGACACCCTGCGCGCTTACGCGGGCGGGGTCCGCGTGTGCGAGCGGATCGTCGCGTCCGGTCTCGACGAGACGTGGACCTGGCCCGCCGACGAGTGCTGCGAGCCCGAGGACGGCTGGAGCTTCGCCCGGCTCGCCGAGTCATGCCGCGACTACCTCGGCGTGTACGCGCACCGCTGGGAGGAGCTCACCGGCACGGCGTTCCACACCCGCGCCGTCCGCGCCCTCGCCGGAGCGGGAGAGGGGGACGGCTGACGATGGCGGTCACGAAGGACGGGCTGCGCGCGGGCCTCGCCGCGGCGTGGAAGCTCGACCCGATCAACCCCGGCGGCGGCGCGGAGCCGTTCATGAGCGCGATGGGCGCGCTGCTGCCGGACGCCGAGGCGCTCGGCGACCCGGAGATGCTGTTCCGCGTCCGGCTCGGCTACGCGTTCTCGCTGCACTTCAAGGGCTGGAAGAAGCACTCCGGCGAGGTTATGGGCGAACGGCTCGGCGTGCTCCGCGCGTGCGTGCTGATGTGGCACGCCGAACCGCACCACCATCGCGAATCCGACGTCCGGGCCATGTGGTCGCAGATCTACAACGTGGTCGACTGGTACGTCCGGTTCGACGTCGAGCCCGCCGAGCGCGTCCACCGGCTGCTCGACGAGCTGGAACGGTACTGCCCGCCGACCCGGCGGTGGACCCGGTTCGCGCTCGACAACGCCCGGATGAAGCTGGCGGCGCGGGGCGGCGACATCGCCGAGGTCGAGCGGCTGTGGCGGCTCCTCGACGCGCAGGGCCCGCCGGAGGAGCACCTCTACCCGGACGGTTTCGCCTGCGCCGTCGCGACGATGTGGGAGCGGCTCGGGTATCCCGACCGGGCGGCCGCGGCGCTCGCGCCGGTCGCGGCGGGGCAGATCCGGATGGCGACGAAGAACGTGTGGGAAGCCGACCTGATCATGCCCTACCTGCGTCTGGGGCGGGTCGAGGAGGCCGTGGCCCTGCACGAGCGCACGTACCGGCACCCGGACCTGAAACTGGAGGGCGTCGCCGCGCACCTGGAGTTCTGCGCCCGGACCGGCAACGTGGAGCGCGGTATGGACGTCCTGCGCCGCAACGTGCTTCGGCTCGGGAGCAACTGCAATTACGTGGAGGAGATGTGGACCGCGGCGGCCGCGGCACTGCTGTGCGGGCGGGTCTGCGAACTCGGGCTGGACCGGGAGTGGTACTGGCCGTGCCTCTGCGACGACCCCGGGTGCGAGCGGCAGGTGCTGATGAGCCACGCCAAACTCGGCGGGACGCTGCACTGGGGGGCGATCGGCCTCGCCCGCCGCATCGACCGGATGGACGGCGTCTCGCACCTCGCCGAGCGGATCGAGGCGCTCGTCCTCGCCGAGCCGCTCGCCGACGGGGTCGAGCTGCCGCGCGGGGACGGACCGTCCGCCCGTCCCGCCGCTCCCCCGCTCGCGCCGCACCTGGACGCCGCGGACGCCGACGGCCTCCGCCGGGAACTCGGCCTGGCGCGCCCGCTGGAGTTCCGGGACCGGATCGCCCGGACGCAGCGGGTGGTGCAGAACGCGGTCGCGGGCGGCGAGACGGACGTGCTCGTGGAGGCCCGGTTCATGCTGCTCGACGACATGCTGGCCGAACGCTGCGAGACCTGGCGGGCGCAGCTTTTCACCCTGCTCGACGAGCTGTTCCGGCTGCACGGCGAGCGGCCGGGACTGCTGAGCGCGGACCGGGTCGGGGTGTTGTGGGCGGCCTTGCCGGTCACGATGGACCGGGTGCTCGCCCGGTCGGGGCCGCATCTGCGGCAGATCCGCGACCTTCTCGACCGGGCGGAGGCGTGCCGCCGTCCGGGGACCGACGACCTGCACCACGTGCGCTGGTACCGGGCGGAGGCGGCGGCGCGGGCCGGAGACGCGGACGCGCTGCGGGCGGCGTGGGAAGAGTTCCGCGAACTGCCGGAGGCCGGACGGTACGCGGGTCGGGAGTTCGTTCTGCGGCGGGTCAAGTGGCTGGCCGATCTGGGGTGTGACGAGGAGGCTCTCGGGGAGCTGGACGAGGGCGACGAGCGGGAGGATCTGCTGCTGATGCCCTATCTGCGGGCCGGGCTCGTGGAGAAGGCGCGGGAGGTGCACGAGCGCACGTACCGGACGGCGGGCCGGGATCCCGGAGGTCACCGCGCAGTTGGAGTACTGCGCGGAGACGGGCGCGCTGGAGCACGGGGCGCGGATCGTCCAGCGGGTCCTCGACCTGTTCACCCTCCCGGACGACGAAGACTTCCCCTTCGACCTGCTGCGCGCGTACGCGGCGGCGCTGCGGGTGAGCGAAGGGCTCGTGGCGGCCGGGCTCGACGAACCGGAGACCCGGCCCGAAGGCGGGGACTTCCGCGAGGAGGACGACTGGTCGTACGCCCGGATGGCCGACGGGATCCGCAGGTACCTCGGCCCGCACGCACGGCGGTGGGGCGTGCTCCTCGGCACGTCCGTCCACACCCGTGCCGTGCTGGCACTCGCGGACGGCTGACGGCCGAACGCCCGGAAAATGCGGTGATGGCGGGGCGGGCCGGGCAGTAGTGTGCCCGCTCATGGACGAACCGCAGGCGCTACTCGACAACGGCGACATCCCCGGGCTGATCCGGCATCTGCGGGCGAACGCCGAGCAGATGGACCTTCGGGAGCTGGCGCGGCTCACCGAAGGGGCCGCGGCGGCGTCCGGGTTCGACGACCTGCGGGAAACCGCCGCGGTGCTGGCCGGGACGGGCGGCGGCGGGCGGCTCCGGCGGCGCGAGCGGGAGCCCGGCGTGCAGGAGCTTTACGACTTCGGGTACGCCTGCATCGAGCGCGGTGTCGCGGCGCTGGCCGTCCCGGCGCTGCGGGCCGCGCTGGCGGCGCTGCCCGGGGAGGTCGCGCTCGTCCGGGAACTGGCCGCCGCGCTGGAACGCGACGACCGCCACGCGGAGGTGGTCGAGGTGCTGGACGCGAACGCGGCGCTGCTGGAGCCGTGGCCCGACCGGTACCTGCTCGCCTTCAACACGCTCATGTCCGGGGACGCGGCCCGCGCGGAGGAGATCGCGCGGGCGCTGCCGGAACCGGACGAGACGTGGGCGGGCGCCGGGGAGCGGCTGGAGCGGATGCTCGCACGGGCGCGGGCGGTCCGGCCGGTCACGGCGCTGGACGCCCTCGACCTGCGGGGATGGCACTTCGTGATCGGCGGGACGGTGCTGCTGTCGCTGTCGCCGCACGGGTTCGCCGCCGGGATGGCCGGCCGGTTCGCCTACCTCGGCGGCGGATACGGGCAGTGCCGCCGCGCCGTCGAGCGGCTGCGGCTCGTGCTGGACGCCGCCGAAGCGCGGCCGGAGCGGGTGGCGCTGCTGCCCGACCGGTCCAGCACGATCCTGGGACTGGCCGCCGCGGAACTGCTCGGGCTGCCCGCGGAACCGTTCGAGCCGGGACGGCCGGGCACGCTCGCCGTCGCCCACGACCTGAACGACGTGGAGGAGGACGTGCTGCGCGGGCTGTGGGAGCGGGCCGACGGGCAGGTGCTGTTCGAGCACGCCACCTGCTGGACGGCCCCGCCCGCGGTGACCCCCGACGTGAGCGGGCTGCTGCACCAGGTCGCCGTCGCGCCGTGGGGCGCGGGGATGCGCGCCCGCCCGGACGGGTCGGTCGAGCGGACCGAACCGGACGGGCGGCCCGCCGAGGAGATCGCCGCCGAGATCGTCCGGGCCGCGCCGGACGACGACGCGGGCGACGGCGACACCCCGCCGGACCCGGACGGCGCGCCCGCCGCGCTGATCGCGGCCGCGCGGTCGTGCTGGCTCGCCGGGCCCCGCGACGCGGTCCTGTCCCCCGGGCCCGTGCGCAGCTCGCGGTTCGCCTGACGGTCAGCGGGGTCGGCGGAGCGCGGAGTCGATGGCGGCGATCGCCTCCGAGACGGCGCCCGCGGGGAGATCGCCGAAGCGGAGCGGCGGGTCTGCGGGGTCCGGGTCGCGGTAGGGGCTGTCGGCCAGCCGCACGCGGCGGAACGTCTGGTCGGCGGCGTCCTGTGAGTCGTACTCCGGCAGGCCGGGGGCGAGGTCGATGACGAGGCTCGGCCCCGCGACCCGGGCGGCGATCCACGGCCTGCGGCCGTTGATCGCCAACGACTGCCGCCAGTTCCCGGTCCGGAGGAGGGCCCGGACGCCCGCCGCCGGGGCCGTCGCGCCTTCGAGGCGGGCGAGGCGGTCCGAGCGCCGCTCGTCCTCGGTCAGGACGTGGCGGGGACGCCCGAGCTGCGGGAACGGCTGCAGGATCTCGTAGTCGGCGAACACGTCCGCCCAGGCTTTCAGCTCGGCGTCGGTCAGGTCGGCGGGGTGCGGGAGGGCGATGCGGGCGCCGGGGGCGAGGACGATCGTCTCGTCCGACGCGTCGGCGTGGGTGCCGTCTTCGGCGATGCGGAACGACGTGCCGTCGGCGGTCCGCCAGACGAGGCGGCGGGCGAAGCGGCGGACGATCGGGTGCCGCACGAGGTGGGCGTCGAACTCGGCGGGCGTCCAGCCCCGGCCGTCGATCATGGCCGCTTCGAGGCGGGCCGTCCGGTCGGCGGCGACCACGCGGACGTCCCTCCTGAGCCGCGCGAGCCGGTCGCGGGCGGCCCCGGCGCGCTCCGGATCGTCCTTCACGCCCGGCTTGGGGAGGGTCTTGCGGACCCGGCCGTGCTCGTCGTGGACGAACGAGACGAGCTGCTCGTCGAGGACGACCGTGAAGCGGCGCGGGCCGTAGTCGAGGGCGAGGGTGCCGGAGGCTTCCAGGCCGAGGTCGGGGACGAGCCGGTCCGCGAGCTGCTCGGTGGTGAGGCCGTCCGCCTCGGCCAGCCGCCCCAGGTGGAACCGGGCGACGTTGCGGACGGTCTTGGTGCGGGCCCGTATCGCGATGTCGTTCAGGTGCGCCGCCGCCGCGTCCCCGCCGATCTGCGCCATCGCGCGCAGGGCCCCGGACAGGAGGTCGCCGGTGTCGGGCTTCGTCCACCCGGCGGCCCGCGCGGCGAGGCGGTGGACGGTGTCGGCGTCGCCGAACCGGCCGAGGGCGGACAGGACGTGGGAGTGGCGGCCGGTGACGGCCGGGTGCCCGGCCGCCGCCCAGTCCTCGAACAGGCCCCACGCGAACGCGGCGAGGGACGCGGGCTCGCAGGCCGCCGCGACCTCGCCGAGGGCGCCGTCCACGCCGGGGAAGTCGTCCGGGCGGCCCGCCATCGCGAGGAGGAGCACCAGGTTGCGGACGGCGGTCGCCGGGAACTCGCCGCCGCCGTCCCGCAGCACCGGACGGGGCAGCGCGGCGGCGTCCGTCCACTCGGGGAACGGCGGCGGTGTCGCGGGCGGCTGCGCCGGGGCGATCCCGGCGGAGGCGGCGAGCAGGAGCGCTCGCTCAACCGGCTGGCCCCACTGAACCATCCGCTTTCAGAAGT
>NZ_MKJY01000228.1 GCF_001942465.1 Actinomadura sp. CNU-125
CCCAACACCCCCCAGCCAACCGCCACCCCACCCAACGGCACGCAGGTCAACGGCGCCCCAACCACCGGCGCCCCGAGCGACAGCAGCCCCGGTCAACCGAACGGCGGTCAACGGCACGCGAGTCAACGGGTCCCCGACCAATGCCGCCCCGGTCGACGGAGCGTTGGTCGACGGAGCGTCGGTCGGGGTTGCTTCGGGCGATGGCGCGTTCGTTGCCGGAGCGGCGGGTAGCGGCGCTCCGGTCCTTGGATCTTCGCCGCGGCATGGGGCTTCGGGCAGCGGTGCGGCGGTCGGGGGGACGGGGGTGCGGGTGTGATGGGGGTTCGTGGTGACGTGCGTGCGCTCCTGCGGTTGGGGGCGGTCGCTGCGCCGGTGGGGGCGCGGGTCGTGCTGGCGGCGTCGGCCAGGACCGTCGCGGAGCTGTCGGCGCTGGGCCTGATGGCGACGGCCGCGTGGCTCATCGCGCGCGCGGCGCAGGCGCCGCCGCTGGAGGCGCTCGGCCTGGCGATCGTGTCGGTGCGCGCCTTCGCGCTGGCCCGCGGGGTGTTCCGTTACCTGGAGCGGCTCGTCTCGCACGACGCCGCGTTGCGCGCGCTCGCGGAGTTGCGGCACCGGTTGTTCCGCGCGCTGATCCCGCAGCTTCCGGGAGGGCGCGGGACGTCCCGGTCGGGCGTGTCGGCGGCGCGGATCACCTCCGACGCCGAAGCCGTCCAGGACCTGATCGTGCGCTGCGCGATCCCGGCGCTGGTCGCCGTGGTCACGTCCGCGGCGGCGATCGCGCTGGCCGCGGTGCTCCTGCCGGTGGCGGGGTTGGTCATGGCGGCGGGCCTGCTCGTGGGCGGGGCGGTCGTCCCGTTCCTCGCGGCCCGGGCCGCGCACCGCACCGCGCGCGGGCGGGCGAGCTCGCGTCCGGCTGGCCGAGCAGCAGGTGGACCTGCTGCACGGGGCGGCCGACCTCGCGGTCTTCGGCGCCACCGGGCGGATGCTCGCCGAGGCCGAGCGGACGGGCGCGGGGCTGGCCCGGCTGCCGCGCGCGGCGACGTCCGGACGGCCACCGCCGGGGGCGGTCGGCGTGCTCGTGCAGGGCGTCACGACGGCCGCGGTCACCGCGGTCGCGATCGGGGCGGGGGCCGTACGGGCGTGCTCGTCGCGGTGCTCGCGCTGGTGGCGCTGACCGCGTTCGAGCCGGTGCTGCCGCTCGCGGCGGCGGCACGGCGGTTCGTGGAGCTGGGCGACGCGGCGCGGCGCCTGCTGGCGGTGCTCGACGGCGGTACGGGCGGCGCGGCGACGCGCGTCCCGGACGGCTCCGTGGCGGGGCCCGTCGAGGTCGGTGTCGAGGACGTGGTCGTGCGGTACCCGGGCGCGGCCGAGCCGGTGCTGCGGATCTCGCTGCGGCTGCCGCCCGGGCGCGGACGGTGCTGGTCGGCGCCAGCGGCGCGGGCAAGAGCACCCTGCTGGCGGTGCTGCTGCGTTTCGTGGATCCCGAGGCCGGACGGGTCGTGGTGGGGGACCGGGACCTGCGGGACCTCACCGACGCCGAACTGCGCCGGACGGTGTCCGGGATGACGCAGGACGATCACCTGTTCCACGCGTCGCTGCGGGACAACCTGACGCTGGCCCGACCCGGCGCGGACGAAGCGGAGCTGCGTGCGGCGTGCGGGGAGGCGGGGCTGCTCGACTGGATCGACGGGCTGCCCGCGGGGCTGGACACCGTCGTCGGCGAGGACGGGGCGCGGCTGTCGGGCGGCCAGCGCCGCCGGGTGTCGCTGGCCCGGGCGCTGCTCGCCGACCCGCCGGTGCTGCTGCTGGACGAGCCCACCGAGGGCCTCGACCCCGACATGGCGGAGGCGCTGATGACGGACGTGCTCGCCGCCACCCGGAACCGGACGACGCTCCTGGTGACGCACCGGCCGGTGGGGCTCGACCCGTCCGACCGGATCGTCGTGCTGGAGAACGGACGGGTCGTGCCGTCGGGCGCTTCGGCGGAACCGGACGGCGTACCCGGCATTTACCGGGAATCGCTGGAATCGACGGAACGGAGCGCGCCGGTGGGGTGACGGAAAGCGTCAGGAACGACCGGGGGACGACCCCAGTACGCCGCCGATGACAGAGGTGAACGTCTGCCAGGCGCTGCGCTCGTCCGCGAGCGCTTTCCTCCCCGAGTTGGTCAGCTGATAGCTCCGCCTGCGACGGCCGGAGGCCACGTTCCAGCTGCTGCGGAGATAACCGATCCGTTCGAGGGCCGAGTGCGGGATAGAGCGTCCCGGTGGGGATTTCGATGGCGCCGTCACTGTGCTCTTGAAGCGCTTCCATGATCGCATAACCATGCAGCGGTCCGTTCTCGACGACCGCCAGGATCAGCGCGTCGAGGTGCCCGCGCAGCTCGTCCGGCTTCATGTCGACAGTCTACATGAAGCGGCCCGTTGATGTCCTCCCCGCCCCCCGATTCTGGCTGCATTAGGCCAGGCCGGCGTCATGGTGTCACGAGCCGGAACGGACTCGTCGACTTAATCGTTGCGAGCGTCTCATGATGGGGCCCCTAAAGCGTTCCAAGTATGGCTTCGAGCGGGAAATTAAAAGGTGTCGCGAGAATCACCGGAACGTCTCTAGCGAGACGCTAGGTATGTCGCATAGGGTGATCGACCATAAGGGTTGATGGAATTTTAATGGTGCCTTGACAGTTAGTTATGGTTTTGCTATTAGGTTGCCCCGGCGGAGGAATTCGATATGTCGGATGAACCGATGGCGCGGCCGGTCGGCCGGGCGGAGGTGCGTTGGTGATCGAGGGAACCGCGGTGGCGGTGATCGGCATGGCCTGCCGCTTCCCCGGGGCCACCGGCAAGGACGAGCTCTGGGAACTGCTGATGGGCCGGCGGGAGGCCGCCGCTCCCGGCCGCATCGAGGACCCGGACGGCTTCGACGGCGCGCTCTTCGGCGTCGGGCCGGGGGAGGCGTCCGAAATGCAGCCCGGCCCCCGGCTGCTGCTGGAGTGCGCCTGGCACGCGATCGAGGACGCCGGGGTGGACCCGACCGCGCTCGCCGGCAGCCGGACCGCCGTTTACGTCGGCGGGACGGGCGCCGGGTGCGGCCACCACGCGGCGGCCGGCCGGCTCTCCCACCATTTCGACCTGCGGGGCCCGAGCCTGTCGGTCGACACCGCGGGCTCGTCCGCGCTGGTGGCCGTGCACCTGGCCTGCGACGCGATGACTTTGCGCGAGTGCGACTACGCGCTGGTCGCCGGCGTGAACGTGTTCGCGGGCGCCGACGACCCGGACGCCGCGAGCGCCGCCGACACCGACCCGATCGCCCCCGACGGCCGCTGCAAGCCGTTCAGCCTCCGCGCCGACGGCCGCGCCCCGGGCGAGGGGGCGGGACTGGTCGTGCTCCGGCGGCTCGACCGCGCCCTGGCCGACGGGCAGCGGGTGTACGCCGCGATCCGCGGCAGCGTGGTCGGGCACCACGGCGGCGCGGGGCCGTCCGCGGCGCCCGACTGGCGGCGGCAGGCCGAGACCATCCGCACCGCCTACGAACGCTCCCGCGTCCTGCCCGTGGACGTCTCGTTCGTCGAGGCGCACGCCAACGGCGTCCCCGAGACCGACGCGATGGAGTCCCGCGCGCTGGCCGCGGTGCACGAGGGACGGCGCGGGCGGCCGTGCGCCGTCGGGTCGATCAAGGGCAACATCGGCGACCTCGCCGGTGCGGCCGGCATCGCGGGCCTGATGAAGGCCGCGCTCGCCCTGCACCACCGGGTCGTTCCGCCGACGCTGCACGGCCGCCCGGCGGACCCGCGGCTGACCGCGCGGCGGTACGGGTTGCGGCTGCTGGACGAGCCGCTGCCGCTCGCCGAGACCGGGAAGGTCGTCGGCGGCGTCGGCGGCGATCGGCGGCGCGGGCACCGCGGGCCGCACCGGCACCATCTCCCACCTGGTGCTCAGCAGGGTGCAGCCCGCGCTCGCGGCGGGACGCCGCGGCGCAGCAGCGCCGGGGGTGTGGACCCTGTCGGCGCCCGACCGGGACGGTCTGCGCCGCAACATCCGCGCGCAGGCCGTGCACCTGGCGCGCCGCGACGAGGCCGACCTCGCCGCGCTCTGCTACACCAGCAACAAGATCAAGGCGTCGCTGCCGCACCGGTTCGCGGTGCCCGCGGACTCCCTGGGCGGGCTGCTGGAGACGATGCGCGCCGCCGTCCGCGATCCCGCGACGCTCGACGCGCTGACCGGCGGCGGGCATCCCCGGGTCAGGTACGGGCTGGTGCTCCCGGGGATCGACGCCTGGCCGACCGGCGCGCCGATCGGCGTGTCCGAGGCGCCCGGCGGGTTCCTGGACTACCTGAACGAGGCGACCACCGAGTTCCGCGTCGTCGAGGACTGCCTCGACCTGTACGACGACCGCGTCGAGGACGCGGGCGGCGTCCGCGGCGCCGCGCTGTTCTGCGTCGAGTACGCGCTGGGCCGGGCGCTCTACGCGCTCGACCTCAACCCCGCCTTCCTCGCCGGGAACGGCGTGGGCGCGGCGGCCGCCGCCTGCCTGACCGGGGCGCTGACGCTCAACGACGCGTCCGCACGGTTCGTCGGGCTGCCGCGGCTCGACCCGGAGCGGGCGCCGCGCGTCCCGCTGCTGTCGGCGGCGGACGGCACCGGCACCGGGCGCTGGCTGACCCCGGACGGTCCGCGCACGGCGCCGCCCGAGGACGTCGGCCACCTGGTCCGCGTCGGCCCGTCCGGACGGTTCGCGCGGCGGGTGGAGGACGCGATGCGCGCGCACGGGCCGCCGGCGCGGGTCGTCACGGTCGCCGCCGACGCCGGCCGCGACCTGCTCGCCCTGGTCGCGGCGCTGTTCCGGGAGGGATTCGAGGTCAAGTGGGAGGCGGCGTACTCCCGCGAGCACCGGACACTGCGCGGGCTGGCGCCGTACGCGTTCGCCCGCACCGGCCATCCGCACGAGAGAGGAACGACATGAAGCTGTACCTGCTGTGGGCGGGGACCGTCCGGGCGACCGGCGCGCCCGTCGCCGCCTACCTGATCCGCCACGAGGACGGCGACGTCCTGGTCGACACCGGGTACGCCCGGTCCCGGGCCGGGGCGCACGAGCAGAACCCGGACGAACCGGTCCGGCTCGACCCCGGCGAGGACGTCCCGAGCCGCCTGGCGGTCCTCGGCGTCGACCCCGCCGGGATCCGCCACGTCATCTGCTCGCACTTCGACCCCGACCACGCCGGGAACATGGACGCCTTCCCCCGGGCCCGGTTCTGGGTGCAGCGGGAGCACTACGAGTGCGCCCGGTCCGGGAGCGTGCCGAGGCTGGAACGTTTCCGCGCCCTCTGGGACCTGCCGGAGGAACGGTTCGTGCTCGTCGACGGCGACCGCGAGTTCCGTCCGGGCATCGAGCTGATCGAGTCGGGCGGGCACGTGCCCGGCCACCAGTCGGTGCTGCTGCGCCCGCCCGGCGCCCGCCCGGTCCTGCTCGCGATCGACGCGGCGCCCACGACGGCCGACCTGGCCGCCGACGAGCGCCCGATCTACCCCCTGGACGTGGACGAGGCGCGGGTGCGGGAATCGTCGCGCAAGCTCGCCCGCATCGCCCGGGAGGAGAACGCGGTGGTCGTCCACGGCCATGACGCCGACCAGTGGAAGGACCTCCCGGTCGCCCCCCGGGCCTTCACCATGTGACCGGCACGGCCCGCGGTCCCCTGATCATCCCCGTCCTGTTCCAGTCGAGTTCGGTGAAGGGGACCGCGAGCCGCAGCCCGGGCATGCGCGCCGACAGCCGCCCGAACGCGACCTGCAGCTCCGCGCGGGCGAGCTGCGCGCCGAGGCACCGGTGCACCCCGTGCCCGAACGCGATGTGCGGGTTCGGGTCGCGGTCGAGGCGCAGCTCGTCCGGGTCGGCGAACACCGCGTCGTCGCGGTTGGCGGACACGATGGACGGCAGCACCCCCTCGTCCGCCCGGATGCGGGTCCCGCCGATGTCCACCTCGTCGACCGCGACGCGGATCGTGCCGCCGCTCACCGACACCGGCGTGTAGCGCAGCAGCTCCTCCACCGCGGACGGGACGAGCCCCGGACGTTCGGCGAGCGGCCGCAGCCCCGCCGGGCGGCGCAGCAGCACGACCGTGGCGGTCGCGATCTGGTTGGCGACCGTCTCGAACCCGGCGACGAGCAGCGTCACGCCGAGCACCACGAGGTCCTCGTCGTCGATCCGCTGCTCCGGCGGCGCCGTGGCGAGCACGCTGAACATGTCGTCGCCGGGGGAGCGGCGGCGCCGGTCGATGAGGTCGGCGAAGTAGCCCTTGAGCCGCGACTCGGCGTTCTCGATGCCGGTCCGGTCGTTGCCGAGGTAGCCCTCCGTCCATTCCCGGAAGCGGGTGCGGTCCCGTTCGGGGATGCCGAGGAACTCGCTGATCACCGCGATCGGGAGCGGGCGCGCCAGCCCGGCGACCAGATCCGCGGGACGCGCCGACGCCGACATCCGGTCGAGCAGCTCGTCGGTCACCTCGGTGATCCGCGGCCGCAGCCGCTCGACGCGTCCCGTGGTGAACTCGGCCTGCACCAGCTTGCGGATCCGCGTGTGCTCCGGCGGGTCCAGGGTGGTGATCGACCTGGTCTCCAGCGGCGCCGCGCGCAGCCGCGGGGCGCCCGGCAGCGCGGCGGCCCGCCGGCTCAGCCGCCGGTCGGCGAACAGCAGCCGGTTGTCGTCGTGCCGGGTCACCAGCCAGGCGCGGTCGCCGTTGGGCAGCCGGACGCGCACGACGGGCGCGGAGCCGCGCAGCCGTTCGTACACCGGCGCGGGGGCGAGGGGTGTGGGCGTCGCCGGTGGGAAGTCGAGTTCCTCCGCCGGATCTGCGGTCATGGCGTCCTCCATCGCACGGAACCTGTGGTCGGCATTCTGCGCCGCGGCGGCCACAGCGGCCTGGACGGTCGCTGGACCGGTCCGGTCCAGTGCGCGTCGAGCGGTCCTAGAAGGCCGTCGGAAAGGATCCGGCTGGACGGCGGATCCCCGACGGAAGGACGATCATGCTCCCGGAGACAGCGCAGGTGCTCGTGGTGGGCGCGGGGCCGGTGGGACTGTCGGCGGCGGCGTTCCTCGGCTGGCACGGCATCGAGACGGTGGTCGTCGAGCGGCACGAGGGCCGGGCGACCCATCCGCGGGCGCGCGGCCTCACCCCCCGGACGATGGAACTGCTGCGCGGCATCGGCCTGGAGGACCGCGTCCGCGGCACCGAGTCCGCCCGGGAGCTGGCGGGCAACGACGGCATCATCGTGATGGACACGCTGGCCGGCCGCCCGCTCGGCGGGCTGGACCGGTCGTACTTCCAGTTCGACGCCGCGGCCTACGACGGGCTCGCCCCGACGTCGTGGTGCATGTGCCACCAGCACGAGCTGGAGCCGATCCTCCTCGGCCGGGCCCGCGAGCTGGGCGCCGACGTGCGGTACACGACCGAGTGCACCGATCTCGAACCGCTGGACGACGGGGTCGCGGCGACGCTGCGTCCCGTCGGCGGCGGCGCCGCCCGGACGCTGCGCGCCCGGTACGTCGTCGCGGCGGACGGCGCGGGGAGCCGGGTGCGCGAGCGGCTGGGCATCGGCATGTCCGGGCCGGGCCGGCTCGGTTTCTTCCTCAACATCGAGTTCCGCGCCGACCTGGCCGCCGTCCTCGGCGACCGCCGCTTCATCATGTGCTACATCGCGGGCGCGGGCGTCCGCTGCGCGCTGCTGCCGGTCAACAACGCCGACCACTGGATGCTGCACGTGATGTGCGACCCGGAGGAGACGGCCGAGTTCACCCCCGAGCGCTGCGCCGAACTGGTGCGCGCCGCGGCGGGCGTCCCGGACCTGGAGGTGGACGTCCGGTCCGCGCTGCCCTGGGAGTCCGCCGGACGCGTCGCGGACCGGTTCCGCGCCGGGAACGTCTTCCTCGCCGGGGACTCCGCGCACGTCATGCCGCCGACCGGCGCGTTCGGCTCGAACACCGGCGTCCAGGACGCGCACAACCTCGCGTGGAAGCTCGCGGCGGTGCTGCAGGGCCGCGCCGCCGCGCCGCTCCTGGACACCTACGAGGACGAGCGCCGCCCGGTGGCGGAGGCGACGGTGCGGCAGGCGGTGCTGCGGTCCAAGGACCGGCCCGGCGCGGGGGGCGCCGCGCCCGACCCGGACCTCGTGCCCGACCCGGTCGTGGTGCTCGGCCAGCGCTACCGGTCTCGCCGCGGTCGTCGCCGAGGACGACGCCGCCGCCGACGCGGGCCGTCTGGGAACCGGCGCCGAGCGGCCGTCCGGGCACCCGGGCGCCGCACCTGGACGCGGGCGGCGCTCCACGATCGACCTGGTGCGGCGGCGCTTCGTGCTGTTCACCGGACCGGCGGAGGCCGCCGCGTGGCAGGCGGCGTCCGCCGCGGCCGCCGCGGACCTCGGCGTCCCGATCGACGCGTTCGCGTTCACCGGCCGCCCCGCCGACTCGGCCGCGCACCTCCCGGACCCGGACGGCCGCTGGACGGCCGCGTTCGGCGCGTCCCCGGACGGCGCGGCGCTCGTCCGTCCGGACGGCTTCGTCGGCTGGCGCTCCCGCGCGCTGCCCGCCGACCCGGCGAAGCGCCCTGCGCGACGCCCTCGCCGCACCGTTGGGCCG
>NZ_MKJY01000229.1 GCF_001942465.1 Actinomadura sp. CNU-125
GGTACGGTGCGGCCGGGGTCCGGGCCGTCGGCGACGCGGCGGCGGCCGTTCGGCGGCGCCGCGCCGCCGCCGTACCGTTCCGGACGGGCGCTGCTGTCGACGTCCGGTACGTCGGGCGCGTTCAGCGCCTGCCTGCACAGGATCGACGCGCTGCTGCGCAACGCCCGGCGGCACGCCGCGGCCGTCGGCCTCACGGCCGCCGACACCGTGCTGGTGAACCTTCCGCTGTACTACTCGTACGCGATGGTCGCCCAGGTGCTCGCGGCGTACGTGACGGGCGCCCGGATCGTCGTGACCGGCCCGCCGTTCACCCCCGCCGCATTCGAGTCGGCCATCGCCGCCCGGGGCGTGACCCACACGTCCATCACGCCGGAACTCGCGCGGCGGCTGCTGGCGCGGGGCATCGTCCCGGCGCCGGGCCCCCGGGTCCTGACCATCGGCGGGGACCGGATGCATCCGGCCCACGTGACCCGGCTGCTCGCGGCCCGCCCGCGCGGCGAGCTGTACCTCACGTACGGCCTCACCGAGGCCGGTCCGCGCGTCCTGACCCTCGCGGCCCACGCCGAACCGCACTCCCGGCACGCGTCCGCCGGGCTGCCCCTGCCGGGCGTCCGCACGGCGCTGCGGGACGACACCGGCGAACTGCTCGTGGAATCGGACACCGTTCTGGAGCGCAAGATCGGCGGTCCGCCCGCCGAGCGCACCCTGATCGCCCCCGGCCGGATCGCCACGGGCGACGTCTTCACGATCGACGACGACGGCCACCACTACTTTCGCGGCCGGCTGTCCGATTTCGCGGTGATCCGCGGCGAGAAGGTGTCGCTCGGCGGGCTGCGCCAGACCGTGCACGCCATCGAGGGGGTGGTGCGCTGCACGCCCCGGCTGGAACAGGACGTGAACGGTGAGAACGCCATCGACCTGGACATCGCGGTCGCCGACCCGGGACCGGAGACGGAAGCGTTGATCCGCGCGGAACTGAACTCCCTTCTCCTGCCCGCCGAACGTCCTCGTGCGATCCGGATCGCGGCCACCGTGCCGGAGGATTTCCACAAATGAGGGAACGGCCGCTGCTTTTCTGCGTCCCGTATTCGGGCGGCTCGGCGCGCGTCTTCCGGCCCTGGCGGGAACGGTTCGCCGAACACGCCGAAGTCGTCCCCCTGGAACTGGCCGGGCGGGGGTCCCGTGCCGCCGAACCGGTGCCGACGTCGGTGCGCGCGACCGCCGCGGACCTCGCGCGTACCGTCCGGGAGACGGCGGCCGGGCGGCCCCACTTCCTGTTCGGGCACAGCATGGGCGGTCTCGTCGCCTACGAGATGGCGCTCGCGAACCGGGATCTGGCGTTCCCGGGCCTCCGGATGGTCGTGGTCTCCGGCCGCAACCCGCCGCAGCGGAGCGCGGCCTGGAGACGGGAGGTCCTCAGCCTGGACGACCGGGCGCTGCTGGCGGAACTCCGGGCCGTGGGCGGTGTGCCGGACGGTCTCAGCCCGTCGATCGCGGCCGCGTTCTTCCTGCCGCTGCTGCGGGCCGACCTCCGCGGCGCCGTGTCCTACCGGCCCGCGTCCCCGCCGCGCCGGATCTCCGCACCGCTGCTGGTGTTCCTGGGGCGCGGGGACGCGCTCGTGGAAGCGGACGCGGGGGAGGGGTGGTGGCGCTGCACGGACGCGGGCTGCACGGTCGTGCGGCACGACGGCCACCACTTCACGATCTTCGAACGGGTCGGGGAGCTCGCCGCGACGCTGCGTCCGTTCCTCGAAGCGGCGGCGCGGCCCGGACGCGCCCGCTGACGTCACACGTCGCCGAGCATCCGCCGTACGTCGCGCTCCGGCGCGTCGAGCCGGCGGAGGGCGTAGTTCAGCGATCGCTCTTCGGCCGCGAAATGCGTTTTCATGACCGACTTGATGGTGTTGATCTGTTCGAGAAGCAGCTTCGGTGATTCGGCCACGGCCAGTGCGCGCTGGAAATCGGTGAGGAGTTCCGCGAGCACCTCATGATGGCGGACGAGGTGCGTGACGGCCGTTTCCAGCTCCGGCATCCGCGCCAGCAGGGCCGGGAAGAAGTCGCTGTCCTCGCTGCGATGATGCCGCCCGAGCGCCGAGCAGAAGTCGTAGCAGAAGTCGCGGAGTTCGGGCGCGAGAACCGGCGCGCGCTTGCCGGAGCGGATCGCCGCCCGAGCGTCCTCCAGTGCCTTCTCCAGCCGGTGATGGACGGCCTGCAGTTCGAGGTGCCAGGCGAAGATGCGTTCCCGTGACATGGTGTCCCTTCCTCGCGTGCCGAGCGCCGTCAGCCGCCCTGGTGGGGGATCGGGGCGTCCCGGCGCTCCGTCGCCTCGGGGACGGTGCCCGCCTCGCCGCCGCTCCGCCTGGGCAGCGTGAAGACGAGCGCGAACGCGATGATCACGAAGGCGACGCTGGCGGCCATCGCGAACGTGGCGCTCCGGGTGAAGACGACGTCGGCGGCGTCGCCGCCCGTGAAATCGAGGGTGTCGAACAGGACGCGCCCCGTCACGGCGATGCCGATCGCGCTCCCCACCCGCTGCATGCCGCCGATGACCCCGCTGGCCGCGCCGGCCTCGCTCCGGTCGGCGGTCGCCACGATGAAGTCCATGTTGGGCGGGATGAACAGCCCGCTGCCGATGCCGCCGACGAGCAGCGGCGCGACCAGCGGCCAGCCGCGCAGGTCGGCGGGCGGGACGACCGACAGCACGATCAGGATCGCGACCATGCCGAGGGTGACCATGCCGAGGCCGATGACGAGCACGGTGCGGCCGAACCGGGCGGCGAGCTCGTCGCTCTGCGCGGCGCCGATGATCGTGCCGATCGCGAAGACCATCAGCAGCAGGCCCGTCTCCAGCGCCGACGCGTCCAGCCCCGCCTGCCACAGCAGCGCGATGGTGAAGAAGATGCTGGTGAACGCGGCGAAGTAGACCAGGGCCAGCACGACGCCGCCGGTGAACGCGGGGTTCCTGAACAGCCGCGGCGGGACCAGCGGGTTCCCGCCGCGCCCCGCCACCCGGCGCTCCCACAGGGCGAAGCCGGCCAGCAGCGGGACACTGGCGATCAGCGTGAGGTACGACCAGAGAGGCCAGCCCTGTTCCTGGCCCTGGATGAGCGGGACGAGCAGCGCCGCGAGGCCCGCGGTGAGCAGGACGAACCCGCCCCGGTCGGCCCGGGAGTCCGCCCCGGTCCGGGCGTAGGAGGGCAGCAGCCGGACCGCGGCGGCGGCCGCCAGGACGCCGATCGGCAGGTTGACGCCGAAGATGTAGCGCCAGCCGTGCTCCGCGCCGAACGCCTCGATGATGAGGCCGCCCGCGAGCGGGCCCAGGGCGCTGGAGAAACCGATGACCGCCCCCATGATCGCCAGTGCCCGGCCGCGGAGCGCCCCGGGGAACATCAGCTGGATGAGCGCGGTGATGGAGGTGTAGAAGACCCCCGCCGAGAACCCCTGGGCGACGCGCGCGAGGGTGAGCTGCAGCTCGTTCGCCGCGAGCGCGCAGGCCGTGCTGAAGACCGTGAAGAGGATCAGCCCGGTGATGAAGACCGGCTTGTGGCCGTACCGGTCGCGACGCGGCCCGCCGGGACCAGCGCGAGGCCGTAGGCGAGCATGTAGCCGGAGATCACCCAGGACAGCGTCGACTCCGACGCGTCCAGGCCGGTGTAGATCGTGGGAACGGCGACGTTGACGATCGTGGTGTCCAGCAGCGCCATGAAGGCGCCCGCCAGCAGGACGGCCAACGCGAGCCAGGTCGAGCGGGCGGCCCCCGGCGCTTCGGTCGGGCGGTTCATTCGGATCCCCTCCGTGTCCTCTCGTCACCGACCAGCTCGGGCAGCCGAGACGCCAGTCGTTCATGCCAGGTGATCTCGGCGCGCAACCGCTCGACGCGGTGCTCCATCGCGAGCGACTCCGCCACGGTCAGGTAGCGGGCGATCGTCCGCGCGTGCGTCTCGTACTCGGTGAGCGTCGCCCGGAGCGAGGTGATGCGCGCGTCGATGATCGGGGGGAGGTCGTCGAGATGCTCCGGATCGAGCCGGGTCAGGACGAGGTCGAAGGGGTCGGGGTGGTGCACGATCTCGCGCAGCCCGTTCAGCCGGAGCGAGGACAGCGTCTGCGCGCCGACGTCGGTGATCCGCCAGATCTTGCGCTGCGGGTAGGAGCCGACCTGCTCCGTCCGCACCTCCTCGATCAGCCCTTCCGCGGCGAGGCGCTTGATGGCCCCGTAGAGCCCGCCGGTGGTGATGTCGGTCCACAGGTCGAGGTGCTCCTCCTCGGACAGGAGACGGAGCTGGTGGCCGTGCATCGGGCCGCGCTCGGACAGGGCGCCGAGGATGAAGATGCGGATTGACGACACACGACTACTCTCGCAAGAGTAGTCGGCCGTGGTCAAGGAAGCCCAGGTCAAGAAAGCCGAGATCAGATAGCTCGGTCGAGGCAAGCCGGGCGCCACCGGCGAGGGGCCGGTGGCGGTCCCGTCGGGGAGCGGCGGGGCGGGCTACAGGCCCGCGTCGCGGCCGATGATCTCCTTCATGATCTCGTTGGTGCCCGCCCAGATCCGGGTGACCCGGGCGTCCATCCATGCCCGCGCGACCCGGTACTCGCGCATGTACCCGTAGCCGCCGAACAGCTGCACGCAACCGTCGATGATCTGGTTCTGCACGTCCGACGACCAGTACTTGGCCTTGGACGCGTCGACGGCGCTCAGCTCCCCGGCCACGTGCGCCGCCAGGCACTGGTCGACGAACGCCTGCGCCACGTCCAGCTTGGTGATCAGCTCGGCGACCAGGAACTTGTTGTGCTGGAACGCCCCGATCGGCTGCCCGAACGCCTTGCGCTCCCGGACGTACTCGATCGTCTCGTCGAGGACGCCGCGCGCGTGCGCCACGTTCCCGATCGCGCACGACAGCCGCTCCTGCGAGAGCCGCTCCATCATGTGGACGAAGCCCCGGTTCAGCTCGCCGATCACGTGCGAGTCGGGGACGCGGACGTTCTCGAAGAACAGCTCGGACGTGTCGGCCTCGGGCTGCCCGACCTTGTCGAGCTTCGTGCCCCGCGCGAACCCGGGCGTCCCGGCCTCGACGCCGAACAGCGTGATGCCCTTGGCGCCGCGCTCCGGGTCGGTCTTCGCCGCGACGATCACCAGGTCGGCGTGGCCGCCGTTGGTGATGAACGTCTTCGAGCCGTTGATCACCCAGGAGCCGCCGTCGCGCACCGCCGTCGTCTTCAGCGCCGCGAGGTCCGACCCGCCGGACGGCTCGGTCATCCCGATCGCGGCGATCGTCTCACCGCTGCAGAAGCCCGGCAGCCACTTCTTCTTCGCCTCGGCGGTCGCGAGCTCCAGCAGGTACGGGGCGCAGATGTCGATGTGGATGCTGAAGATCGAGTTGTAGGCGACCGCGACCCGGGCCAGCTCCTCGCCGATCACCGCGTTGAAACGGAAGTCGCCGGCGTCCTGCCCGCCGAACTCCTGCGGCACCTGCATGCCGAGGAAGCCCTGCCGCCCGGCCTCCAGCCACACCTCGCGCCTGAGCATCCGCTCATCGCGGATGTCCTCGTCCAGCGGGAGGAGCGTCCGCTCGATGAACTCCCGCACGGACTCCCTGAACAGGTCATGGTCGGTTTCGAAGACGGTGCGCCGCATGTGGATCCTCCTGGAATCGGCAGCCGAGGGCGGAATGGCGCGCACAGTCTACTGAGCGGTCGCTTAGGATCGTCGCATGGGCTCCGACATGTGGGACGCGGTCACGCCGGACGCGTCGCGGCGGCTGCTGCGCGCGGCCGTCGACTCCTTCGGCGAGCTGGGGTACCACGGCACGTCCACCCGGCACATCGCCGCCGGGGCGGGCATGAGCGCCGGCGCCCTGTACGTGCACTACCGGACCAAGGCCGACCTGCTGTTCCGGATCGCGCTGACCGTGCACGAGTCCGTCCTCGCCGAACTGGAGGGCGCGGTGGACGGCGTCGAGGGCCCGTCCGCGCGGGTGCGGGCCCTGATGCACGCGTTCGCGTGCTGGCACGCCCGCCACCACCGCGCCGCCCGCGTCATCCAGAACGAGCTCGGCGCGCTGCGGGCCCCGCACGCCGAGCGGATCGCGGCCCTGCGCCGCCGGGTCCGCGCGCTCGTCCGCGACGAGGTGCGGGCGGGCGCGGCGGCGGGGGAGTTCGACGTCGCGGACGTCGAGGGCACCGCCCGCGCCATGTCGTCGCTCGCCATCGACGTGTGCCGCTGGTACCGGCCCGAGGGCGCGCGCACCCCCGAGGACGTCGGCGCCCTGACGGCCCACCTGTGCCTGCGGATGCTCGGCGCCCGCCCGTCCTAGCCGGTGGTTCCGGCGGCGGGCGTCAGTCCCACCAGAACGACCACCAGGTCTTGCCGCGGATCTCCTCGGCGTACCCGGCGAGGGTGCCCGGCCCCTGGAACAGGATGTCGGGGCAGAACGCCCAGTGCTCGGCCGCCACGTGCACCGCGTGCCGCGTCGTGACGGGCGGCGCCGCGACGCTCAGTTCGAGCGTGTTGAAGCCGAGGCCGATCACGCGGGCGCCGAAGCGGTCCTCCCAGCCGCGCAGGACGGCGGCGAGCGGCGCGGTCCACTCGTTGTGGTTCAGGGCGCCCTGCCAGCCCACGGCGGCGATCGCGTCGGCGCCCCGGTCGACGGCCGCGAGCCCGAGGGACGGCGCCCGCGCGGCGATCGTCCGGGCGTGCCGGTCGGCGATCACGCCGGGGTCGTCCAGGAGGGCGCCGGGGGGCGCCGGTCCGGGGCAGTGCCGCCCGAACGGGGCGAGATCGTCGTGGTCGTCGTCGGCGGCCTGGTCGACGTAGTCGGTCCACACCTCGTACATGAACGCGTGGGGGACGTAGTTGCCGATCTCGGAGACCGGCTCGGGCGCGATCTGCCCGGCGGCCCACGGCTGGTCGGACTCGTCCAGCAGCAGCGGCCACAGCCCGGACCGCTCGTGCTCGGCCCGCAGCCGGGTCCACAGGTCGCCGTCGACGGGGTCGTCGCTCAGCCAGAACGCCGGCCGCAAGAGCATCTGCCGCTGCGGGTAGCCGGGGTCGGGCCACACCACGTCGCCCTCGGGCAGCGGCACCGAGAGGGCCCGCTCGGCCCCGCCGTCCGCACGGCCGTCCGCGTCGTCGGCGAACAGCTGCGGCAGGTTGTCCGGCAGGTGCCGGACCTCGACATCATCCATTTCACGCCGTTCCGGTACAGAGCGTGCCAACGGGATCTTGGCACTCCGTGATGGTAACGGCGTCCGGCGCCGCGCGTGGGCGGGCCGCCGGGTTCGGTCGCCCGGCGGCCCGCCCGTACGGTCCGGTCTCAGTCGTCGTTCTCGCTCCGGCCGCGGGTGAAGGCGGTGAATCCCAGCGCGACGGCCGCGACGGTGAGGCCGATGCCGATGACGGTGCGCCACGTGCCGTCCAGGCCGAGACGGGTCACGAGATAGGCCGCGACGAGCAGCAGCGCGGCGATCCACGTCATGGGGGTGTTCATGGGCGGGAGGTTTTCCTTTCCGGATGGGGTGCGGGAGCTTCGTCAGCGGGTGCGGCGCCGGCCTCGGACGAGGTGGTCGATCACGAGGGCTATGGCGCCCACGCCGGTGACGACGCCGACGACGATCCCATACCAGGTGTCCTCCAGGGCGACGTTCGTCCCGGCGTTGATCGCGACGAGCAGCGCGACGAGCGTCCAGCGAACGGTGTTTCCCATGGTCAGGGCCTTTCAGGAGATGGTGGGGGCGGAGTCGCGGCGCAGCATCGTGCGCGCCGGGAGCAGGATCGCCGCGGCGCCGGAACCGGCGACGCCGAGCAGGATCGCGGCGGCCGTCGGCAGTGAGACCGCGGGCAGCGGGAGGCCGGTCACCCCGATCGCGAAGGCCAGCAGGGTGACCGCGGCGATGAGCGTCCCGGTCAGCGCACCGGTGCCGAGCACGATCAGCGCCTCCAGCCGCAGCGCCCGCAGCACCTGCCGCCGGGTCGCGCCGACCAGCCGCAGCAGGACGAACTCGCGGCGGCGCGCCGCCGTCGCCAGCGCCAGGGTGGTGACGAGACCGATCACGATGAACCCGCCGATCGCCGCGACGACGATCAGGCTGACGAAGCCCTGCAGCCGCACCTGCTCCGACACCCGCGCGCCGAACTCGTCCGCGTCGATCGCGCGGACGCCGGTGTAGGCGGCGGTGACGCCCGCCAGGTCGGCGCCGTCCTCGGCCCGGACGAGGACGTGGTCGTCGAGCGGGGTGCCGGTGTGCCCGGCGACGAGGTCGCGGGGGAGCAGGACGTCCCCGAAGCCGTGGCCGCGCTCGTAGATCGCGACGACGCGGGGTTCGACGCGCGTCCCGTCCCCGAGCCACAGCTCCGCCGCGGCGCCGACCTCCAGGCCGCCCGCGACGTCCTCGCTGAGCGCGACGGTCGTGCCGCGCAGGTCGCGGAGCGAGCCGCCGGACACGCCGGGATCGATCGTCGCGGCCACGTCGCCGCCCACGCCCCGGGCGCCGAGCGACCAGAGCGTCTCCTCGCCCATCTCCCGGACCGGCATGACGATGGTCGTGCGCTTGACGGGCGT